>CAJUCA010000009.1:0-67606 GCA_910585265.1 uncultured Oscillospiraceae bacterium | reverse complement strand
TGGTGGGAAGCTCGCCGCCCCGCAGCTCCGCCGGCTCGTAGCTCACCGCCAGCTGTTCCTCCTCCGGCAGGGCCAGATACCAGTCCAGCCACTCCAGCGTCTCCGCCGACAGGCTGGCCCGGTTAAAGGTACGGCCATGGTAGGTCACGGTGCCGGCGCCGGGTTCTCCCTCCGCCGCCGGCTGCTCCGCCCCCGCGTCCTCCGTAGTGGGAAGCTCCCCGCCCCGCAGCTCCGCCGGCTCGTAGCTCACCGCCAGCTGCTCCTCCTCGGACAGGGCCAGATACCAGTCCAGCCATTCCAGCGTCTCCGCCGACAGGTCGGCCCGGTTGTAGCTCCGGCCGTGGTAGGTCACGGTGCCGGCGGCGGGGAAGATAAACCCGCTGGCCACGGTGGCCGGGTCTACGGGAATCAGATTCCCATTCTCATCCCGGTAGCAGACCTTGTGCAGTTCGTCCAGCGTCAGCCCGCTGTCCCCCTGGAACGACCAGGTCAGAGCCTTGCCGCCCTGGGCAAACTCCTGGGCCTGCGCCCAGACCCGGTCGGCCTCCGTCTGGGTCATGGTGCCCTCGGCCACGTGCCGATCCAAATTCTGCTTCAAAACGTCCAGGTTGACGGTGTATTCCGTCACATTGCCGCTTTCCGCATCCAACTGTACGCTTTGAATCCCAATCGCCGGCGCGGTGGACGTAGTGCTGTCCTCGTCCGGGGCCTTGGGCGCGCTGGCGAAGGCCGCCGTCACCCCCGCCACCAGCACCAGGGACAGAACCACCCCAAAAATGGTAGTTTTCTTAAATTTCATCACAGAAATAATCCTTTCCTCAGCCGCTTTCCGGCCGAACGTCTGGCAGAAGGCGGGGCCGTCCGACGCGGTGGCCAGGGCCACCAGGGTCTGGGCGTACTCCGCCCGACGCGCCGCCCCCAGCCGCTTCACCGCCGCCCGGTCGCAGGCCAGCTCGATATCCCGCCGCAGGAGCCGGGACATGAGCCACACCGCCGGGTTCCACCAGTACACAATGAGAGCCGCCGCCATGCCGTAGTGCCACAGGTTATCCCGCCGCCGGGCGTGGACGGCCTCGTGGACCAGCACGCATTCCAACGCCCCGCCGTCCAGCTCCGGGGGCACCACCACCGTGGGCCGCGCCGCCCCGAAGGTGAGGGGCGCGCCGTCCATCACGCCCTCCCGCAGGCGGGCGCACCGGGGCAGGAGGCCGTACCGGGGGTCATCCCGCCCCAGGGGGACGGCCTGGGCCACCGCCCGCCGGGTGCGGTTCCAGCTCCACACATACCGGGCCGCCAGCACCAGCCCCACCCCGATCCAAACCGCCGGCACCACCGCCTCCCAGGGGAAGGCGGCAGGCTCCACAGGCTGGGGCGCGGGGACCGCCGTCCCCGCCGGGGCATTGACCGCGGGCACATTCCCCAGCTCCCCGCCGGGCAGGGGGGCCGGGTTCCAGTCCGGGGCGGCACCCGCCGTCCCCGCCCCCGCCAGCCCCCACAGGGACAGGCCGGAGGCCGGGAACACCGGGGCCAGCAGCCGGATCAGGCACACCGCCCACAGGGCCAGCCGCGCCGCCGGAAGCAGCCGCTCCCCCATGGCCCGCCGCAGCAGGACCGCTGCCAGGATCAAAGCAGTGCCGAACAGAGCGTTTTGCAGCAGCTGGGTCATGTCCCATCCCCCCGTTCCAGGCGTTCAATCAGGCTTCTCAGCTCCCCGGCCTCCGCCGGGGTCAGCTCCCGCCCGCTGAAAAACGCGGACAGGAACTGGCTGTTCGATCCCCCGAACAGCCGGGTGATCAGGTTGTCCGTCTCCGCCCGCTGCACGTCCTCCCGGCTCACCAGCGGGGCGCACAGGAAGCCGGGGTCGGAGCGGCTCACCGCCCCCTTGTCCACCAGCTTCTTGATGACGGTATAGGTGGTGTTCCGGTTCCACCCGGCGGAGGCCGCCAGCTTTTTCGCCAGCTCCCCCGCGGACTGGGGTCCGTCCGCCCACAGCGGCTCCATCACCCGCAGCTCCGAATCAAACAGCTTCTCCATGGGAATAACCTCCTAAGTGCGGCAGGGCGCGTATTACTATCATGATAGTACAATAGAATACTACTACGATAGTCACCCGTTGTCAAGGGGGTATCCAAAAAAATTTTGACGGACTCCCTCCCGCCGTCCAAAGCCCGCCCCGCTCCTGACAAATTTCTGTTGTCCTTTTCCCGCCCTTCTGCTATATTATGATCACAGAAACACAGGAAGGAGGGCCCCGCCGTGAAGCAAAAGCTGGAACGCCTGCTCCGGGCCCATCCCCCCATCCGCTTTGCCGCCGATGTGGTGGACGTGTACTTCTCCAAAAGGGTGGGCCGGGCCGCCGCCGAGCTGGCCTATTTCCTCATCCTCACCTTTTTCCCCATCCTCATCTGCATCTCCGCCTTCGTCAACGAGCTGCACCTGGACCTCACCCACCTGCTGGATCAGGCCGACCCCTTCCTCCCCGCCGGGGTGCTGGCCATCTTCCAGGACTACCTGACCTATATCGACACCAACCAGTCCGCCGCCATGCTCCTGTCCGGGGCCTTCCTCACCATCCTGTCCGCCTCCGCTGCCGTCCGGGGCCTGATGAACATCATGCACGAGCTGTACGGCAGGGCCACCTTCCTGGGCCTGCGGCAGATCGCCGCCAGCGTGCTGTTCTCCCTGCTCCTGCTGGCCACCATCTACCTGTCCCTGGCGGTGGTGGTAACGGGGAACTGGTTCTTCCACCTGCTGGGCCAGGCGTTCCGGCTGGAGGGCCTGGTGGAGCGGTTCGGCACCTGGCAGTGGATGAAGTACCTGCTCCTGCTGGGGATGGTGTTTCTGTTCATCCTCCTGCTCTACCGCTTCGCCGCCCCCCTGGACAAGCCCCGCCCCCCGGTGGTGCCCGGTGCCCTGGCCGCGTCGGCCGCGCTGGCGGCGGCGTCGGCGATCTTCTCCCTGCTCATGGGCAATTCCGCCCGGTACTCCCTGGTGTACGGCTCCCTGGCCTCGGTGATCATCATGCTGGTGTGGCTGTACCTGTGCGGCAACATCCTGATCATGGGCAACGTGGTGAATTTCGTCCTGTTTACCCACCGGAAGGAAGCGCGGCGATAGGTGCGCAGGGGAGCTTGGAGCGGAGCGAAGGCAAAAGCCCAAGGCCCACGCAGCGGGACCGGGTTTTGCCGGAGCCGCAGCGAAAGCGGCCCGGCCGCGCACCCAATCGGAGCGTGACAATCAGGGGATGCCGCCGCGCATAAAAACCCCCGCCCCCCGGCAAACTATCCCCAGATTACTAACCCGGAATCCCCCGCCCTCCGGGGCGGGGGATTTCAGGCGATAAGGGGGACGCCGCCATGTGGCAGATCGGCGTATGGGAGCGGGACGAGGGGCTGGCGGAGCGGATCAGCGGTCTGGCGGAGGGCCTGCCCGCCCTGGTGCGGGCCTGCCGCCACCCGGCCCTGCTGGCGGGGCTGGCGTTGGACCTGCTGGTGGTGTCCCCCGGCGCGTCGGGCTGGGCGGGGGCGGGGGCCCTGGCCTGCCGGACCGCCCTGCTCCCCGGTGGGCTGGCGGCCCTCACCCGGGCCCTCCCGGCGGACGCCCTCATCAGCTACGGCCCCGCCCCCCGGAACACCCTCACCCTGTCCAGCCTGGACGGGCAGCGGGCCTCGGTGGCCGTCCAGCGGGAGTTCCTCACCCTGGACGGCAGGGCGGTGGAGCGGCAGGAGCTCATACTCCCCTACGCCGGGGAGCCGCCGGAGCTGCTGCTGGCCCAGGCGGGGGCCGCGCTGCTGCTGGGCCGCCTGCCCCCGGGGTAGGGCCTCCCGGAAAAAATTCTTGCAATTTACCCCGGCAAAGAGTATAATGTCCCCAATCCAAACGCAGCGAGGTATTTTGCCATGACCCTCTCCCACGTCCGCAGCTCTGCCGCCGCCTCCGGCTGGACTCGATTTACCGGGTTCGGCTTTTTCGGCGTGGATCAGCGGGCGGCGTGAGCGAGGGGCGGAAGGCCCCGCCTGTATGGGTATCTTATGAAGCTCATGGCCCGCGCTGCGCGGATCATGGGCTTTTTTCTTTGAAAAGGGGTTGTTGATATGGTTATTGTCATGAAGCCCGGCGTAAGCCAGGAAAACATCCACGCCCTGGTGGACGCGCTGGAGCGGGACCACGGCGTCACCGTGGGGATCACCAACGGGGTGGGCTGCTCCATCCTGGGCCTGGTGGGGGACACCGCCCACATCGACATGGACAAGCTCACCATGAACGATGACGTGGAGCGGGTCATGCGGGTGCAGGAGCCGTACAAGAAGGCCAACCGGAAGTTCCACCCGGAGGACACGGTGGTGGACGTGTCCGGCGTGCCCATCGGCGGCGGGGGCCGCTTTACCGTCATCGCCGGGCCCTGCTCGGTGGAGAGCGAGGAGCAGATCGTGGGGGTGGCCCGGGACGTGAAGGCGGCGGGGGCGGCCCTGCTCCGGGGCGGGGCCTTCAAGCCCCGCACCTCCCCCTACTCCTTCCAGGGCATGGGGGCGGACGGCCTGGAGCTGCTGCTGGAGGCCCGGGCGGACACCGGACTGCCCATCGTGTCCGAGATCATGGCCCCCCGGGACTGCGGCCTGTTTGAGGAAAAGGTGGATCTGGTGCAGATCGGCGCGCGGAATATGCAGAACTTCGACCTGCTGAAGGAGGCGGGCAAGCTGTCCAAGCCCATCCTGCTCAAGCGGGGCCTGTCCAACACCTACGAGGAGTGGATCATGTCGGCGGAGTACATCATGGCCTCCGGCAACGAAAACGTGATTTTGTGCGAGCGGGGCGTGCGCACCTTCGAGAGCTACACCCGCAACACCCTGGACCTGTCCGCCATCCCCGCCATCCGGCGGATGAGCCACCTGCCCATCGTGGTGGATCCCTCCCACGCCGCCGGGATGTACTGGATGGTGGAGCCGCTGGCCATGGCGGCGGTGGCGGTGGGGGCGGACGGCCTGATGGTGGAGGTCCACAACGACCCGCCCCACGCCAAATGCGACGGGGCCCAGTCCCTGACGCCGGAGAAGTTCCGGCACCTCATGGACAGGCTGAACCCCCTCGTTGAGCTGATGGGGAAGAAGCTGGTGTAAGGAGCCGCACCCTGTAGGGGCGGACATTGTCCGCCCGCCAGCCCGGTCTGTACGCGCGTTTATCACAGCTTCTCCAGGCAGGCGTCCGCAGCCTGAAGCCCCAGCCGCAGGCCCTGGTAAAATGACCACGTCCCAAGGGGGAGTTTCATGTTTTCTGAACGAATCCGGCTCCTGCGGGGCGAGCGGCACCTGACCTAGGCGGACGTGGCCCAGGCGGTGGGACTGTCCACCCGCGGCTATCAGGATCTGGAGCTGGGTGCCACCCCCCGGGGGGACACCCTTTTGGCCATCGGGGAATTTTACCAGGTCTCCCTGGACTGGCTCATGGGCCGCACGGACGCGCGGGAAGTGGCCCGTCTCACCCCAAAAGGAGGTACGCCATGAAAACCCTCACCGTGGCCCTGCCGGGCCGGGAATACGAGATCGCCATCCAGCGGGGCCTGCTCTCCCAGGCCGGGGAGCGGATCCGGGCCGTCCTGCCCCGCGCCCGCAGGCTGGCGGTGGTCACCGACACCAACGTGGGCCCCCTCTACTATAATAAGGTGAAAGCCAGCCTGGAACGGGCCGGGTTTGAGCTGGGGCTGTTCCCCGTCCCCGCCGGGGAAAAAAGCAAAAACGCCGCCCAGCTTTCCCAGCTCTGGGAGGGCTTCATGGAGTTCGGCCTCACCCGCACCGACGGCGTGGTGGCGTTAGGGGGCGGCGTGGTGGGGGATCTGGCGGGCTTCGCCGCCGCCACCATCCTCCGGGGGGTGGCCTTTGTCCAGATCCCCACCACCCTGCTGGCCCAGGTGGACAGCAGCGTGGGCGGCAAGGTGGCGGTGGACCTGGAGCACGGCAAGAACCTGGCCGGGGCCTTCTACCAGCCCAGGCTGGTGCTCATGGACCCGGACGCGCTGGACACCCTGCCCCTGCCCGTGTTCATGGACGGCATGGCGGAGGTGGTCAAGTACGGCTGCATCCGGGACCCCGGCTTCTTCGAGTTCCTCACTGCCCGCCCCTCCCGCCCCCAGCTCATGGCGGACATTGAACACATTCTGTATACCTGCTGTGATATCAAGCGAGAAGTAGTCACGGAGGACGAGCTGGACACCGGACTGCGGATGATCCTGAACTTCGGCCACACCCTGGGCCACGCCTACGAGCTGGCGGGGCACTATACCGAATGGAGCCACGGTCAGGCGGTAGCGGCGGGAATGTGTGCCGCCGCCAAGCTGGGGGCGGCCCTGGGCGTCACCCCGCCGGAGGTGCCGGAGCGGATCGGGGACGCCTGCGCGTCCCTGGGCCTGCCCACCGCCATCTCCTGCTCCATAGAGGACTACGCCGCCGCCGTCGGCCTGGACAAGAAGGGCGCGGGGACGGACATCACCCTGATCCTGCTGGACAAACTCGGCCATGCCGTCCCCCATAAGCTGCCCAAGGCACAGCTCATGGGGCTGCTTGATTCCCGCATATTGTAGGGGAGGGGCTTGCCCCTCCCGCAAAACAACGAGCATTTCGGCACAACGGGCGGGGCAAGCCCCGCCTCTACAGACGCTCTACAGTCAGGAGGAAACCACCTTGAACGTCACCATCACCCCAGCCAAATTGTCCGGCGCCGTCACCCCGCCCCCCTCCAAATCCCAGGCCCACCGCCTGCTCATCGCCGCCGCCCTGGCCCACGGGGAGAGCGTTATCACCAACATGGCCTTTCCCGACGACATCCGGGCCACCCTCCGCTGCCTGGAGGAGCTGGGGGCGGGCTTTGCCGTGGACGGCTCCACCGTCACCGTCCAGGGCATGGGGGCCAACGCCATGTCCCCCCTGCGGCGGCTGGCCCTCCCCCACCTGGACTGCGGGGAGAGCGGCTCCACCCTGCGGTTCCTGATCCCTGTGGCCCTGGCGGTGCGGGGGGGCGGCGTCTTCACGGGCCGGGGGCGGCTGATGGAGCGGCCCCTGAAGCCCTACTTCGACCTGTTTGACGAAAAGGGGATCTCGTACCGGCTCCAGGACGGCGTGCTCACCGTCTCCGGCCTGCTCACGCCGGGGGAGTACCGCCTGCCGGGGGACGTGTCCTCCCAGTTCTTCACCGGGCTGCTGTTCGCCCTGCCCCTGCTCAACGGCCCCTCCGCCCTCATCCCCGCCGGACCCCTGGAGGGGGAGGGCTACATCCAGATGACCCTCCAGGCCATGGGCCGGTTCGGGGTGGAACTGCCCGTCACCCTGTCCCTGCCCCCCCAGTACCATCCCCAGGGCAGCCAGACCTACCGGGCGGCCCGCGCCGCGGTGGAGGGGGACTGGTCCCAGGCCGGGTTCTGGTACGCCGCCGGATTTCTGGGCAATCCGGTGACGGCGGCGGGGCTGGACCCCTATTCCCTCCAGGGCGACCGGGCCGTGGCGGACCACCTCCTGCCCCTGGGGGGGCCGGGGGAGGTGGACATCGACGTGTCCGGCTGTCCCGACCTCGCGCCCCCCCTGGCGGCCATGGCGGCCCTGCGGGCGGGGGAGACCACCCGCCTTGTCAACGCCGCCCGCCTGCGCCTCAAGGAGAGCGACCGGCTGGCGAGCGTGAGCCAGACCCTGAACGCCCTGGGGGCGGACGTGGAGGCGGGGCCGGACTGCCTCACCATCCAGGGCAGGGAGGCCCTGTCCGGCGGCGTGACGGTGGACAGCTTCAGCGACCACCGCATCGCCATGATGGCCGCCATCGCCGCAACCCGGTGCGAAAAGCCCGTGACCATCACCGGAGCGGAGTGTGTGGCAAAATCCTACCCCGATTTCTGGGAGGAGTATGAGCGGCTGGGCGGGAAGCTGGAACGGGGCCTGTAGGGGCGCACATTGTGCGCCCGCGTCCCGCCCAACCCGGCGGAACACCACAGGCGGACAGTGTCCGCCCCTACACCCAAACACGAGGAGACAGAGAAATGGACATCATCAAATTAGTGATTCCCACAGAGGAACAGTTAGACCAGGTCTGGGCCTACCGCCAGGAGTGCTTTGAGGCGGACAGCTCCATGGACGGCTGCGGCCCCCTGCGGTTCAACGAGAGTGCTCAGCAGTGGCTGGCGGACGTGCGCGCCTATATGGACCCCGCCACGGTCCCGGAAGGGAAGGTACAGGCCACCCAGTTCCTGGCCATCCGGGAATCGGACGGCAGGCTGGTGGGCATGATCCAGGTGCGGCATACCCTCAACGACTACCTGCGGCAGTTCGGCGGCCACATCGGCTACTCCGCCCGGCCCGGTGAGCGGCGGAAGGGGTACGGCAAGGAGCAGCTCCGGCTGGCGCTGGATTTCTGCAAGGGGACGCTGGGCCTTGACCGGGTGCTCATCACCTGCAAAACGGAGAACGAGGCCAGCCGCCGTACCATCCTGTCGGCGGGCGGGGTGTATGAGAATACCCTCCACGAACCGGGGCAGGGCATCGACCTGGAACGGTACTGGATCACGCTGTAACGCCCCCTGTAGGGGCGCGCATTGCGCGCCCGCATTCCATCCGCCGCGGGCAAAAACCCGGGGCGCATCTACCTGCACGCCGTGGGCGAAAGACCCCGGCCGCACCCGCCCGCCGCAGGCAGCAAGCCCCGTGCGCCCACCCACCGCAGGCGAAAAACCGCGGGCGGACATTGTCCGCCCCTACACATCTTCTCAAGGAGGTGCTTCCCCCATGAAATACGCCTTATTCGGCGAGTCCCACGGCCCCGCCGTCGGCGTGGTGCTGGAGGGGGTCCCCGCCGGGCTGGAGCTGGACCTGGACGCCGTCCGGTTTGACCTCAGCCGCCGGGCCCCGGGAAAAAACGCCCTGTCCACCGCCCGGCGGGAGGCGGACGAGCCCCACATCCTCTCCGGCCTGTTCCAGGGCCATACCACCGGGGCCCCCCTGTGCGCCGTGATTGAGAACACGGATACCCGCTCGGGGGACTACGAACGGACAAAGAATCTGGCCCGCCCCGGCCACGCCGACTACCCCGCCCATGTGCGCTACGGCGGCTTCCAGGACTACCGGGGGGGCGGGCACTTCTCCGGGCGGCTCACCGCGCCCCTGGTGTTCGCCGGGGGGGTGGCCAAGCAGCTCCTGGCCCAGCGGGGCATTTTCGTGGGTGCCCACATCTCCACCATCTACGGCGTCAACGACGACCCCCTGGAGGACTGGGAATCCCTCCGGGCCTGTGCCGCCAAGGACTTCCCCGTCCTCAGCGACGAAAAGGGGGCGGAGATGCGGGAGGCCATTTTAGAGGCGAAAAACGAGCAGGACTCCGTGGGCGGGGCCATCGAGTGCGGGGTGTTCGGCCTGCCCGCCGGGGCGGGCTCCCCCGACTTCGGCCGCAACGCCGAGGGGATCTTCTCCCAGTACCTGTTCGCGGTGCCCGCGGTGAAGGCGGTGGCCTTCGGGGCGGGGACGGCCTTCGCCCTCATGCGGGGCTCGGAGGCCAACGATCCGTTATTCGTGGACGACGACGGCTCCATCCGGGCGGAGCAGAACTGCGCCGGGGGGATCAACGGCGGCATCACCAACGGGATGCCCCTGGTGTTCGAGGCCACCCTGCGGCCCACCCCGTCCATCGGGCGGCGGCAGTTCACCGTGAACCTGGCGGCCCGCGAGAACGCCGAGCTGGAGCTGTCCGGGCGGCACGACCCCTGCGTGGTCCACCGGGCGGTGCCCGTCCTTGAGGCGGCGGCGGCGTTGGCGGCCTGTGAGCTGCTGGGGATTTAGGGCCTGTATTGCCCCTCTATTTCCCCTCGTGCAGATCCGCCCCGCGGGAGGGGCAAGCCCCTCCCCTACTCTTTTTCATTGGGTGATGATTATGGACTTAAAAAATCTGCGTCAAAGCGATGAAAACGTGGTCATTCTCCCCGGCGCGGCGGTGGTGGGGAACGTGTCCTTCGGCCCCGGCTGCTCGGTGTGGTTCAACGCCGTCCTCCGGGGGGACGGACAGCCCATCACCGTGGGGGCGGGCTGCAACATCCAGGACGGGGCCATCCTCCACTCGGACAAGTTCCCCACCACCCTGGGGGAGTACGTCACCGTGGGCCACGGGGCCATCGTCCACGGCTGCACCGTGGGGGACAGCTCCACCATCGGCATGGGGGCCATCCTCCTCAACGGCGCGCGGGTGGGCAAACACTGCATCGTGGGGGCGGGCGCGCTGGTCACCGGGAAGCTGGACGCGCCCGACGGCACCCTGGTGCTGGGCAATCCGGCCAAGGTGGTCCGGCCCCTTACCCCGGAGGAGATGGCCGGACTGCGCCCCGGCGCGGAGCACTATAGGGAGCTGAGGGAGGAATACCGCTGATGGACGGCTTGCAGGACCTGCGGGGGGAGATTGACGCCATCGACCGGCAGATGGTGGAGCTGTTCCGCCGCCGGATGGACGTGACGGCCCGGGTGGGCCAATACAAGCGGGAGCGGGGCATCCCGGTGCTGGACCAGGCCCGGGAGCGGCAGGTGCTCCAAAACAAGGGGGAGCTGGCGGGGGAGGAGCTGCGCCCCGCCGTCATCACCCTGTACCAGACGGTGATGGCCCTGTCCCGGCGGCAGCAGCGGGATCTGATGGGCCAGGGGGCGGACAACCCCGGCGTCCTGCGCTGGCGGGAGGCCCGGGACAATGCCCGCCGGCCCGTACCCGCCCCCCGGGTGGTGTACCAGGGGGAGCCGGGGGCGTACAGCGAGCAGGCCGCCCTGGACTTCTTCGGCCCCCCGGCAAACGCCGCCGGGCTGGAGCAGTTTGAGGACTGCTTCCTGGCCCTGCGGGAGGGGCGGGCGGACTACGCCGTCCTGCCCATCGAGAACAGCTCCACCGGGGCCATCCGGCAGATCTACGACCTGCTCACCCAGTACGAATGCTACATGGTGGGGGAGACCACGGTGAAGGTGGAGCACTGCCTCATGGCCCTGCCGGGGGCCTCGCTGGACACCATCACCCACGTCTACTCCCACGAGCAGGGCCTGTTTCAGTGCGAGCGGTTCCTGAACGCCCACCCCGCCTGGAAGCAGGTGCCCCAGGCGGACACGGCGGGCTCCGCCAAGCTGGTGGCGGACAGCGGCGACCTCACCCGCGCCGCCGTCTGCTCCGCCCGGGCGGCGGAGATCTACGGCCTGGACATACTGGCCCGGGGCATCAACCACAACAGCCGGAACACCACCCGGTTCGTGGTGGTGTCCCCCCGGCTGGAGCTGCGCCCCGGCGCGGACAAGATCAGCACCCTGTTCGTCCTGCCCCACGAGGCCGGGTCCCTCCACGAGATCCTCACCGTGTTCAACCTCCACGGGCTGAACCTGGTGAAGCTGGAATCCCGGCCCCTGCCGGAGCGGAGCTGGGAGTATCTGTTCTTCCTGGAGTTCACCGGACAGCCCGATGATCCGGCGGTCGGCGACGCCCTCCACGAGCTGGCCCAGACCACCGGGGAGTTCCGGGTGCTGGGCTGGTTCCCGTCCAACCTGTAAAGGGGCGGACTAAGCCCTCCCCCCACAGGGGGGAGGGTGCCGGCCGAAGGCTGACGGGTGAGGGGGCGGACGTTAGGCGTGTCCTCCTCCGTCACGGCTTCGCCGTGCCGCCTCCTCCCTGGAAGGGAGAAGGCCGAAAGGAGCATACCATGGAACGGAATATCGTTCTCATCGGCATGATGGGCTGCGGCAAGACCACCGTGGGCCGTCTGCTGGCCCAACGGCTGGGCCGGGAGCCGGCGGACACCGACGCCCTCATTGAGGCGCGGCAGGGACGCTCCATCCCGGATATATTCGCCCGGGACGGGGAGCCCGCCTTCCGGGCCATGGAGCTGGAGCTGTGCTGGGAGCTGTCCCGGCGGCGAGGGCTGGTGATCGCCTGCGGCGGCGGCCTGCCCCTCCAGGCGGAGGCCATCGCCGCCCTGAAGGAAAACGGCCTGGTGTTCTGGCTGGACCGGGACCCGGGGGAGACCTATGACGGGCTGGACCTGTCGGGCCGTCCCCTGGCCCAGGGGGGGCGGGAGGACTTCCTCCAACGCTATGAGCGGCGCGCCCCCGTTTACCGCCGCTGGGCGGACTATATCATCCCCTGCGGGGACGGCCCCCAGGAGGCTGAACGCCTGATTTCCACCATTTATTTGGAGGTGTCCCAGTCATGAAATTCCTCATTATCAACGGCCCCAACCTGAACCTGCTGGGCAGGCGGGAGCCGGGAATCTACGGCGATCAGAGCTACGAGGCCCTGTGCGCCCGCATCCGGGAGCACGCCGCCGCCCACCAATCCACGGCGGACTGCTTCCAGTCCAACCACGAGGGGGCCATCATCGACGCCATCCACGCCGCCGACGGGGTGTATGACGCCATCATCATCAACCCCGCCGCCTACACCCACTACAGCTACGCCATCTTGGACGCGCTGAAGGCGGTGGACGTGCCCGCCTACGAGGTGCACATCAGCCACATCGACCAGCGGGAGCCCTTCCGGGCGGTGTCCGTCACCGCCCCCGCCTGCGTGGGCCAGCTCTACGGCCACGGGTTTGACGGCTACCTCATGGCCATGGACCACTTTCTGGAGGGCAGAGGATGAGGCTCCAGGTCATCGGCGATCCGGTGCTCCACTCCAAGTCCCCCGTCCTCCACGGGGCCATGCTGTCCGCCCTGGGGCTGGACGCGGCCTATGACGCCCGGGTGGTGCGCCGGGGGGAGCTGCCGGACTACCTGCGCTGGGCCCGGAACCACGGGGTGGCGGGCTTCAACGCCACCATGCCCCACAAGGAGGACTTACTCCCCCTGCTGGACGGCATCGACCCCGCCGCCCGCCTCACCGGGGCGGTAAACACCGTCTGCCTGCGGGAGGGGGCGTGGGTGGGCTTCAACACCGACGGGGCCGGGGCCTTGTCCGCCCTGGGGGAGGTGCTGGGCTTTGACCCCGCCGGAAGCACCGTCACCCTGCTGGGGGCGGGGGGCGCGGCCAAGGCGGTGGCCCTGGCCTTGGCCCAGGCCGGGGCGGAGCGGGTGCGGGTCTGCAACCGCACCCTGAAGCGGGCCGGGGAGCTGTGCGCCCGGCACCCCCGCCTGACCCCCGCGCCCTTCGATCCGGACACCCTGGAGCGGCTGTGCCGGGGGGCGGATCTGCTGGTGAACTGCACCAGCCTGGGGATGGAGGGGTGCCCCCGCCAGTTCGAGGGCTTCTCCTTCCTGGACGCCCTGCCCCCCCATGGGGCGGTGTTCGATCTCATCTACCACCCGGCGGAGACGGAGCTGCTCGCCCAGGCCCGCCGCCGGGGGCTGCGGGCCATGAACGGCCTGCCCATGCTGGTGTGGCAGGCGGTGCTGGCCCTGGAGCACTTTCTGAACCGCCCCCTGGACCGGGGGGCGATGGCGGCGGCAGCGTCCGCCGCGCTGGAACATAAGCCGCTGTTTTGATGTATGAAAAGGAGCACGACATGGAACTGACCGCCAACGCGAAAATCAACCTGACCCTGGATATCCTCCGCAAGCGGGAGGATGGCTATCACGAGCTGCAAATGGTGATGCAGGCCGTCACCCTGGCGGACCAGCTCACCGTGGCCCCCGCCAAAGGCCCCGAGGGGGACGCGGTGGCCGACCTGCGCTTCCTGCCCACCGGGAACAAAAACCTGGCCCAGGTAGCCGCCGCCGTCTTTCGGCAGGCCACCGGGCTGGGCGGGGAGGTGGACGTGAGCATCCGCAAGCGGGTGCCGGTGTGCGCGGGGCTGGCGGGGGGGAGCGCGGACGCCGCCGCCGTCCTCCGGGCCATGAACGCCCTTACCGGGGCGGGGCTGTCCTTGGAGGAGCTGGCGGAGATCGGGGCGCGGGCAGGCTCCGACGTGCCCTTCTGCGTCCTGGGGGGCACCGCCCTGGCGGAGGGCCGGGGGGAGCGGCTCACCCCGCTGCCCGCCCTGCCCCCCTGCCATATCGTCATCTGCAAGCCCCCCTTCTCCATCTCCACCCCCCAGCTCTTTGGACGGGTGAACGTGCGGAAGATCGTCCGCCGCCCGGACACCCAGGGGGTTCTCGCCGCCCTAAAGGCCGGGGATCTGGCGGGGGTGGCCCGGCGTATGTACAACGTGTTCGAGGACGTGGTGGAACGCCGCCCCGCCGCCGAGATCGCCGCCATCAAGGCCGCCCTCATCGACCGGGGCGCGCTGGGCGCGTCCATGTCGGGCAGCGGCCCCAGCGTGTTCGGCCTGTTCGAGAGGTCGGACGCCGCCCAGGACGCCTTCTCCCTCCTCCGGGAGAGCTTCCGGGACGTGTTTGTCTGCCGGCCCGCCGTACCGGAGGTATAAAAGCCAAGCGCGCCGTCCATACTGTACCTGTCACGGGGCACAGGAAGCCCTCCCCCCGCCGAAGGGCGGGGAGAGGGCCAAGAGCCTCCAACGGTACATAAGGACGGTGCTTTTTATGACTTCTTGCTTCACTCACAGGCTGCGCCGCTGGGAGGCGGCCCTGCTGCTGGCCTTCGGGATCACCCTCACCCTGGGCGTGTGGGCGTCCGCCAGCGAGAGCGCGCTGGCGGGCCAGGTGCTCCGGCTCCATGTGGTGGCCCACTCGGACTCGGAGGCGGACCAGGCCCTGAAGCTGCTGGCCCGGGACGCGGTGCTGGCGGAGGCGTCCCGCCTGCTGGAGGGCGTGTCCCACCGGGCCCAGGCCGAGGCCGTCCTCTCCGGGCGGCTGGATGAGCTGGCCCAGGCCGGGGCGGACGCTCTGGCGGCGGCGGGCTGTTCCCTCCCCGTGGCGGCGGAGATCACGGATCAATGGTTCCCCACCAAGGCTTACGACGGCTTTTCCCTCCCGGCGGGGCAGTACCGCGCCCTGCGGGTGACCATCGGGGCGGGGGAGGGCCGCAACTGGTGGTGCGTGGTGTTCCCGCCCCTGTGCCTGGGCTCGGTGACGGAGGAGAGCGTGGAGACCGCCGCCGGAGGGGTGCTGTCGGAGGATCAGGTGTCGCTGATCACCGGGCAGGACGGGGGATATGTGCTGAGATTCCGGATCATCGAGTGGTGGGAGGAGCTTTTGCGGAGCTTCGGCGGGTAAGGGGAGGCCCCGGCGCGTGACGCGCCGGGGCCTTGACAATCTTCCGGTATCCGGTTATACTAAGACATAGAAAGGGTGCTGCCGGCAGACGGTGAGCCCCCTATGTTAGGTCACAGAAGTAACCGCCAGGGTTGGGAGCCGGGGCGGTTACTTCTTTTTGCCGTATACCTGTAGGAACAGGCCGCAAATGCCGATGATCACCAGGCAAAGCTGGAAAACTTCCGAGGTTGTCACATCGCAG
Source organism: uncultured Oscillospiraceae bacterium (assembly GCA_910585265.1). Classification (GTDB taxonomy): domain Bacteria; phylum Bacillota; class Clostridia; order Oscillospirales; family Oscillospiraceae; genus Enterenecus. Next base: position 52,273 of record CAJUCA010000009.1, on the reverse strand, counting down.
CCCCCCTTTCTGAGGATCAGGGGGCAAGAAGTGCCCCCTGTTAAAGAGGGCTTCACCGCCTACCGAATACAGACAGCACCGGTTACAGCATAGCACACATTCCGGCAGAAAGCAACAAAAACCCCGGCCCCGGCGCGTTATTCGCCGGGGCCTTTTAGTCCTGTTCCTCCTCCCGGAGCTCCTTCAAGCGGTCCTCCACCATGGTGACTACAATATTATTAAAGCTGGTGTTGTACTTTTTCGCGAGCTGATCGATTTCGGCAATGACGCTCTGCTTCAAATAAATGCTTTTATAGGCCGATTCCACTTTATTGCGCGTTTTCTTGGGCTCAAAAGGCATCCCGCATCACCTCACAGAATATTTTAATATATATTCTATGAGGTTCATAACAGATAAATTTACATTGTATTTATAAGTGATAAATTGTATAATGAGTTCGAGGTGAGAAAGATGATAGACTATAAAGAAATGTACTTCCACTTGATGCACGAAACCGCCCGGGCCATCAGCCTTATGCAGAAAGCCCAGCAGGACTGCGAGGAAATGTACTTAAACGCCACGGACACCCCCGTGGTCCTCCTGGAGCCAAAAGAGGAGAGCGGGAAAGAGTGATGCCGTCCCTGGCAAAATTTTTTCCCGCTTTTTTCAAAAAGGGTCTTTACAAACGGGACAAACTGTGTTAGTATCCTTAACAGGAATTATTCCTATTAAGCTCTCACCAAGTACAAGGATTTGTTTTTATGGCAATCGTCCGACAGAGCAAAAAGCGGGACGCCCTGCTGGCCCTGCTCCGGAACTCCGACACCCACCCCTCGGCGGACCAGGTGTACCAGGCCCTCAAGCCCAGCTACCCCGGCCTGAGCCTGGCCACCGTCTACCGCAACCTGTCCCAGCTGTGCGAGCAGGGGCTGGCGGTCCGGGTGGGCACGGTGAACGGACAGGAGCGGTACGACGGCCGGACCCGTCCCCACGCCCACTTTATTTGCAACCGCTGCGGCCGGGTCGCCGACCTGCCCCCGCTAACCCCGGGGGAGGACTGGGTGGAACGGCTGGGCGTGCAATACGGATTCACGGCGGAACGCTGTGAGTTCATCGTCCGCGGCCTGTGCGAGGGCTGCGAAGATTTTTAACAATTGGAGGAAATTTATCATGAAAAAATGGATCTGCCCCGTGTGCGGCTATGTTTATGAGGGTGAGAACCCCCCCGCCGAGTGCCCCGTGTGCCATGTCGCCGGCTCCAAGTTCACGCTCCAGGAGGGCGAGATGAAGCTGGCCGCCGAGCATGAGTACGGCATCTACGCCAAGACCGTGAAGAACAACCCCGACATCAGCGACGAGGACAAGAAGTATATCTTCGAGCAGCTGATGGCCAACTTCAACGGCGAGTGCGGCGAGGTGGGAATGTACCTGTGCATGGCCCGGATCGCCGCCCGGGAGGGCTACCCCGAGGTGGCCCTGTACTGGGAGAAGGCCGCCTATGAGGAGGCCGAGCACGCCGCCAAGTTTGCCGAGCTGCTGGGCGCGGACCTGGAGCCCAACATGACCGCCTCCACCGCCAAGAACCTGGCCTGGCGGGTGGACTGCGAGTTCGGGGCCACCAAGGGCAAGTTCGACCTGGCCGCCTGCGCCAAGAAGAACGGCCTGGACGCCATCCACGACACCGTGCACGAGATGGCCCGGGACGAGGCCCGCCACGGCAAGGCGCTGAAGGGCCTGCTGGAGCGGTACTTCAAGTAAGATTTTTTCCGCAATTTCAGCACTTTTTGAGGGGAACGGGGAAACCTGTTCCCCTCTTTTTTGGTGTGTCACAGCCCCGTTGTGGTAGTTTTTGTGGATAGTTTTCCGCCGCCGCCACTGATATTTTGCCACATGTGGATATTCAGTTTTTTGCCCTATAATCAAGCGTTTTTGCGCCTAATTAACGGATTTTCAGACAAATTGAGCAAGTTTTTAGAAGCCCGAACATCTTTGCAACAAGAAATAAGCTGATTTCTTCAATACCCAACGTCTTTTTACAAGTTTTAGCGCAGCCGAGCAAAGAAACGAACCGGAATTTCTAAAAATTGCCGCTTGCCGATGGATTTTGCAGACTTTTTAGAAGTCTGCTTTTTTCTTTTCTTCATTATAGCACATGTCGTTATTAAAGTACAGGTTTTTCTTTGCCCCATGTTATACTAATTTCAAAAAGAGCGAGAGACACAAATCTCTTGAAAAACAAAATTCAAAATAAAAAGGAGAGCGACACCATGAAAAAAGATTACATCATCAATCACGGAGAGCAGACCATCACCATCACTAAGGCATTTGCCGCCCGCGCCGCCGACATTTCCACCAGGGAATACCGAGAGCTTACCAAGCTCCACAGGGATTTCCCGGACTACACCATCCAGCACAGAACCGCCGTTATCCGCGCTGACAAGGCCACCTACAAGGGCCTGACGCTGGACGAGATGGAGAAGTACATCAAAGCCCAGGACAGCAGCGGTGAGGGCGTAAAAGCGTTTGAGGCTATCAAGGTATACCACACACCAACGGGCAAAGATAAGCCCAGCTATCCCAAGGTCAAGGCGTGGTTTCTCAAAACCTATCCGCAGTATGGTAAAAAGGAAATTGCGGAAAAGCCCGCCGCCTAATACAAGACCGTCACTCAACAAATCTTATTAAAATATGGAGGTTATCAAAGTGAGAGAGTACAAAATCAACTTTACCACTAACACAATCACCATCAGCAAGAGCTTTGCCCTTGCCGCCAGCGACCCCAGCAAGCCCGAGTTTGAAACGCTGTCTAAGCTCCAAGCGGCCTACCCCGGTATGAGGATTGTCCACAAAACCCACCGCTCCCCCTCCAAGGCCAACGCGAACAAGGGCCTGACTTATGAGCGCATGGAGGGGTACATTAATCTGCATGAGAACGCCGCCGAGCTGCTTGTTACCTTTGAGGCGGTCAAGAAAATTGCCGCCCAACAGAAAAACCCCTACTTGTTCACTAAGGGCTGGTTTATGCAGCAGTTCCCCGACTATGGCAAGCTCCCTGACATCAGCAGCAACGGCAAGATTTTGTATGTCCTCCCCGTTGAGCTTCCCGCCGCCGAAAAGGACGATGCAGCGGAAAGCAGCCGCAAGGCCCCCGCCGAGGGCGCGGAGCTTGCCAGGGTTAGCTAATCACCATCAAGAAGCAAACCGCTTTTTGAAATACACTTTACAAAAATCTGAAAAGGAGAAATGACTATGAACGATGAACGCCGCAACACGATTGCCCTGCTGCTGTCCCGCTACACAGAGGATGAAGAAGCCGAGCGTGAACAGGCCAAGGCCGAGTATGAGAGTATGACCGATGAAGAATTGATGTATGAGCTGGAAATGTTCCGGCATGAGGCCGAAAAGGAATGGCAAGCGGAAAAGATGGAAATTTTGGAGGAACGGGGCGAATAAGGGAATATGAACGCAAGAGGGGCGGCACGTTGATGTGCCGCCCCTGACTTGTTCGTTGTATGGTTAATTGGTCTTTTGATATTGATAAGACGAAATTGCTGTAAGGTCTGCCGTTGCATCCAGCAACCCTTCTTCATTCATCATATCCAGCATTTCATAGATTGCCAAACTTCCATCCGTATAAGTATAGGGAACTGCTCGGTGATTGATGATGGTGTAACCTCCTGACTGTGACTTGTATTCCAACAGGATTGCGCCATTTTGGATGCTGTATGTCCCTGAACTGTTCAAGGCAGACATTCCCATAAAATCCATATGAACCGAAACGCCTGTTTCTGAAAAGGTTAACTGATAGTTACCGTATCCATCTGAATACTCCCAAGTGCCTACCAGTGCCGCCGTGACGGTAGCAGCGGTTGTCTCGTCTGCCGGTGTCCACCATCTGTCTTGGGCGGATTCTGTCTCCGCAGTTAAGATAGCGGCCTGGGCTGCTTCAACGTCCGCACTATTCGTATCGGTTTTCTTTACATAAACAATAGGATAGATGGCATCATCCGCAACCAAAAGGGGATAGTGATTATCATTGTAACTCAAATTCAGAACAGCGTCCTCTAAAGCGTAGCTCCCCTCGTAGGTGACAATATCAGAGAATTTATCAAAAACCGGGGAGGTCTTGCTGTAAGAAAATACATAGCTTCCATCCTCGTGCAATTCCAGAGTTAAGGATGTGGCATCTGCCTCTGTCTGAAAGGTCTGATTTGAATGCCCGCTTTCGTCAAAAGAAGGGGCCAATCCGTACTCGGTATCTTCCGCCATTTGGACAGCCGTGTGGTAATATTCGCCGAAAGCGGTCAAGGTGCTGGAACCGCCATCCTTTGACTGGAAGGTAAGGCTACCGTCCTCCGCCGCTGTATACGTCCCCTTTTCCTCACCGTGGTCATAACTGCCGTTTTCGTTCACCTCATAGCCCGTTCCGGAAACCAGTCCCACAGGCGCATAGCTGCCGGGTATCATTTTCTCTGACGCTGGTGGATTTTCCACCGCATTAGACGGGGTATCCTGGACAGGGGGATTAGGTTCGCCTCCGCCGCCACAGGCCACCAGAGAGAGGGCCAGAGCCGACGCAAGCATGAGTGCTGAAAGTTTCTTCATTCTTAGTTGCCTCCTATGATAGCATGATTTTGTTTCCGTGTCTCTGCCATGGTCTTGCCATCAGCCGCACAGTGGAATTTATTATACTCCGTTTTATGGCTTATTGCAAGACGCATTTTTGATTTTCTATCAATTAGCGTGTTTAATTTCTGGCTGTACGCTGTAAAATCTATCAATAAGATAGTTGAGGGGTAATAAGATGGATTTATCGCTTATGGGCAGCAAAATCAAAGCAGAACGGAAGCGGCTTAATTTGACGTTGGAAGCACTATCGGAACAGATAGGAATATCCAGAAACTACCTTTGGGAGATAGAGGCTGGACGCAAGGCCCCTGCTTTGAATACACTTTTCAATTTAGGCGTTACCCTCAATGTGTCTATTGACTATTTGTTAGGGGCCTCCGCCGAAAAGAAAAGCATTAGCGGCAATCCTCCCGCCACAGAACGCGATTTAGAGATTGCGCGGATTATGAAAGCACTAAATGAGTATGAAGTAAAAGAGTTATCGCTAATATCTAACGTGATACACGACTTTTCCAGATATTTTGAACAGAAATAGCAAGCGCGGCTACTGGAAAGCCACGCTTGCTTTTTTGTTGTGGGGAAAATATAACCGCCGCCGTGTCCGCCGTTTTCGGTCGTTTCCACCGTGATTTTGTGTCGGGAGGGAAATCCGCCAAGAAAACCAGCATTGAAAAATCAAAATGAGATTCTCCCGAAACCATCCCCCGGTGGGCTGCTGGCTGCTGCCCCGTTGCGGTATTGGGTAGTCCCGCTCCCGCTCGAAATTGAAAGTGTAGATACAATTTTGCCAGCCGCCGAGCCAGGGAAAGAAAACAGGGCGTGAAAGCAATATCTTCCAGGAAGCTGCAACGTCTTTGAACGTGGCGGCAACGTGTTTTTACATGAGGCAGCAAGAATGTTTTGAAATGTAGGAGAAATGAGCGCTATTCGCGTTCCTTGCCGCGAAAAAATTTTTGTAGTATAATATAATTAGAAAGTAAGGGAAACAACGCTTTTTCTTTATAGGTTTTGACAAGTCGCAGATTGAACAGCGGGGCCGTTTTCCATGATGGAGCCGCGCTGCTCTGTTCCTCCACGGTTTCGCTTAGTGCCAGTAACACGTTATCTGTGACTTGTCAAAATCTATAAGGAGGAATGTTATCATGGAAACATCAGCGGTTCCGTTACTGGCGGAAAAGCAGCAAGACGGTTACAATAACTTCTTTACTCTAATCGGTAAATTGAAAATGCCAGCATACATCGACGAACAAGGCAACATAAAGCTATTAAGCTATAATGTACCAAACTATTACAAGTTCTACCATTTAACGTATGAAGAAGCGTATCAACAAATATCAAAGTATAGAAAAAGCCATCCAGATACATCAGGCAGGGTATCTCTTTGGCTTGATAATGCAAAGTACAATGATTTGTTTGTATTTATCTTAGACTTTGACAGAATAAAAGATGAAAACGGCCAGAAGCAGCCTATAGACACAGAAACTCCATTTTTTAAGGGAGCGTTACAGCTCGCTGATAAGGTTACACGCTCCCTAAGTGGCGGGTTTCATATGTTTTATGGTATTGACAAGGAAAAAGCGGAGCCACTATTTGACAGCATTAACCTACTGACTGGCAGCGGGGCCACAGGTTTTATAAGTAGGACAATTAAGAATTTTACGCTGGACGGGCGAAATAAAGTTGATTTCTTTTGTGATGTTCCACACCCTATTTATGAGTGGGAAGAATGGGACAACACCAAGGGATTAACGGATAAGACACAAGAATTATATGAACTGATTAAAGCAAATTTTTCATTTAACAGGCCAAAAAATAGTACACAGGTGAACGCCAACAATACTACTCGTCAACGGCGGTCAAAGGGTGACAGTCCAAGAAAGAAAATAGCGTTAGGAAACGATGCCGAATATCAGGGCGTGGTAATTGAGGGCAAAACAGAAAATGAATTAAAATCAGAAATGACAAGGGAACAGCGTGAAATATTTGAAGATTTGAAAGATATTCCAGCAGATTGCAACGACAGTAAATGGACAAGTATCGCTTATGATATTTGGTACGCTTTTCAGACTGACGATGGTGACGAACTGGCAGCGCAAGTATTTCTATGGTGGAGCAAGCGCGGCGGCGAAAAATATGTGCCATTCCAGTGTGTCAGGAAATGGGAATTTGTCAATGAACAGTGTTCAAGTGGGCAGCGCACGCTTTCAAACAATCACTGGCGGGCCATTATGGGCCTTGACAGAATTGTAAGTGAAGAGGAAGCGCAGCGGCAAGCGGACATTGACCAGCAGCTAAAGGAATTAGGTGAGAGAATACGGGCAGAGCGGCAAGCGAAAATGCCAGCCGATAATCCGACACTCCCGCTCGAAAATGAAAGTGTAGATACAAATTTGTCAGCCGCCGAGCCGCTAACATTCCGGGGCTTGCCTATCCAATGGGAACACGAAAAAAAGAGTGCTGACAACGTTTTAGATGGAGAGGAACAAAGCAGCAAAGAACGCCACAGAATTTTGTGGGGCGGTATCAGGTACGATAAAAGGGATGATTTTTTGAGGGCCATATGGGGCGCAGACTATAAGAAAATCAAGGAAAAAGTAAAATTTCAAGGCGCAGCAGCGGACAACATTTTAAGGTTAACAATGGGTCAGCGGACAGCCCTTGAATATGATGTACTCTATCACAGGCACTTTGACAAATTAGTTTCCGTTGACGAACAGGATGAAGAAGAATTATTGGCGTTCTTTGCATCGGATGATTGCTCAACAGCAAAGGAAACGCTACGCCGCTTAAATTTTGTAGATGGTGCAAAAAAGATTGCTACTTTTGGTGCGGGCAGACAGCAGACCGGGGCCGCAGAATTTACATGGTGCTACACAAAAGAGGCGGTAAAGGGCGGCAACAGGTACAAAGGTGTTGCCTTGAATTGGAGCCTATGGGCCTATGGAATAAAAACGGCGTACAATGATTTTTTGAGCGGCAAGGACGCTAAACTATGGGACGCGGTTCGCCCTGCTATGTACTGCCAATACCAAAACGGCGAAGTGTGCCGCATGACGTATGCCGCCGAGGATTATCAATAGGTGCAGGGTTGGGTGCTGGGCGGTTGCTGTGGAGACTTCCCGCTCCAAGGGGTAACGCCTGATGGTGATTATGAATTTACGGTAATGTTCGACAGTGAAGATGTGGAATACATCGACAGCGGAAAAGTTCTGGGGGAACGGAACAGAGAACAGAAAACCGAATTAGCACAGGCCAGAAAGACAGCAAAAGCAAATAAGGATTGGGCCGCTATTCGTTCACATTTGGAAGATGATAGACAAGAGTTTACAACAGCGGATTTGAATAGCTGGGGTTACTCCAAGAACGTGATAACGCGGCTTAGAAAAGGTGTGATAAAAGAGGTCGGTGTAAAGCGGTATGTGCTGGAAAATATTTGATTAGACGTATGACCTTTGAAAAATACACATCAAAAATTCTTGTCCTTAATTACCATTTTATAATACTTAGATAATTTTAGTCATAAAGCGGTAATTAAGGACAAGAATTTTCACCCTGTAAATTCCACAACCACCGCCGAGGTATTGAAACCTAAAACGGCATATCAGGCAAGCCGCGCCGGGAAAGAACGGCGCAGAGCTGCCGCCTGTTTACATAGATAACACCCCCATGTGGAGAAAGGAGGCGTAGCCGTGTTTAGTGAAATCGCCCCTATCCTTGCTTTTATGGCAGGGAACAGAGAAAATAAGGAGCAAAACAACGCCATTTCCTGTTACTTGTATAGATTGCAGCGAGGACAGGCCCCAGGTATTGAGGTTAATCGGTACGGATAGGAAATAGCTGAACAATTAGGAAAGTCAATACAGAGCGCAGCAAAGAAAATCAACATAACAATAAAGTGAGCTGGTCTTTTTTACCTACACTATTCAAAAAGTCGGTGGAAGATGTAACAATCTTCCGCCAACTTCTTATCTCTTGTAAAAAGACGTTGCTAACTTGTAGTATCTTCTTTTTCCTTGTCACTATCTTCTTTCTTTTCCCATCCAAGAATTCTTCCATGACAAGGGCAAGGGGCAAGTCTGTATCTGGAAACATGGGGCAATCCTCCATCCTGACAGGCCGCGCAGCGGCGCGGAACCTGTTCAATAAAACAGATGGTTTTGTGAACACTTGCACAGCGGCGGAAATGGGGTAAATATCCCCGGTTTTAGGGCTGATTTTGTCCACGAAAAGAAAGCGGCCTTTTCGTGGACACTACCCCTCTTTGACGTATTCCAGCAAGTCCCCCGGCTGACAGTCCAGCAGTTCACAGATTTTGGAAACATTCTGCAAAGAAATGTACTTGCTTTCTCTAAGGGCCTGTATTACGCCCTCCGACAGCAGTTTGTCTTTCCGCAAAGTGCTGGTATTGTACCCCGCTTCTTTCAGAGCGGCGATAATGTCAATCTTGTATTTGATACCCATTGTATTCCCTCCCATCTGGGGGCCGCTGAAAAATTGCGGCCCTTTTCCATTGTCCTTATTGTAGCACAGATTTACACAGAAATCAATGTAAAATATCAACAAAGATTTACACAGAAATTTGTGTAAATTGCGAATTGTATTTACACAGAAAATAGTGTAAAATAATAATCAGTTAAGGGGAACACCCCAATAAAACAAAAGGAGATTTGAACATGAGCAGAAATGAACTGGTAGCCAAAATCGAGGCGCTGAACGAATGGGAAACCGTCATTGAGGAAGCCAAAGCAGAGGCCGAAGCCCTGCGGGACGCTATCAAGGCCGAAATGCTGGAACGGGAAACAGAGGAATTGACCGCTGGACAGTATATCGTGCGCTGGACTTCCGTTATCTCCAACAGGTTTGATACTACGTCTTTCAAAAAGGTTATGCCGGACGTTTACAAGGCGTACACGAAAGCCGTTTCCAGCCGCCGCTTCTCCATCAGCGCATGAGAAAAGGCCCTTGCCTAACCGCCGACCAAAGCAAATAGGCAAGAGGCCCCACCCGTACCACCAAAGGAGCGGGCAAGAGATATTATAGCTTGCCCGCTCCACAAAATCAAGATAAAAAGGAGATTTTCAGAAATGAAACAGTTGACAAGCTATAATCGGGTAGCCGGGTATCTCAATAAAATGTTCGATATGCTGAACGCCGAATTTTTTGGGGGTACACTTTCAAGGCCCACCATCACCATCCAGTCCACGCCCCGCGCATACGGTCACTTTTCCCTGCGTGACAATACATGGGTTTCCGCCGTTGGCGATACGCACGAAATCAACATCGGCGCGGGGACGCTGGCGCGGCCCATCGAGGAAGTAGCCGCCACCCTGTTACATGAAATGGTACACTATTTCAATTACGAAAACGGGGTACAGGATTGCAGCCGGGGGAACACATACCACAACAAAAAGTTTAAGGCCGCAGCCGAGGCCCACGGCCTGATTGTTACCCACAGCGACAAATACGGTTGGTCACATACCGCCCCTGGCGAAGCCCTGTTAGACTTCATCCTTGAAAACGGCCTGACCGACATTCTGATTAACAGAAACGAATACAGCGGTTTTCAAGTCACCGGGACGGGGACGCACAGCGGCACAGGAACGACCCCGCCGCGCCGCCCGTCCAGCACGAGAAAGTATATTTGCCCTTGTTGCGGAAATTCCGTCCGGGCTACAAAATCGGTCAATATCGCTTGTTTAGACTGTGACGTGCAAATGGTAGTTGCCGGGTAACATACACAGGGCGGGGAGCAATCCCCGCCCCCGTAAAGGGGGACATAATATGATATACGGATATGCGCGTTGCTCCACCAATGAGAGCAAACAGGACATAAACAGGCAAGTCCGCGAATTGAAAGCGGCGGGAGCAGAACAGATATTTTTGGAGTACGAACACGGGGACAGCAAAATCAAGAGCCAGCAGCGGGCCATGCTGGAACAGGCCCAGGCCGGGGACAGTATTATCACGCTGGAAGTTCCCCGACTGGCCCGCAGCACACAGCAGCTATGTGAGATTATAGACACGGTGAGCGCAAAGCACTTGCGATTGCAGATAATAGGCAGTATTACCCTTGATTGCCGCAACGGACAGGCCGACCCTATGAGCGAGGCATTTTTACAAATGGCCGGGGTATTTAGTCAGTTGGAGCTTTCCATGATACGCGCCCGCGTCCGTTCTGGAATGGCAAACGCAAAGGCCAAGGGGAAACAGATAGGGAGGCCGCAGACCACCGCCGAGGATATACCGCCTATCTTCTTCCGCCATTATCCCGCCTTTGCTGCTGGAAGTCTGAACGTCAGCGAATTAGCGCGGGTATGCAATTTGAGCCGCACAACGGTTTATAAGTATATCGGCATGATGAACGGGGGCCGCTCTGCATGAGCGGCCCCCGTTCATTGACATATTGGCGGTTTGAGGGTATGATGTACTATATAAAGCACAGGGAGGGGAGGCCCCCGGAATGGCAAAATCGGAAAATCAAAAAGTAAAAACGCTTTTCGTTGCAAAATACTTTCTGGAAAATTCAGACGAAAACCACCCCGTCACAGCCGGGGACATTACCGACTATCTTAAAAACGAATGTGGTATTGAAGCGGAACGCCGCGCCATTTACCGCGATATTGCCGCCCTCCGTGATGTGTTCGGTATGGACATAGACGGGGGCCAGGGCGGGAAATATCGCTTGCTATCCCGGCAATTTGAATTTGACGATTTACGGCTACTGGCGGAATGTGTTCATGCTACAAAGTTTATTTCCGCTGAAAAGGCAAAAGAACTTGTTTGCACAATAGGCCAATTTTGCAGCAGCTACCAATCCGAGGAATTGGAGAGGGAAGTTTTTCTATGTGACAGAGTAAAGACCACCCGCAAGGACATTTTATTGCTTATCGGTATTATCCACGCTGCTATGGCTGATAAAGAGAACGGAAAACCTAAACCCCCGCAAAAAATCAGTTTCAAATATTTGAAGTACACAATTCAAGATAAAAATACCCAAGTAGAACGCCACAGGGGAGCCACCTACAAAGTCAGCCCCTATAAGCTACTGATAAACGATGGTAACTATTATCTGCTGGCCTATGACGATAAATCCCAAGATATGCGGACATATCGTATTGACCGTATGAAAGAAGTAACAGCCTTAAATGAGCCAAGGGAGGGCGCAGAAGTCTTTGCAGCTATCGACATGGAAACGTATACCCGCCGTGTGTTCTCTATGTATGGAGGCCAACAGAAGCGCGTTAGTATTCGCTTTGATAACCCGCTGCTGGACACAGCGATAGAACGGTTTGGAATAACCCCTGATGTGTTTTACAGGCCAGACGGGGAGCGGCATTTTGTAGTGACCGCCGATGTGGAGATAAGCGACCAATTCTTTTCATGGGTATGTGGTTTTCGGAAAAGGGCAAAGATTATCAGTCCCCCCGATGTGGTGGCGGATATGCAAAAGTTCTTGAAAGATATTACCGAGAGATACGAAACTTGATAAAAGATACTGAAAGCAGATAGAAACTTGCCGTTTCTATCTGCTTTCTTGTAGGAAGTTGTTAAAGCATGTTCAAATTGCCTTGCAGAATATTGACCCCCGACTTTGAAACGGCAATATAATACCGCTGTGTCACTTGAATATTGCCATGCCCCATCTGATTGCACAGCAAGTGGGTGGGGGTATTCATTTCTGCCATGAGCGTGCCATAGGTGTGCCGCAGGTGGTGATATTTGAAGTCAATGTGAAACCGGGCCTTGATTTCCCGCGTGGGGTATTTCATGGAGTTCACCGTCTGAATTTTCCCGTTAGGCAGACAGTTGACAAGCTCCGTGGAAAAAGTCTGTTTGCCGCCCAAGTCCTCAATCTGCCGCCGATTCTGTTCCCGCAGCGCGGCAAATTGAATTTCATCCTCTGACCGCCGCCGAGCCAATTCCTGAAAATACACTTTCAATTTGTCGCACATGTAAATCGTCCGTCTGGCGTTGTGGGTTTTCAGCGGCACCAGCTTGATAAGCCCATCCTGATATTGCATTTGACGGTCAATCAAAATCGTGCCACGCTCCACGTCAACATTCTCCCATTTCAGCCCGAAACACTCATTGATACGCAGCCCGCAAAACCGCCCCAGCATGTACGCCGTTTCCGCGTTTGTCCCCCGGAAATAATCATCCAAAATTACAAGTTCTTCCCGGCTGAACGCCACAATATCAATATCATCATCGGTTTTCAGCTTTGGCATGTGGATTTTCGTGTCCTTGTTGGCACACAGCTTATTGTAGCTATCCACAGCCAGATAGTTACGGGAATACGCCTGACCGAAAATCAGGTAGAACATTTTCAAGAAACTTTCCACATAGCGATAAGACAGTCCCCGGTTATAGTAAAGTTCCGTCAAATAGTCTACGACCTCCGCCGCGCTGATTTCATCAATGTACCGTTTGCCGAATGCCGCACAGAGGTGGTTGACCCACAGGCTTTCTTGCTTGCGAATGGTATTGTAGGCTTTGCCGCTCCGCCCCTTTTCGCAATACTCTTGATAAACCTCCGCCACCGTCTTTCTGACCGTGGGCTTTGGCCTCCGGGAATTTTGCTCCGCTTCAATAGCAGTTTGCCGCGCCTTGATTGCCTCCCGCTTTGTTTTGAACGGTGCGCCAAATTCATCCTTTGTCTTTCGTGCCTCTTTGCGTTCCCCGTTTACCATCAGCACATAGCGAAAGCCCCAATTCTTGTTAGGGAGCTGGTAAACACCCGTGTCATTCTTTGCCACTGTAACCCCTCCATTGTGGATTTTTTTGTGGCAAAAAGCCCAATATCCACAATGCGAAAATTACCAGTTGTGGCAAAGAAAAACGTGGTTTTAACTGCCCTGGGGCATGTGAGCAACCCGGCGCTGAAACGTCAAACGCCGGGTACGGCGTTTGACGTTTTGGCAGAGAAGGCCGCCTATGAGGAGGCCGAGCACGCCGCCAAGTTTGCCGAGCTGCTGGGCGCGGACCTGGAGCCCAACATGACCGCCTCCACCGCCAAGAACCTGGCCTGGCGGGTGGACTGCGAGTTCGGGGCCACCAAGGGCAAGTTCGACCTGGCCGCCTGCGCCAAGAAGAACGGCCTGGACGCCATCCACGACACCGTGCACGAGATGGCCCGGGACGAGGCGCGCCACGGCAAGGCTCTCAAGGGCCTGCTGGAGCGGTACTTCAAGTAAGGTTCTTACACCTGAGCGGGTGGGCCTTTCGGCCCACCCGCTTTTTTTGTGGAAAAAAGGAGGAATCTTTCCCGCTGACTTCTCAATCAATTATAACAAAGTGGATTTTGGAAAAGTGGAATATATGAGGGGCGGTTTCCCGCGTTTTTCAAGTATCGTTAATAGTTTACATAAACGCTGCCTTTTTCAAGCTGGACATCATCGCTCCACCACAACGTAATTGTACCTGAATTTTTGTTGTAGGTATAATCACGATCCCATTCCTCTGAACCATCGTCAGGAATAAAGTGAATCGTATCACTTTTCACTTCAAATGTTCCAGTGTCTTGTTCCATGTCCTTGGAGCCCCGTGTACCACCAGTAGTATAGCTATTACCCTTGAACATAATATATTTGCTTATGTTGACACCCTGAAAAGTCCATTCCGCGACCCATGTGCCTTGCAGGGCGTCACGTACATCGTCATTGTTCCCTCCACAAGCAGCAAGGGAAAGACACATAACTATCGTAAGAAGCAGCGCGCTTAGTCTTTTCATGGTTCATTTCTCCTTTTCCTGTGATTGATTTCCAACTGCAATACGGATATTTGCGGCGAACCTTTTACTGCCCGCCCCCTCCCGTCTGGAGAATCACTTCTTTTCGTATGTCACCTCAAGGCCATCGTCCGGATGATACGTCCAGGACACCTTATACTTGTCCGTCTCCTCACTCTGCCGCCCCATCAGGGCGGAGGTTTTCAGCATTTTGGAATATACGGAGTCGTTAAAGCCCAATTCCTTATTGGCGTATTTGATGGCTTCCAGCGCGTTCTTTTGCGTATCGGACTGCAGGAGCTTCACCACGGCCTCATCCATACCATCGAAGTAGTCCGGGTAGGTGTCAATAGTGAAATAGTTGCCGCTTCCGGACACCTGGCCCGCGATATGGACGCATTCCTCTCTCACCTGTTCAAATTTGGACTTATGCAGCAGGGTAAACGCGACCACAACCACCACAACAGCGATTACCCCCAAAATAATGCCCGCCTTCCTGGTGAGCCTGGGCTTTTTGGCCGGGGCCTTCGCGCCGTGCTCCGTGGGCGGGACATCTCCCGCGCCGCGCGGCTCCTGCGGCTCGCTCATTTGTTCCTCCTGCTTTTCAAGCTGATCGTTCATAAGTAATCTCTCCTTCCCTATGTTTTTGCCAAATTTATGTATTGATTCTACTCCACCCAGGGGGGCGTGTCAATTAACTGGCTGCATAGTGTTGGGCATTTTTGCCCCCCTCCATCCTCTTGTAAAACCGCGCCCCTTTTGATATAATATCGTGAAAACGCCGCGGGACGCGGCAGGCGAAAGGAAGCGGACGCCATGGCGGAGGAAAAAAACAGCTCCCTGCCCGGAGGGCAGGAGCAGGACGCAATGATGGTCTATATCAATCCCGAGGTCATCCAGAGCCTGGCCGACGTGTCGGCCAAGAAGGAGCAGTCCTTCCGGGAGCTGCTGGAGGCCGCCGAGGAGGGCGATCTGGACGCCCAATACAAGGTGGGCATGAACTACTGCAACGGCACCGGAGGCGCGCCCCGGGACGGGGAGCTGGCCTTCCAGTGGTTCACCCGGGCAGCGGAGGGGGACCACATCTCCGCCCAGTACAGCCTGGGCCTGTGCTGGCTGCGGGGCATCGGCGTGGAAAAGGACCCGGAGCGGGCGGTGCGGGAGCTGACCGTGGCGGCGGACCAGGGCTATCCCCCCGCCCAGTGCGAGCTGGGCCTGTGCTATGAGATCGGCACCGGGATCGAAATGGATAAGCTCCGGGCGGCGGAGCTGTACCGGGAGGCGGGGGAGGCGGACTACGCCCCCGCCCAGTGTAACCTGGGCTTCTTCTACTACCGGGGCATCGGGGTGGAGAAGGACTACGCCGAGGCGGTGGCCTGGTTCGCCAAGTCCGCCCAGCAGGAGTATCCCCGGGCCCAGACCCTCTTGGGCGAGTGCTTCGAGGCCGGCCTGGGGGTGGAGAAGGACGAGGCCAAGGCGGTGGAGCTGTACCGCGCCGCCCACGAGCAGGACTACGACGCGGGCACCTGCGCCCTGGGCGTGTGCTACGACCGGGGCATCGGCGTGGAAAAGGACGAGGCCAAGGCCGCGGAGCTGTACCGCCACGCCTCCGACGAGGGCTTCCTCCGGGGCACCTTCCTGCTGGCCCAGTGCTATGAGTACGGCACCGGGGTGGAGAAGGACGAGGCCCAGGCCGCCCAGCTCTACCAGCAGGCCAGCGGGGACGAGGACGACGACTATCCCCCCGCCATCTGCGCCCTGGGGCTGTGCTACGAGCTGGGCACCGGGGTGGAGCAGGATATGCCCCGCGCGGTGGAGCTGTACCGGAAGGCGGCGGACCGGGGCTATGTCCCCGCCCAGTGCAACCTGGGCTTCTGCTACTACCGGGGCATCGGCACCGAGGTGGACGACAAGGAGGCCGTCCACTGGTTCGAGCTGGCGGCGGAGGAGGGCTACCCCCGGGCCCTGGGCCTGCTGGGGGACTGCTACGACTTCGGCTACGGCGTGGAGGCCGACCAGGAGAAGGCCTTCCGCCTCTATCAGGCCGCCAGCGATGGGGGCTATCCCCCCGCCACCTGCTCCCTGGGCCTGTGCTACGAGCTGGGCCGGGCGGTGGAGCAGGACCTGGACCGGGCGGTGGAGCTGTACCAGCAGGCCGCCGACGCCGGGGACGCCCGGGCCCAGTGTAACCTGGGCTTCTGCTACTACCGGGGCATCGGCGTGGCGGAGGACAACGATCAGGCCGCCTTCTGGTTCGACAAATCCGCCCAGCAGGGCCACGGCAGGGCGTTGTTCCTGCTGGGCCAGTGCTATGAGGCGGGGTTCGGCGTGGCCCAGGACCCGGTCAAGGCAGTGGATCTGTACATACAGGCGGACGAGAAGGGCCACCCCCAGGGCACCTGCGCCCTGGGCCTGTGCTACGAGCTGGGCACCGGGGTGGAGCAGGACAAGGCCAGGGCGGTGGAGCTGTACCGGAAGGCCGCCCAGGCGGGGGAGGCCCGTGCCCAGTGCAATCTGGGCTTCTGCTACTACCAGGGCATCGGCACCGAAATGGACGACAGGGAGGCGGTGAAGTGGTTCCAGGCCGCCGCCGAGCAGGGCTACCCCAGGGCCCTCCAGCTGCTGGGCGAGTGCTATGACAACGGCTACGGCGTGGAACAGGACGAGGCCAAGGCGGTGGAGCTGTTCCGGCAGTCCCACGAGGCGGGCTTCCCGGCGGGCACCTGCTCCCTGGGCCTGTGCTACGAGCTGGGCACCGGGGTGGAGAAGGACGAGGCCAAGGCGGTGGAGCTGTACCGTCAGGCGGCGGAGGCGGGCTTTATCCGCGCCCAGTGCAACCTGGGCTTCTGCTATTACCAGGGCATCGGCACCGGGGAAAACGATCAGGAGGCCGTCAAGTGGTTTGCCAAGGCCGCCGAGGCGGGCCAGGCCAGGGCGCAGCACCTGCTGGGCGAGTGCTACGAGAACGGCTACGGCGTGGAGCGGGATCTGGAGCGGGCGGTGGAGCTGTACCGGAAGGCCCACGAGCAGCACTACGCCTCCGCCACCTGCGCCCTGGGCACCTGCTACGAGTTCGGCAAGGGCGTGGTGGCGGACAAGGCCCGGGCCGCCGCCCTCTACAGGGAGGCGGCGGAGGCGGGCAGCTCCTGGGGCCAGTGCAACTACGGCTTCTGCCTGTACCAGGGCATCGGCGTGGAGATGGACGACGGCGAGGCGGTGCAGTGGTTCCGCAAGGCGGCGCAGCAGGGAAGTGCCCGGGCCCATTTCCTGCTGGGCGAGTGCCACGAGTACGGCTACGGCGTGGAGCGGGACATGGACGAGGCCTTCCGGCTGTATGAGATCGGCCACAGGGGGGGCTACGCCGCCTCCACCTGCTCCCTGGGCCTGTGCTACGAGCTGGGCCGGGGCACGGCGGAGGACAAGGCCAAGGCCCGGGACCTCTACGAGCAGGCCGCCAAGCGGGGAAACGCCCGGGCCCAGTGCAATCTGGGGTTCTTCTACTACCACGGCATCTCCGTGGAGGAGGACGACGCCCAAGCCGCCCAGTGGTTCGCCCGGGCCGCGGAGCAGGGCTACCCCAGGGCCGAGTTCCTGCTGGGGGAGTGCTATGAGAACGGCTACGGCGTGGAGCAGGACCCCGGCGAGGCGGTGCGGCTGTATACCCGGTCCGACAAGGGCGGGCACTCGGACGGCACCTGCTCCCTGGGGGAGTGCTTCCTCCAGGGCCTGGGCACGAAGCAGGATCAGGCCCAGGCCGTCCGGCTCTTTCAGAAGGCCGCCGGCAAGGGCAATACCCGCGCCGCCTACCTGCTGGCCCAGTGCCTGGAGGAGGGCACGGGGACAGCCCGGGATCTGAAGCAGGCCCGGGAGCTTTACCAGAAGGCGGCGGACCAGGGCCACAAGAAGGCCAAGGAGGCCCTGGCGCGGCTGGAGACGGTCCAGGACGCCCCGGCCAAGCCCGCCAAGCCGGAGCCCAAGAAGGAGCGCAAGGGCTGGTGGCCCTTCGGGAAAAAATAACCCGCCATATACAGCGAGAGGGGGGACGGGACGGTGGAGCTGCTTCAAAAACAGGTGCAGCAGCTGGACCAGCGGCAGATCCAGCGGCTGGAGGTCTTACAGATGGGCGCGCTGGAGCTGCGGGAGTATTTGCAGGAGCTGTCCCAGGAAAATCCGGTGGTGGATCTGACCGATCCGGCTCCCCCGGCGGACACCGGGCGGGAGGACCTCCAGCTCCAGCACCTGCGCTGGCTGGCGGACAACGACCGCCAGAACCGCTATTACCAGGGCCTGTGGGAGTATGAGGACGACCCCATCGCCCGGATCGGCGTGGGGGGCGGGCTGGAGGAGACCCTCCCCCAGTTCCTCTCCCGGCAGGTGGACCGGATGGGGCTGGACGGGGACACCGCCCGGACGGTGTCCTTCCTGGCCTCCTGCCTGGACGGGGACGGCTACCTCCGCCCGCCCCTGGACGAGCTGGCGGCGGACAGCGGCATCCCCCTGCCCCTGCTGGAGCGGGGGGCCGCCCTGCTGCGCACCCTGGAGCCCGCCGGGGTGGGGGCGGACAGCCTGTCCCAGTGCCTTGCCCTCCAGCTGGAGCGGGCGGGGGTGGACGGGCCCGCCCTGGCCATCGTCCGGGACCAGCTGGAGCCGCTGGCCCGGTGCCGTTACCGCTTCATCGCGGACAGGCTGGGCATCCCGGTGGACCAGGTGCTGTCCGCCCTGAAAACCATCCGGGAGCTGGACCCCAGGCCGGGGGCGGTGTTCGACCAGCCCGGCCCCGCCCCCTACGTCTATCCCGACCTGTTCGTGGTGGAGGAAAACGGCCGCTTCACCGCCCGGGCCAGGGCGGGGGAGCCCGCCTTCCAGATCAACGGCTACTACAAGGAGCTGCTGGCCAGCTCGGGCCAGCCGGAGGTGAAGGACTACCTGCGCAAAAAGGTGCAGGCCGCCCAGGACGTGCTGGGGGCCATCGCCCAGCGGCGGGACACCCTGCTGCGCTGCGCCCAGGCCATCGTGGACCGGCAGGAGGACTTTTTCCGCCGGGGGGAGCAGGCCCTGCGCCCCCTGCGGATGGCGGACGTGGCGGACGCGGTGGGCATACACGAGTCCACTGTCAGCCGGGCCGTCCGGGAGAAATACCTCCAGTGCCAGCGGGGGGTGTACCCCCTGGGGTACTTCTTCTCCCGGGGCGGGGCCGGGGGGGACATGGGGGGCGCGGCGGCCAAGGCGGCCCTGCGCCGCCTCATCGACGGGGAGGACAAGGCCCATCCCCTGTCCGACCAGAAGCTGTGCGAGGCGCTGGCGGCGGAGGGCTGCCCCATCTCCCGGCGGACGGTGGCCAAGTACCGGGACGAGCTGAACCTGCCGGGGGCGTCGGGCCGCCGGGCCCGGTGAGGGAAAAACAGCGCGGCGGGAGGATATCCTCCCGCCGCGGTTTCGTTCCACAGGGCTTTGCCCGCATGATTCCAACCGGCCGGCCCGGGACGGGTGGGCGTCCCGCCCCGGCGGCCCGCTGGAAACATAAAAAGCGGTGTCGAGTTCAAAGTACCCAACACCGCCTTGAAAAAATCAACGCGAACACAGGACCCATCTCACCCGTTTTTTCCCGCCTTGCTATTCCGGCGGAAAACGGATATAATAGGCCCGTGGTACGATCAGAGATCGCTGTGTTGAGTGGTGCCGTCACTCGCGCAGGGCCGTGGGGTGTCGTTACCACCCCATGGCCTGCCGCCTTTTATGCTTCCATCCCAATTCTATCTGATCCCGGCGGAAAAAGCAAGAGCTTTTTGCCCCGGACAAAACGCCGCACCCCCCGATGATAACCGGAAAAAACCGCCGCCCGGACCGATCCGGACGGCGGTTTCCTTCATTTCGCCAGACAGGCCGCGGTTTTCGCCGCCAGCCTGGCCCTGGTGACAGCACAGCCCCCGCCGGACGGCGGGGGCTGTCTCTCTACTTCACCAGGCAGGCCGCGGTTTTCGCCGCCACCCTGGCCCTGGTGACAGCACAGCCCCCGCCGGACGGCGGGGGCTGTCTCTCTACTTCACCAGACAGGCCGCGGTTTTCGCCGCCACCCGGGCGTTGTTGAACACCAGCTGAATGTTGGAGTCCAGGCTGTCCCCCCCGGTGAGCTCCTTCACCTTGGCCAGCAGGAAGGGGGTGGTCTCCTTGCCGTGGATGCCGTTGGCCTTGGCCTGGGCCAACGCCTCGCTGATGGCAGTGTTGATCACCGCCGGATCCATGGAATACTCCTCCGGGATGGGGTTGGCCACCAGCATACCGCCGTCGAAGCCCAGCTCCAGGCTGGCCCGGAAGGCCGCCGCCAGCTCCTCCGGGGTGTCCACCCGGTAGTCCACCTGAAAGCCGCTGTGCCGGGTGTAGAAGGCGGGCAGCTCGGAGGTGCCGAAGCCCAGCACGGGCACGCCGTGGGTCTCCAGGTACTCCAGGGTCAGCCCCAGGTCCAGGATGGACTTGGCCCCGGCGCACACCACCATGACGGGGGTATGGGCCAGCTCCTCCAGGTCGGCGGAGATATCCATGGTGGTCTCCGCCCCCCGGTGGACGCCGCCGATGCCCCCGGTGGCAAACACCTTGATGCCCGCCATGTGGGCGATGATCATGGTGGTGGTGACGGTGGTGGCCCCGTCCTGCCCCCGGGCGCACAGCACCGCCAGATCCCGGCGGCTGGCCTTGGCCACGGACGTGCCCGCCCTGCCCAGGTGCTCAATCTCCTCCTTGGAGCAGCCCGCCTTCAGCCGCCCGCCGATAATGGCGATGGTGGCGGGGACCGCCCCGTTCTCCCGAATGATCCGCTCCACCGCCAGGGCGGTTTCCACGTTCTGGGGGTAGGGCATTCCGTGGGAGATGATGGTGGACTCCAGGGCCACCACGGGCCTGCCCTCCGCCAGGGCCTGGGCCACCTCGGGGGATACGTCCAGATACTTGTTCAATGCCATGGGTAAAAACCTCCTGATAATATTGGTATGGGTTCTGTTCTTGTCTGTAGGGGAGGGGTTTGCCCCTCCCGCCTGGAAGGGCCGGAAAGCCTTCCCCCTCGCAGGGGGAAGGTGCCCCCGAAGGGGGCGGATGAGGGTGCGCAAAGGGGATGCGCCCTGGGTTTCGTGCCGGAGAACGGGCGCGCCATCCGCCCGTCACGGCTCCGCCGCGCCGCCCGCCCCCCTCTGGGGAGAGGGCCGAAGGCCCATCCGCGCCGCCAGCGTCTCCGGGCACAGGGCGGCGTTGATGGTCTCGCCGCTCTCCATGGCGATGGAGGCGGCGGCGGACCCCGCCCGGGCGGTGCCCTCCAGATCCGTGCCCTCCAGGTAGGCCCAGGCCAGGGCCGCCATGAAGGCGTCCCCGCAGCCGGTGGTGTTCACCATCCGCCCCGGCAGGCAGGGCAGGCGGAGCCGTCCGCTGTGGTCCGCCGCCAGCACCCCGTCCCCGCCCAGGGAGAGGAACACCCGGCGAAGGCCCGTGTCCAGCAGCTTGTCCGCCGCCCGGTTCAGGCTGTCCTCGTCCGTGATCCTCACCCCGGACAGCAGCTCCGCCTCCAGGCGGTTGGGCTTCAGGGTGTGGAGCCTGCCCAGCACCGGGCGCAGCTTCTCCGCCTTGGCGGTGGACACCGGGTCGGCAAAGACGGGGGGCGCGGCGTGCTCGGCGATCCAGGCGATGGCGTCGGCGGGGAGGTTGGCGTCCACCACCACCAGCTGGGCGTTTTGCAGGAGCTGGGCCCGGGAGGACAGGAAGGCCGGGGTGACGTGCTCATAGATGTCCATGTCGGACAGGGCCAGCTCCATCTCCCCGGTCTGGTTGGCGATGAACAGGTAGGTGGAGGTGCGCCCCCCGGGCACCTGGAGGGACCGGCTGATGTCGATGCCCAGCTCCCCGCAGGAGGCGGCGATGCGCTGGGCGTACAGGTCGTCGCCGAAGGCGGTGAGCAGGCGGGTGTCCACCCCCAGCAGGGCCATGTTGTGGGCGATGTTCCGGCCCACGCCGCCTAAGCTCATCCGCACCGCGCCGGGGTTGGAGTCGGCGGGCACCAGCGGCCCGGCGGACACGCCGCCGATGTCCATATTCACCCCGCCCACCACCACGGCGTAGGGCGCGGAGGAGACGATATAGCCCTTTCCGGCGATGTGGCCCTTCTTCATCAGGTTGGATATGTGCACCGCCACCGACGACCGGGCGATGCCCGCCTTGTCCGCCAGCTCCTGCTGGGAGATCAGGGGGTTTTCCTCAATCCACCGGAGGATCTGCCGTTCCCGCTGGGTCATGGGCCTCACTCCTAAACTTTTCTTTCTGTTGTAAGCATATGCTTATCACAGGGTTTTGTCAAGCGGTTTTTTCCGGTTTGGCAAAAAAATGCCCGCCGGAAAACCGGCGGACACTTGACAGACGTTCAGGCGCGGGGCCAGTCACGGGCTGATCACAAGATACACGTTCTCCACAGGGTACACAGCCGTCCGCCACATCCCCTCGAGCTCCCCCGCGCTGACCCTCCGGTTATACCAGCCGCCCTCCGCGTTGGCATTTTCCGCCATAGAGTCCGCCAGGTAGAGGAACTCCCCGTCATATCCGGCGATCACCACATAGTGGGTGTCGCCGGGTATGCTCACGAAGGCGATCACGGACGCCCCCGCCGCCAGACGCCGCTTCACCGTCTCAACGCTGCCGTGGAACGCCTCCGCCTGATATCCATACTCCCGGAACAGAGCGGCCACGCTGCCCGCGGAAACGAAGCCCAGCACCCGGCGTATCCGGGGATACAGCTCGGCGGACGTGACCTCCCGCCCCAGCTGCCGCATCACATAGGCCGCGGCGCAGGCGGAGCACTCGTCTCCCGTTTGAAGCTCCACATAGTTCTCCCCGCCGGGAAAAAAGGCCGGGGGAATATCCCCCGCCGGAGCCGTGTCCTCCGGGGGGACGCGCCCCAGCAGCAGCCCGGCCCCGGCCAGGCATACCGCGCAAAGCCCGCACGCCAGGCCAAGGATCACCCGCCGTTTCATGCTCAGCCCAGCAGCAGCTTGTCGTCCGCCTCGTCGGACCCCGTGGCCTGCCCGAACTTGGCCAGCAGCTGCTCCACCGTGAGCTTCTTCTTGTCCTCCCCTTTGATGTCCAGGGCGATCCGCCCCTCGTACATCATGATCAGCCGGTTGCCGTGGACGATGGCGTCCTTCATATTGTGGGTGATCATCAGGGTGGTGAGCCTGTCCCTCCCCACAATCCGCTCGGTGGCGTCCAGCACCTTGGCGGCGGTCTTGGGGTCCAGGGCGGCGGTGTGCTCGTCCAGCAGCAGCAGGTCGGGCTTGCGCAGGGTGGCCATCAACAGGGTCAGGGCCTGCCGCTGGCCGCCGGACAGCAGCCCCACCTTGGAGGTGAGCCGGTCCTCCAGCCCCAGGTCCAGGATCTTCAGCAGCTCCCGGTACTCCTCCCGCTCGTCCCGCCCGATGCCGGGGCGGAGGGTGCGCTTACGCCCCCGGCGGGCGGCCAGGGCCAGGTTTTCCTCGATCTGCATGGTGGCGGCGGTGCCCATCATGGGGTCCTGGAACACCCGGCCGATATACCTGGCCCGCTTGTGCTCGGGCAGCTTGGTCACGTCCGTGCCGCCGATGGAGATGGAGCCGGAGTCCACCGGCCACACCCCCGCCACCGCGTTGAGCAGGGTGGACTTGCCCGCCCCGTTGCCGCCGATGACGGTGACGAAATCCCCGTCGTTCAGGGTGAGGGACACCCCCCGGAGGGCCGCCTTTTCGTTGACGGTGCCGGGGTTGAAGGTTTTATAGACATTCTGTACGTCAAGCATTGGCCCTCTCCCCCTTCCGCGCGGGCTTGGCGGCCCTGGAGAAGTACCGCCCCTTCCAGTGGGGCACCGCCAGGAACAGGGCCACCACCAGGGCGGTGAGCAGCTTCAGATCGTCGGTGGACAGCCCCAGCCGCAGCACAAACTGGATCACGATATAGTAGATCACCGCGCCGATGGCGCAGGCCAGCAGCTTCAGCGCGAAGTTGCGGAATACCTTAGAGAACAGCACCTCGCCGATGATCACGGCGGCCAGGCCGATGACAATGGCGCCCCGGCCCATGTTCACGTCGGCAAAGCCCTGGTACTGGGCCAGCAGTGCCCCGGCCAGGGCCACCAGGGCGTTGGACACCATCAGCCCCAGCACCTTGCACAGGCTGGTGTTGATGCCCTGGGCCCGGGCCATATTGCCGTTGGATCCGGTGGCCCGCAGGGAGCAGCCCAGCTCGGTGCCGAAGAACCAGTACAGCGCGGCGATGACCGCCGCCACAAAGACCGCCAGCGGGATCAGCGGGTTGTTCAGGGCCAGCTCCCGCACATAGCGGGCGGACACCAGCAGGCCGTATTTGTCCACGCTGACGGGCAGGTTGGCCTTGCCCGCCCCCGTCCCCCAGCCCATGAGGCGCAGGTTCACCGAGTACAGGGCCAGCTGGGTCAGGATGCCGGACAGGATGGCGGGGATGCCGCAGGCGGTGTGGAGCAGCCCGGTGACCAGCCCCGCCAGCATTCCCGCCAGCACGGAGCAGGCCATGGCCAGTCCGATGGGCGCGCCGTTGATGGTGAGCAGGACGCACACCGCCGCCCCGGTGCCCAGGGACCCGTCCACCGTCAGGTCGGCCACGTCCAGGATTTTATAGGTGATATACACGCCGATGGCCATCACGCCCCAGGCGAGGCCCTGGGCCGCCGCCCCCGGCATGGAGTTGAGCAGAGAAGTCAGGAATGCCATGAAGTTCCCTCCGTTTGGGTGGGTTTTTGGGATTATTCGGCGGCGATGGCCTCATAGCCCTCGGGGGCGGCGATGCCCAGGGCCTCGCAGTTGGCGGCGTTGTACTTCTTCACCACCTGGGGGGCGGATTTCACGGGCATGGTGGAGATATCCGCCCCGTTTGCCAGGATTTCATAGGCCATTTCCCCGGCAATATGGCCGATGTCGTAGTAGCTGATGGTCAGGGTGGCCACGCCGCAGCCCTTGCACAGCCCTTCCTCCCCGGCAATGACGGGCACCTTGGCGGGCAGCACCACGTTGGCGATGGCCTCGGTGTTCTTGGCGGCGGTGTTGTCGGTGGGGATATAGATCACATCGCTGCCGTCGCAGGCGGTCTGGGCCACGGAGGCCACGTCGTTGGTGTCGGTAAAGGCGAAGCGGCTGACGGAGTAGCCCATCTCCTTCAGATAGCCCTCGATCACGTCGCACTGGTAGACGGAGTTGGGCTCGCCGGAGCAGTAGAGCAGGCCCACGTTCCGGGCATCGGGGAACAGCTCGTGGAGCATCTCGGCCTGCTGGTCCAGGGGGGCCAGGTCGGAGGTGCCGGAGATGTTGCCGCCCACGGTGCCGCTCCAGTTCTCCAGCTCCAGGGCGGTGGCGTAGTCGGTGACGGAGGTGCCCAGAATGGGGATGTCCGCGGTGGCGGAGTGGGCGGCCTGGAGGGAGCCGGTGGCGTTGGCCAGGATCAGATCCACGTTCTCAGACAGGAAGCCGTTGATGATGGTGGGGCAGTTGGCGGTGTCGCCGGAGGCGTTGCCCTCCTTGAAGGCCACGCCGTCCTGGCCCAGCTTCTCCACCAGGGCGTCCTTGAAGCCCTGGGTGGCGGCGTCCAGGGCGGGGTGCTGGTCCTGCTGGCAGATGCCCACGGTGTATTTGCCCCCGGCGGGCTCGCCCTGGGAGCCTTTGGTCTCGGGGGGCTGGGAATTTTCCGCGCCGGGGCCGGCGCAGGCCGCCAGGGACAGGGCCATGACCGCCGCCAGCAGCAGCGCGGTTAGTTTGGACAGTTTTTTCATTCTGAATTCCTCCATTTGGGTTGCTTTACTGCTTTTAGCCGTCAAAGTAACGGCGGCAAAAAGCCAGGCCCGAAGGCCCACGCCTGACAGTATAACGCTTTAACGCGCTGGTGTCAAGAAAAATCGTCCCGGCCCGCCGTTTTTGTCGGATGGGCAGGTGTTCCTGCTGTTCCGGGCAGCATAAAAGGGAATTGCCGTTTGAACTTTACTCCCTGTGATGCTATACTTGATCCATATACGGATCACGCAAAAGAGAAACGCTATCATAGGCACTATCCAAAGCGGGATTAGGAGGAGGAGCCCCATGAAGATTAGAAGGGCGGCAGAGCATGAGCTGCTGGAATTGTGGGGATATGAGCGTATGGATACCGCTTCTTCCAACGCAAAATTCTTCTGCGGCAGCATAAAAAGAGGGAATGCCGAATTTTGGACGCTGGATTGCGGCGGAGAGCTGGTTGGGGAGCTGTATGTTTTCTATGACCTGGAGGACAAGGATTTTGCAGATGGCGAACAAACCGCATATCTCTGCGCTTTTCGGGTTAGGGCGGATTTCCGTGGTCAGGGATTCGGGACAAAGCTGATCCGCCGCGTGATGGAGCACATAAAGGATTTAGGATATCAAAGGGTATCGATTGGTGTCGATGCCGCAGATACAGCTAACATTCGCCTCTATAAGCGGCTTGGCTTTACAATAAAGGTAAAAGAGTGCGCGGAAGATCCTTGTGACCGGGATGAAACGATGCGGCCGAGATCATGTCCTTGTTTTTGGCTGTTATATCATAATCTGTCCGGCTGACCTCTAATTTGTGCGGGGATTTGGACGATTTCCAACAAGCAAACGCCGCCCGTCGGCCCAACCCGCCGAAAAGCACCCTGATCCGGAAGTCGAGCACTTCCGGATCAGGGTGCTTTTCCGTATCATACAAACGCCCCGGCGTCATAGGGAGCGGGCCGGTGAGGACACCGGCCCCTGCAACCAACGCCGCACCCGCAGGGGCCGATGTCCCCATCGGCCCCTGCCATCCCCGCCCCGGCGTCATGGGGGCGGGCGCACACTGTGCGCCCCTACAGTTCCACCGCCCGCCCCACGGAGAAGAACCACAGGCATTTCCGCCCCACCGTCACCCCCGCCGCCTGGGACAGGGCACGGCTGTACGCCTCCAGCTGGGGGCGGTAGTCCTCCGCCCGCCCCGCCAGCTCCTCCAGGCCCACCCGGTCGGTCTTGAAGTCCAACGCCGCGGCGGTGCCGTCCTCCTGGACGAACCAGCAGTCCACCACCCCCTGGAGCAAGACCTCCTCCCCCGGCTCCGCTCCCGGGTAATAGTCCGCCGCGGGGCACAGCAGGGAGAATTTGAACTCCCGCTCCACCCGGGGGGACCGCCGCAGCTCCCGGCCCAGCTCCGACTGGAAGAAGGCCAGGATATCCGCCGGATTCACCGCGTTCCCCTGCTGGGGGGTGATGTACTGCCCCTCCACCAGCCGGGTGATCTCGTCCGCGATCTGGGTAAAGGATCCTGTCCTGCCGTAATCCAGGTACTGCATCACCATATGCAGGGCGGTGCCCTTCTGGGCGGGGGTGAGGGGCCGCTCCCCCTGGAACACCGGGCGGCGCAGGGTGGTCTGGGGTGGGGCGGGGGACAGCTCCACCCCGTTTTCCGCCGCCTCGCTGTCCTTCTCCCGGCCCTTGAGCTGGGTGGCGGTGAGCTTGGAGGGGATGTCCGCGCTCCCCCGGTGGGGATACCGCCACGCCAGCCGCTCCCCCAGCCCCGCCGGGAGGGACACGCCCGCCCCGGCCCGGTCCGCCGCCCCGCCGCCCAGTCCCACCGGGGCGGTAAAGTCCCCGGCGGACAGCAGGCGCACGTCCCAGGGCAGGCCCCCGTCCTCCGGGGGCTGGGGACGGGGGCCGTCCAGTCCCGCCCACAGGGCCGTGCTGTCCCCCCGGCACAGCACCGGAGCCAGCACCCACTCCGCCATGGACCGGGCGGAGGCCATCTGCCGGGGGGGCGGCGGGCACTGGGCCTGCACCGCCAGGGACGCCAGCCCGCCCCCCCGCCCGTTGACGGCGGAAAACAGAATCAGCTTGTGCTCCGCCCGGGTCATGGCCACGTAGAGCAGCCGCAGCTCCTCCGAGCGCAGCTCCCGCCGGAGGCGGAGGGCCAGGGCGTCCCGGGCGGCGGTGGTGTACCGCAGGCCCCGCCCCCGGTCCACCCGCTTGGGGCCCAGGCCCAGCTCCGGGTGGAACAGGACGGTGGCCTTGGCGTTGGCCTCGTTGAACTGCCGGTCCAGGCCGCACAGCAGCACCACCGGGAACTCCAGCCCCTTGGAGCGGTGGATGGACAAAATCCGCACGCCGCCCCCCTCCCCGCCGGGGACGGGCACCGGGATGCCGTTCTCCGCCATCCGGCTCAGGTGGAGCAGGAAGGCCATCAGCCCCCGGTGGCCCCCGGACTCAAACCGGGCCGCCTCGTCGTACAGGGCCATCAGGTTGGCCCGCCGCCGCTCCCCGTCCGGCAGGGCGGCGAACACCGCGGGCACGTCCAGCCGCCCGTAAATGTGCCACAGCAGGCGGTGGCTGCCCTCCTCCGCCGCCAGCTCCCGCAGCTCGGACAGCAGGGCCAGCAGATCCGCGCAGTCCCCCTCCCCCCGGGCCGCCCCGGCGGCGAGGCAGTCGTACACCGAGCCGCCCCCCACTGACCGGAGCTGGGCCAGCCGGTCGGGGGTGAAGCGGAACAGGGGGGAGCGCAGGGCCGCCAGCAGGGCCACGTCCTGCCGGGGGTTGTCCAGCACCTGGAGGAGGGCCACCGCCACGGCGATCTCGGTGGTGCCGAAGAACTCCTGGCCCCCCTCCGCGCTCCAGGGTATGCCCGCCTCGTCCAGGGCGGCGGCGTAGTACCGCAGCGAGGGTCCGGGGGAGCGCAGCAGGATGACGATATCCTCCGGCCGCGCCGCCCTGTCCCCCACGGGCAGGCCGCCGGCCAGCAGCTCCCGGATGCGCCGGGCGGCGGCCCGGGCACACAGCAGCTCCTTGTCCGGCTGCTCCTCCGGCCCGCCCTCCTCAGGATCGGGCAGGGCGGACAGGTCCACGCAGTCCAGCTCCACGGCGTACCGGGGGTCGGGGGGCAGGTCCCCCCGTCCGGGCCGCAGGGCCTCGGCCCGGGTGTAGTCCAGCTCCCCCACCGCCCGGGTCATCACGTTCCGGAAGATGAAGTTGGCCCCGCTGAGCACCTCCGGCCGGGACCGGAAGTTGTCCGACAGCAGGATCTTCCGCCCCTGCCCCGGCGCGGCCTCCTCCGCCGGGGGGTACTGCTCATACTTGCGCAGGAAAATCCCCGGCTCCGCCAGCCGGAAGCGGTAGATGGACTGCTTCACGTCCCCCACCAGAAACAGGTTGTCCCCCTGGGACAGGGCGGCGAAGATGGCGTTCTGCACCGCGTTGGTGTCCTGATACTCGTCCACCATGATCTCCCGGTACAGCCTGCCCGCGTCCGCCGCCAGGGGGGACGGCCCCCCGTCCTCCCCGGTGAGCAGGGCGGCGGTCAAATGCTCCCCGTCGGCGAAGTCGATGAGCCTCCGCTTCCGCTTCAGGGCGGTGAACGCCCCGTCAAACCGGGCCGTCACGTCCAGCAGGGCGCACATGGCGGGGCCCACCGCCCGCAGGTCGTCCATGACCTCCGCCGCCCCCACGTCGAACCGCTCCCCCAGCCTCTTGATCTGCTTCCGGCACTCGTCCCGCTGGGCCGTCATACGGGCCTTCAACGCCTCGTCATGCTCCCCCCGCTTCATCCCCGGCCGGGGGAAGGGCACGGGGAAGCAGGCCGCCGCCGGGTCCCACCCCGCCCGCAGCCCGTCCCGCAGCCGCTCCAGCCCGTCCAGGGTCTCCTCCAGGGTGGGGCCGTAATTCCTGTCCAGCAGGCCGTCCCAGGCGATCTCGTCCCGGAGGGCCCCCAACGCCCCCAGCCAGTACTCCGCCAGCTCCAGCCCGTCGTCCAGCAGGGCGCGGCCCCAGGGGGTGTCCTCCGGCCCCATGCCCTGGGGGAGCAGGTAGTCCCGCTTCCGCCGCCGCAGCCAGCCCGCCGGATCGGCCTGGGCCTGCACCTGCTTGTGTATGTCCAGGATCACGTCCTCCAGGGTCTGGTCGTCCCGCTCCCCCGCCAGGGCGTCCACCAGGGCGGCGAAGGCGGGGTCGTCCCCGATCCCGGCGTACCGCTCCTCCAGCACCTCCTCCAGGGCGCGGCGGCGCAGCTCCTCCCCCTCGGCCCCGTCGCACAGGCGGAAGTCGGGGTCCAGGTCCGCCAGGTGCCCCCACTGCCGCAGAAAGTCCAGGCAGAAGGCGTCGATGGTGCAGATGGGGGCCTTGTACACCAGGGTGGCGTTGCGCCGCAGGTGCCGGTCCCCGGGCCGCTGGGCCAGGCGGGCGTGTATGGCCGCCGAGATCCGGTCCCGCAGCTCGGCGGCGGCGGCGTTGGTGAAGGTGATCACCAGGAAGCGGTCGATGTCCTCCCCCCGCTCCACCCAGCCCATCAGCCGCTCCACCAGCACCCGGGTCTTGCCCGACCCCGCCGCCGCGGACACCAGCAGGTTCCCCCCCCGGTTTTCCACCGCCGCCCGCTGCTCCCTTGTCAGCTCAATGGCCATCGCTCTCGTCCTCCTCACCCCGGGCCAGCCACGCCCAGAATTCCGCCGCCTTCACTCCCCGGCGGTAGCGGCGCGCATCCCCGCAGCCCTCCTCAAAGTGGCAGGCCGCCTTGTAGTCGCACCAGCGGCAGGGGTTCTTGTCCGCGTTGTGCCAGTAGGGGTCGGCGTCGATGTTCCCCGCCGCCAGCTCCCCGGCGGCGGAGCGCAGGGCGGCGGTGATGTACTCCTCCAGGGCGTCCATCCGCTCCGGGGTGACCAGATAGTCCCCCCCGCCCCGGCCCGACACGGGCAGGAAGCGGAAGCCGCCCCCCTCCGTCCGCTCCATGGCGGACAGCACCTCCCGGTCGTCCAGCACCAGCCCCTGCCGCCGGAGGAGCCTGTCCCGGGACGCCTGGATCTCCCCCTCCGTCATGCCCCGCTCGCCGTCCACCAGGGGGATGCGGGCGGGCACGTACAGCACCCCGGCGGGGGTAATCTCCCCCGGGCCGAACACCCGCTCCCCCTCCCGGCGCAGGGCGAACAGGTAGAGCAGCATTTGCAGGCCCCGCCCGTCCTCCACGTCGGAGAAGTCGAAGCTCTTTTTCCCTGTCTTGTAGTCCACCACCCGGAGGTAGCGTTTGCCGTCATAAGTCCATTCGTCCACCCTATCCACAAACCCGGACAGGCTCAGCCGCACGCCGTTTTCCGC
This sequence comes from uncultured Oscillospiraceae bacterium, assembly GCA_910585265.1. Lineage (GTDB taxonomy): Bacteria > Bacillota > Clostridia > Oscillospirales > Oscillospiraceae > Enterenecus. The sequence goes on along the minus strand of CAJUCA010000009.1, from coordinate 20,814 downwards.
CTCCACCGGGGGCAGGGCCTTGTCCCGGCCCCGGCCGAAGCCCAGCTCGAAGGCGGCGGGGGTGAAGTCGGACGCCGCCAGCTCCGCGCACACGCTGGCCGCCACCGCCAGCGCGGCCTGCTTCATCCGGGCGAACAGGTACCGCAGGCGGGCGGACTCCCCCTCCAGCCCCCCCAGGGCCTCCCGCTCGTAGCGGTCGGCGGCGGCCCGGGACAGCCGCTCCACCGACCCGCTGTCGCCCAGGGGAATATTCCGCTCCTTCGCCTCCCGGAGGGTGTCCTCCAGCACCGCGTGGACAAAGGTGCCGTAGTCCGCGGCCCGGAAGGCCGCCCGCTGCCGGGGCTTGGCGTCCAGGCCGAACCGGAGAAAATAGCTGAAGTGGCAGGAGTTGAGCAGGTCCAGCTTGGTGGCGGACATGGCCGCCGTCCGCCCGAACAGGGCGTCCACCGCGGTCCGGGACAAACGTCCCCGCCGCCAGCCCGCCGCCCCCTCCACCCGGGCCACCCGCTCCTTCAGGCCGGGGATCTCCCCCAGGGCCGCCGCCACCAGCCGGTCCCGCCCCGCCAGCTCCAGGGCCGCGTCCGGGGCGGACAGCCGGGCCAGGGGATCGCCGCCGTCCCGCACCGGCTCCTCCGGAAACAGCGCGCCCAGCCGCTCCCACAGGAAGCAGGGGGTTTTCCGGCTGTCCCCCGTCCCGGCGGCATAGCTCACGTACAGCCGCAGGGACGGGCGGCAGCAGGTCTCGTAGGCGATGGTCATCTCCCGGCGGAGCTTGTCCTCCTGCCGGGGGGCCAGCTCCACCTCCATGGCGGACAGTACGTCCCGGTCCTGGTCGGTAAACAGGCCGGGGGAGAGGGCGCAGTCCGGGATGGATCCGCTGTCCGCCCCCAGGAGGAACAGGGCTTTGACCTCCTTGTGGGCCATCCGGGGGGCGTCCCCCGCCGTCACCGCGTCCAGGGACACGGGGATGGCCCCCACGTCATACTGGGACAGCGCCAGGGAAAACAGCCGGGAGAACTCGTCCAGCTCCATCGGCCTGTCCTCCAGCAGCAGGGCGCACTGCTCCAGCCCCCCCACCAGAATGTCCCAGAGCTGGCGGTACTGGGCGGCGGTGTTCCGGTCCCCCCGCCTGTCCAGGCTGTCCGCCCGCTGGGCCAGCCGGGTGGGCAGGTCGATGTCCTCTAAAAACTGGTACAGGGCCAGGGCACGGCCCCGGCCCGTCTTGTCCGGGTTCTTCCGCAGGGCCTCCAGGGGCGCGATCACCCGGCGGCGCAGCTCGTCCAGCCACGCCACAAACGCCCTGTCCTCCTCCGAAAACTCCCGGCCATAGCCCTCCGGGTGCATATCCCAGGGCTTCCTCCGGGTCCAGGCCGAGCCTTTCAGATCCCAGGTGAGCACGTAGTTTTCCAGCAGGTCCCGCTCCTCCTCCGTGATGCCCGTCAGCCCGGTTTTCAGGTAGCGGAACAGCTCCTCATAGGGGTAGTCCGACCCCGCCGCCGCCAGGGCGGAGGTCACCAGGGCCAGCACCGGCTTCTCCAGAATGTCCTCCATGGCGGAGCGGAACACGGGCACCCCGTACCGGGAAAACACGCTGTCGATGAGCTCCCCATAGCCGTCGGCCCGGCGGGCGCACACGGCGATCTCCCGGCAGCGGCAGCCCTCCTCCCGGAGCAGGCGGAGGATCTCGGCGGCGCACCACTCCACCTCCTGCCGGGGGTCCCCGGCGGCAATCCGGACGGCGGCGCACGCCCCGGCCCAGGGCGTCTCCGGCAGGGGGCCGAACAGGTGCCGCTCCAAAAAGGCCAGGGAGGGGTGCCGGGGCAGGGGGCGGGCCAGCGTCTCCTCCCGGACGGGGACGGCATTGGCCCTGGCCAGCCGCGCCAGCCGCTTCGCCGCCCGGAGGGCAGGCTGGAAGATGCCGGCGGGATCGTCCCCGGGATCGCACACCAGGGCCGCCGTCAGCTCCCCCTGGGCCATGAGGGCGGACAGCACCCGCTCCTCCTGGGGGGTGAAGTCGGTGAAGCCGTAGACGTAGAAGGCCATGCCCGCCCCCCAGCGGGTGTCCTCCAGCTGGCGGGCCAGCCGGTCCAGGCGGCCCCGGGGGTCCGCCCGCCCCTGGGCCTCCAGGGCCTGGTAGGCGGCGTAGATCAGCCCCAGATCCTTCAGCTTGTCCCCCTGGCGGCCCCCCAGCTCCTCCCCGGCGGCGGCCAGGGCCTCCGGCTCCACCCGGTAGGCGCGGCACTCGTCCACCGTGGCCAGCAGCCCCGTGAGGAAGGCGGGCTTCCGGGAGGGGGCGCGGTAGGTGGACAGGGCGTCCGCCACCCGGCCCAGGGCGGCGTACATCAGCAGCATCCGCCCCCCGGCGTCCAGCATGGGGGCGGCCCCGCCCCCGGCGGCGTCGGCCAGCCGCCCCGCCAGACGGGTGAAGGACAGCACCTCGCAGTTCAGCAGCGTCCCGGCGGGCAGGGCGGCGCACATGGCCCGTTCGCTCTCGTGGGAATACTGCTCGGGCACGATGAGCAGGCGGCGGCGGGCGGGGGAGGCCCCCATCCGTTCCAGCAGCTCCCCCCGGATGTCCTGCCCCGCCCGGGCGTGCAGCAGCGTCAGCATGGCCCCGGCCTCCTTTCGCGGTTTTTCTCCATCATACCATAAATGGGGCGGGGGCGGCAAGTAGGGGCCGGTGTCCCCACCGGCCCGTTTCCCAGGGTCGCGCTCCGAGCCGATGGGCCGTTTTCCAGAAACGCGCTCCAATCCGATGGCCCGTCTCGAGGGGACGCACCCCAACCCGACAGCCCGTCTCGAGGGGACGCGCCCCAACCCGACGTCCCGTTTTGTGAGGAACCGCCCCAACCCCGGGGCGCGGGCCGATGAGGACATCGGCCCCTACCATATACCAACCCGGATGCGTGCCCCTGACATCCGCCCCCTCCTCCGCCCCCTGCCTTCCCCCCACAGGGGGGAAGGTGGCATCGCCGCAGGCGATGACGGATGAGGGGGCCTCCAGGGGATGCGCCTACCATCCGCTACCATCCGCACCCTCCTCTGTGTAGGGGCGGACATTGTCCGCCCGCCCCTGCCGGGACGCGGCAAAAAACGGTGGATGCGGAGAAGAAACGGCGGACGCACAAAGAAGCGGCGGGTGCGGTGAAGATACGGCGGGCGCACAATGTGCGCCCCTACAGAAGGGTGCCGTCTTTTTGAAAAAGCAGTTGACAAACGCCTCCCCATCTGGTATGATACTTGGGCAAAAGGAAGCAGGAACGGCACCGCCGTCCTCACCCCCAGCCGCGGGCGAAGGGGTTTACATGGTGAGCTGTCCGCCTTGGGGCGTCGGCTTGTTGTGGACGTGGGTGCCTTCGCGCTCACGTTTTGACGTTTTTGAGGAGGTGCGTGACCATAGCAAGTACGGCTCATCAGATCAACGAGGAAATCCGCGACCGGGAGGTGCGCCTGATCGGCGCAGACGGCGCGCAGCTGGGCGTCATGTCCGCCCGGGAGGCCCAGGCACGCGCCGACGAGGCGGGGCTGGACCTGGTGAAGATCTCTCCCACCGCCGTCCCCCCCGTGTGCAAGCTCATGGACTACGGCAAGTTCAAGTTCGAGCAGTCCAAGCGGGAGAAGGAAGCCAAAAAGAACCAGCACGTGGTGGAGGTCAAAGAGGTGCGGATGTCCCCCGGCATCGACATCGGCGACTTCAACACCAAGCTGCGCAACGCCCAGAAGTTCCTCGGCGAGGGGAACCGGGTGAAGGTGACCGTCCGCTTCCGGGGGCGGGAGATGGCCCACACCGACATCGGCCGCAAGCTGCTGCTGGACTTCGCCGAGCAGTGCGCCGAGCTGGCGGTGCTGGACAAGGAGCCCAAGCTGGAGGGCCGGCACATGAGCATTTTCCTGTCCGCCAGGAGCGCGAAAACCAACAAGCAGTAAGAACCTGTATGCACAGCCGAAGATGCTGGGTGGGCGAGGGATTTTTTCGCCAGACAAGGCGCGTTTTCGCAGGAATACTTTGTGTATTGCAAGAAAACGCAACGCGGTATGGCGGAAAAAGACCCGCCCACACGGCGTTTGAGGTTGTGAATACAGGTTCTAAGAAACGCGGAGCCATCCCCCAAGCAGGCGAAGCGTGACACCATCAACTTACGAAAAGGAGACAAACCGCCATGCCTAAAGTCAAAACCCACAGCGGAGCCAAGAAACGCTTCAAGCTGACCAAGAACGGCCAGGTCAAACGCGCCCACGCCAACAAGAGCCACCTGCTCAACGGCCACGGCAAAACCCGCAAGCTCAAGCGCGGCCTGCGCAAGGCGGGCTACGCCGACGTGACCAACGCGCCCACCATCAAGCGCATGATCCCCTACAAATAAGAACCTGTATTTACAGCTGAGGATGCCGGCTGGGCGAGGGATTTTTTCGTCAGACAAGGCAAATTTTCGCTGGAATACTTTGTGTATTGCAAGAAAATTTAACGCAGGATGGCGGAAAAAGACCCGTCCAGACAGTGTTTGAGGTTGTGAATACAGGTTCTAAGTTTTCGCTCCCCGTTCGGGAAAAGCAAAAACTTTCTTCCGCCCCCTGCGGGGCGGAACGAGAATTTTCACTTTCACTCAATTATAGGAGGCTGAAGAACAATGGCACGTGTGAAGGGCGCGATGATGACGCGCAAGAGAAGGAATAAGATCCTCAAGCTGGCCAAGGGCTACTGGGGTGCCAAGAGCAAGCACTTCAAGATGGCCAACGAGCAGGTGATGAAGTCCCTGCAGTACGCCTACGTGGGCCGCCGCCTGAAAAAGCGCGACTTCCGTCAGCTGTGGATCGCCCGGATCAGCGCGGGCTGCAAGATGAACGGCATGAACTACTCCACCTTCATGCACGGGCTGAAGCTGGCCAACGTGGAGATCAACCGCAAGATGCTGGCCGAGCTGGCCGTCAACGACAAGGCCGCCTTCACCCAGCTCACCGAGCTGGCCAAGGGGAAGCTGGCCTGAGCATAGCGCGGAACGCCCAGAAGCAGGAGCGGAGGGCGGGTAGCGTGACAGCAAGCAAACGCAGAAACGTCCGGTCTTTTGACCGGGCGTTTTTCATTGCCCCCGGATTGTATGATATTGCCAATCTTTTCTTGACGCATTTGTATTTTTATGTTAAAATTGTTAAACAGCAGGTTGATAGAAAGGAGGCCCTACCAAATGAAACGAATCTGTTCCGTCTCTGTCAAGACCTCCAATCCCTGTAACATCCCCCGCCGCCTGCTCTCCCTGGCCCTGTGCGGGCTGCTGCTGCTCAGCGCGGGCTGTCAAGCGGGCGTCCTGCCCACCGATCCCCCCAAGCCCAAGCCGTCCACCCTGTTTCTGGACGTAGACCTGGGCACCTTCACCGTCACTAACGGCGAGGGCCAGACCCTGTCCTATGACGGGGCCTTTTCCGGCACCATGGAGATTCTGGAGGAGTTCGGCGTTTCCAAGGACTACACAGAGTCCGAGCTGCAGGTCCTGCGGATCTCCTACAGCCCCCGGTTCGTCTATGAGCGGGAGGAGGCCCCGGAGGGGGACGCCCCGTGGCACATCTCCCTGGGCGGCTTCCAGGAGGGCAGCTTCTACCGGCCCCTGTTTGCCGTCAGGGGCGGCGGGCCCTACGGCGGCGGCGCGGAACGGGTGGAATACGATGAGGACGCGGGCACCCTCCTGATCCAGGGAGAGCCCCGGGGCGGGCTGGTGGAGCTCACCCTGTCCCTGCCCGACAGCAGCACGCTGGATCAGAGCACCGGCACATCGGGCTGGTTCACACTCACCGCCACGATCGGCGGCACGGGGGAGATCCGGCTGGCGCGGAAGGGGGATCTGGTCACCTTTTCCGGCCTGGAGCCTGGAGCCGCCACCTTGAACTGCGGGCCGGACGCCGGGTTCCATATCCTGCCCCTCAACCTGGAACGGGGGTCCGGCACGCTGGACTTCAGCGATGCGGGCCAGGGAAAGCTCCTGCTCCAGGAGGAGGGCCTTGCCTCCCAGACCCTGCCCACCCCCGTACCCAGTTCCTCTTAAAACGCGGAAACGCGCCCGGTCGAATGACCGGGCGCGTTTTTCTGTGCTCTCCCGTCAGTCCACGGGCACCACGCCGCCCTCGTACTTCTCCTCAATAAACTGCCGCACCTCGCTGGACCTCAGCACCTCCACCAGCTTGAGGATGGCCTCGTCCTTCTCCCGGCCCTCCTTCACCGCCAGCACGTTCACGTAAGCGGTGCCCGCGGTGCCGTCGGGGGACTCCACCGCCAGGGCCTCGCTGAACTTCAGCCCCGCGCCGATGGCGTAGTTCCCGTTGATCACCGCCACGTCCACGTCCTGGAGGGTGGTGGTGAGCAGCTTGGCCTCCAGCTCCTTGATGCTCAGGTTCTTGGGGTTCTCCACGATGTCGGACACGGTGGGCTCCAGCCCGGAGCCCTCCTTCAGCTGGATCAGCCCCTGCTCCTGGAGCAGCAGCAGGGCACGGCCGCCGTTGGTGGGGTCGTTGGGGATGGCCACCACCGCGCCGTCCGCCAGGGCGTCCAGGCTGGCGGTCTTGCCGGCGTAGATGCCGAAGGGCTCATAGTGCAGTCCGGCCACGCTGACCAGATGGGTGCCGCTGTCCTCGTTGAAGTTGTTCATGTAGGTGATGTGCTGGAAGTAGTTGGCGTCCAGCTGGCCGTCCTCCACGTTGTTGTTGGGCAGCACGTAGTCGTCGTAGGGCACGATCTCCAGGGTGATGCCCTCCTTGGCCAGGATCTCCTTGGCCTTCTCCAGGATCTCGGCGTGGGGCGTGGGGGACGCGCCCACCTTCAGGGTGGTCTCCTTCTTGCCGCCGCAGGCGGACAGCAGGGTCAGGCACAACGCCGCCGCCAGAGCCAGGGCCAGAGCTTTCTTTTTCATATCCGTATCTCCTTTTCGCTTGATGATATGTGAACCGCCTCGTCCGGCGGGCTTCACCGTCCCCGGGGTACAAAAAAACGCCCCCGACAAGAGTTTGTCAAGGACGAGAGCCGTCTGGCTTCGTGGTACCACCTTGCTTCACCCGCCCCTCGCGGCGGCGGGCCTTATCGGGTACTGACATACCCTATCGCTGTGACGGGCGAACCCGGCGTGACCTGGGGCCGTTCCGCCCGTCGCCCACGCGGCTCCGGGGCCATGTTCAGCGCGTCCCTCCGTGCCCGTTTCCAGCTCCCCGGGCTCTCTGTGCCGTGGCCGCGCGCCTACTCTCCCCATCATTGCCTTTGCCATGCTATGCAGTTTCTATCCGCTCCTCCGGAGTGGATTTCTTATAGTTTAACGTATCAAAGCGTCTTTGTCAACTGTGCGTTTTGCACAGGGAAGCCCCCGCCAAAGGCGTCCACTTTGGCGGGGGCGGCAAATTCAATGGGATTTCCGCTGCTTTTGTCCCGCGGCGGTCCTCCGGTCCATCCGGTTCACCAGGTGGGTGCCCGCCGACTGGAACACCTGCACCAGAAGGACGATGACGATCACCGCGCCGTAGATCACCAGGAACTGCTGGAGGGCCCAGCCCTTCATCAACGCCATGGCGCCCAGGCCGCCGCCGCCGATGGCCCCCGCCATGGCCCCGTAGCCCAGGATGGTGATGAAGGCGGTGAGGAAGCCGGACAGCAGGGAGGGCAGGCTCTCGGGCAGCATCACCTTCCACACGATTTGCAGGGTGGAGCAGCCCATGGACTGGGCGGCCTCGATCAGGCCCTTGTCCATCTCCCGGAGGGAGGACTCCACCAGCCGGGCCGCGAAGGGGAAGGCCGCCACGGTGAGGGGCACCAGAATCCCCGGCGTGCCGATGGTGGTGCCCAGAATCACCCGGGACAGGGGCATCACCAGCACCATGAGGATGAGGAAGGGGACGGAGCGCAGCAGGTTGACCACCATGTTCAACGCCTGCATGAGGGGGGCGGGGAGGGGGCGTATGCCGTCCCTGGCCCCGGTGACCAGCACCACCCCCAGGGGCAGGCCGATGAGGTAGGCGAACACGCTGGCAATGACGGTGGAATAGAGGGTCTCCCAGACGGCGAAGGGGATATTCCGGATGAGGAAGTCCACCTGGGCCGCCGCCTTGGGGTCGCGGAAGAAGTCAAACATGGTAGTCCCGCACCTCCTCCATGGTCACGTTGGGCTGGTTTTTGATGTAGGAAACGGCTTTGGCGGCCTCCGCCGGGTCCTCCGGCAGGCCCAGCAGCATGGTGCCGAAGGCCTGGCCGTTCACGTTCCGGGTGTCCGCCCCCAGGATGTTCACCTTCACGCCGCAGTCGATGGCGAGAGAGGCGATAAGGGGCTCGTAGGACGATCCGCCGTTGAAGGCGATGCGGATCACGCTGGCGGCGGGAAGCTCCGAAATATGTACCCCATCGGGGTATACTAAGCGTCGGCCCGCCTCGGTCCGGGGGTTGGAGAACACCGACTCCACGGTGCCCGCCTCCATCACCCGGCCGTGGTCCAGGATGGCCACGTGGGTGCAGATCTCCTCCACCACCGCCATTTCGTGGGTGATCACCACCACGGTGATGCCCATGCGCCGGTTGATGTCCTTGATGAGCCGGAGGATATCCCGGGTGGTCTTGGGGTCCAGGGCGGAGGTGGCCTCGTCGCACAGCAGGATTTTGGGGTCGCTGGCCAGGGCCCGGGCGATGGCGACGCGCTGCTTCTGCCCGCCGGAGAGCTGGGCGGGGTAGGCGTCCGCCTTGTCGGGCAGGCCCACGATGTCCAGCAGCTCCCTGGCCCGCTTCTCCCCGTCCGCCTTGCCCGCCCTGGCGATCTCCATGGGGAAGCAGATGTTTTTCAGGCAGGTGCGCTGCATGAGCAGGTTGAACTGCTGGAAGATCATGCTGATGGACCGCCGCTGGGCGATGAGCTCCTTCCGGCCCATGGCGCACAGGTCCGCCCCGTCGATGAGCACCTGCCCGGAGGTGGGCCGCTCCAGCAGGTTGACGCACCGCACCAGGGTGGACTTGCCCGCGCCGCTCATGCCCACAATGCCGTACACCTCGCCGTCGCCGATGGTGAGGGACACGTCGGTCAGGGCGTGAAGCTCCCCCTCGGCGGTGGGAAACACCTTGGAGACGTTTTTCAATTCAATCATGGGATTCTCCCCTCTCTCCCGGGGTTTTTGATCATGGCCTTTATTGTATGCTGAAACGGAGAGGTTGTCAAGAACCTCCCCGTTTTGCGGGGGGCTTTTGTAGGGGCGCACATTGTGCGCCCGCCGTATCTTTGCCGCGTCCGCCGTTTTTTGTGCGTCCGCCGTTTTTTGTGCGCCCGCCGTTTTTTGTGCGCCCGCCGTTTCTTCTCCGCGCCCGCCGTTTCTTCTCCGCACCCGCCGTTTTTTGCCGCGTCCCGGCAGGGGCGGGCGGACAATGTCCGCCCCTACACAGAGGAGGGTGCGGATGGTAGCGGATGGTAGGCGCATCCCCTGGAGGCCCCCTCATCCGTCATCGCCTGCGGCGATGCCACCTTCCCCCCTGTGGGGGGAAGGCTACTCCGCCATATACCACCGCAGCACCTCCGTGCTGCCCGACCGCCGCAGGGCGGCGCAGGACACCAGCCCGTCCGCCCCCAGCAGGATGGCCGCGGGCGGGGCCATCCCCGGCGGGATGGCGGCGAGGAACGGCTCCGCCAGGGGCTGGACGCCGTACACCAGCACCAGGGCCAGCACCGTCCAGCACAGGGAGAACACCGGGCACACCAGCCCGCCCAGGCTCCCCGGCATCCCCTGGTAGTCCCAGAATTTCACCCCCAGGGCGTCCCGGTAAAAGGCCCCCAGCACCAGCTCCGCCCCGGTGGCCGCCAGCCCGCCGGACACCGCCACCCACAGCGGCCCCCTCCCCAGGGGGGCCAGCCAGAGGATCAGGCACGCCCCCAGGCCGTACACCGGGCACAGGGGCAGGAGGAGCAGGCACTTCCGGTCCCGCTTGGGGTGGCCGGAGATCCGGGCAAAGGCCACCTCCAGCAGGAAGCCCAAAAAGCTGTACCAATAAAAATACCAGAGCCACCGCGCCATAAAATGCCCGCCCCCTCATGTCGTCCTGACGGTTAGGATGGATCGGGAGCGGCGTTTCATGCGGGGTACTTTTTGGGAACCGCCGCTGAATCGGGCGCGGAGGGCGCGGCAAGGGCCGATGGGGACACCGGCCCCTACGGATATGGCCCCGGTTTCAGGGGCCGGTGTCCTCACCGGCCCGACCTGTATTGCACACGGAACACACCCAAAATTGGTTTCCGTGAACACCCGCTTGGCCCTATTGAATCCCGGCGGAATTTATGGTATCCTATAAAGTGTCATTTTTTCGAGAGGGGGCCGTCCATGAAACCCAACATCCTGGTGATCTGCGGCCCCACCGCCTCGGGCAAGACCGCCCTGGCCGCGGAGCTGGCCCTCCGCTTCGGCGGGGAGGTGGTGTCCGCCGACTCCATGCAGGTCTACCGCCGCATGGACATCGGCACCGCCAAGCCCACCCAGTCGGAGCAGCGGGGCGTCCCCCACCACATGATCGACGTGGCGGAGCCGGAGGAGAACTACTCCGTGGCCCGGTACGTGGCGGACGCCGTGCCCATTGTGGACGGCATCCTGGCCCGGGGAAAGCTGCCCATCATCGCCGGGGGGACGGGGCTTTACATCGACCATCTCGTGGCGGGCCGCCAGTTCGCCCCCTTCCAGCCGGACAGCGGCCTGCGGCCCCAGCTCCAGGCCCGCGCCAGGCAGGAGGGCCTGCCCGCCCTGTACGCCCAGCTGGCCCAGGTGGACCCCGACGCCGCCGGGAGCATCCACCCCAACGACGAAAAGCGGATCATCCGGGCCCTGGAGGTGTTTTTGTCCACCGGGAAGCCCCTGTCCCAGCACGACCGGGAGAGCCGCGCCCTGCCCAGCCGCTATACGCCGCTGACCATCGCCCTGAACTTTGCCCAACGCCCCCACCTGTGGGAGCGCATCGACCGCCGGGTGGACCAGATGATGGCCCAGGGGCTGGAGGGGGAGGTCCGCGCCCTGCTGGAATCGGGCATCCCGCCGGACTGCACCGCCATGCAGGCCATCGGATATAAGGAGCTGGCCGCCGCCATCCGGTCGGGTCTCCCCGTCCAGTCGGGGGCGGAGGAGGTGAAGCTCCGCTCCCGGCAGTACGCCAAGCGGCAGCTCACCTGGTTCCGCCGGAACCGGGACGCCCGCTGGTTCGAATGGGAGAAAATACCAGATTTTTCCGCCGCCCTCTCTTTTTCGACAGAACTTATCAGGGACGCTGGATTACAATAAACTGGCTCGAATCCAAACGGAACCCGGGGCAAATTTCCGCGCCGGACGGTCCCGCGGCTCCAAAATAAAGAGGAGTGTTTACCATGAGCCTTACATCCACCATTTCCGTCAACAAACAGCCCAACATCCAGGACGCCTTTCTGTCCGCCGCCCGCCGCGCCGCCGCCCGGGTCACCGTGTTCCTGATGAACGGCTACCAGCTCCGGGGGGTGATCACCGCCTTCGACCCCTACGTGGTGGTGGTGGTGTCCGACGGCAAGCAGCAGGTCATCTACAAGCACGCGATTTCCACGATTGCGCCGGAGCATCCGGTGGAGCTGGAGGGGTAGGGGGGTGTGCCCCCCTGCCTGGGTTCCCCCCGTTCCCCCGGGGGTGGGGGCAGGGGACGCCCCTGCGGGGGTTTTTCCGGGTGCGCCCGGGGTGCGGCCCATATCGCCATGCCTTCCCCCCACAGGGGGGAAGGTGGCAGCCGAAGGCTGACGGATGAGGGGGCTTTCTGGGGATGCGCCTAACGTCCGCACCCTCATCCGCCCCAGCGTGCGCGCTGGGGCACCTTCCCCCTGGAAGGGGGAAGGCTTGTGCCGCCTTTCCGCCGTGTCATAATAAGCTGGCATCGCCGCAGGCCATGACGGATGAGGGGGCTTCCAGGAGGACGCGCCTGATATCCGCACCCTCATCCGCCCCAGCGTGCGCGCTGGGGCACCTTCCCCCTGGAAGGGGGAAGGCTTGTGCCGCCTTTCCGCCGTGTCATAATAAGCTGGCATCGCCGCAGGCTGACGGATGAGGGAACGCCCCGCCAGCACCACCCGCCACCCAGGCGCATCCAATATGGACCCCACCCAACCCTCAGTACCCACACACTCAGCGGCAGCGGAAACAGGGGCCCCCGCGTCCGTATAAGCTCCGCGCCGGAAGGAAAACCACCCAGCCCACCGATCTGACAGCCCCCGTATAAAGGGGGATTCTTAAGGGGGAAGCCGACTGTGGAGACGGCCCGCCCTCTGGGCCGTCTCCACCCGGAGGCCTCCCCCTTAAGCGTGTCTTTCGGTTCCTCTCTGCACGAGCAGAAAGGAACACCCCCCCGCAGGGGTGCCCCCTGCCCAAGGAACCAGAAGGGGGCCTCGGGGGAACCCCCCCAGAAAGAGAAAGGAACCAAACCATGAAAGAAAGCACCCTCGCTACCAAGGTGATGATCGCCATCCTCTGCCTGGGGGTGGCGGTCTACCTGGCCGTCTACTTCGTCCAGGGCTGGGAGGAGCCGCTGGTCACCGCCCGGGCCTACACCTACACCCAGGACGTGGGCATGGAGGCCCGCGGCATCCTGGTGCGGGAGGAGACCATCCTCCCCGACGCCGGGGGCAGCTACGTGGACCAGATCCTGGCGGAGGGGGAAAAGGCCGCCGCCGGACAGGCCGCCGCCCTGCTGTACACCGACCCCGCCGCCCTCACCACCCGGCAGGCCATCCGCACCCTCTCCGCCGAGATTGAGCAGCTCCAGTACGCCCTGTCCTCCGGCACCCAGGCCACCGACGCCTCCCGGCTGGACGGGCAGGTGCTCTCCTCCATCACCGCCCTGCGCTCCCTCACCGCCAAGGGGGATCTCACCGCCCTGGAGGATTACGCCCTCAGCCTGCGCACCATGGTGTTCAAGCGGGACTACGCCTACGGCGACACCAACGCCGCCGGACAGCTGGGCCAGCTGATCCAGTCCAAGCAGGCGGAGCTGGCCCAGCTCAACGCCTCGCTGAACCAGGTGGCCAGTGTGGTGTACACCCCCGCCGCCGGGGTGTTCTCCGGCACGGTGGACGGCTGGGAGGGGCTGCTCACCCCGGATAAGCTGGAGGGGCTTACCGCCGCCGGGCTGGAGGCCCTGCTGGCCCAGTCCCCCGCCCCCGCCGCCGGGCCGGTGGGCAAGCTGATCACCGGCTCCACCTGGTACTTCGCCGCCCTGCTGGAGGGCACCGACACCGGGCTGAAGTCCGGCAGGACCTACACCCTCACCTTCTCCGGCGACTACTACGGCCAGATCCCCATGGAGCTGGACCGGGTGTCCCTGGAGGGGGAGCAGACCCTGGCCATTTTCTCCTGCCGCTCCCACCTGGCGGACACCACCCTCCTGCGGGCCCAGACGGTGGACGTGGTGATCCACCACCTGGAGGGCATCCGCGTCCCCCGGAAGGCCCTGCGGGTGGAGACGGTGGACGAGCCGCTGGAGAGCGGGAACCCGGACGGCCCCACCCGGCAGGTGAACCGCTACAAGGTCTACATCGTGGAGCGGTCCCAGGCCTGGGGCCGGGAGGTGGAGATCCTCTACACCGACGAGAACTTCTATCTGGTGCGCCCGGTGGACCCCGCCGCCGCCAAGCGGCTGCGGGCGGGGGATGAGATCATCCTGAACTCCTCCGGCATCTACGATGGGAAGGTGGTCCGGTAATGCGGGGGAGGGGCAGGCCCCTCCCCGACAACGCGATGGACATTCCGGCATACAGAACGAGGGAGGCTGGCGCGGCATGGGTTTTAACGAAAACATAGCGAACATACGGGCGGGCATCGCGGAGGCGGCCCGGGCCGCGGGCCGGGACCCGGCGGACGTCACCCTGCTGGCCGCCACCAAAACCCGGACCTCCGGCGAGATCCGGGCCGCCGTCGCCGCCGGCATCACCGCCTGCGGGGAGAACCGGGTGCAGGAGCTCACCGCCCATCTGGCGGACGACGCCTACCGGGGGGCGTCCGTCCACTTCATCGGGCACTTACAGACCAATAAGGTGAAGTATGTGGTGGGGAAGGTGTCGCTGATCCACTCCGTCTCGTCGGAAAAGCTGCTCCGGGCCATCGCCGCCCAGGCGGACAAGCTGGGGCTGGTCCAGGACATCCTGCTGGAGATCAATCTGGCGGGGGAGGCGTCCAAATCCGGCTTCCCCCCGGAACAGGCCCTGGACGCCGCCCGGATGGCCGGCCAGCTGAAGGGCGTCCGCCTCCGGGGGCTGATGTGTATCCCGCCCCCGGCCCTCCGGCCTGGAGGAAATCTCCAATTTTTTGAAGCTCTGCGTCAATTAGCTGTTGACATAAGACGGGAAATAGGCCATAATAAGATATTGGACGTGCTGTCCATGGGCATGAGCGGCGACTACCGGGACGCGGTCGCCGCGGGTTCTACCTGTGTCCGGGTGGGCTCCGCCCTGTTCGGCCCCCGCCCGTCTGCTTTACCGGAGGGCTCACCGCCCCCTTTACCTCACGATGGAAGGAGACCCGTCAATGAGCATTTTTGATGAACTGAAGCGTCTGGCCCGCCCCTATGAGGACGAGGAGGACGATGGCTACGAGGAGGATTTCGCCCCCGTCGGCTCAGCCGTCCGGGAGCCCGCCAGGGATCGGGACCGCGACCGGGACCGGGATCGGGACCGGGACATGGACCGCCGCAGCAACAAGGTGGTCAATATCCACACCACCACCCAGCTCCAGGTGGTGCTGGTAAGCCCCACCAAGTTTGAGAACGCCTCCGAGATCGCCGACCACCTGCGGGACAAGCGCACCGTGGTGCTCAACCTGGAGCAGACCGACAAGAACATCGCCCGCCGCCTCATCGACTTCCTGTCCGGCGTGGCCTACGCCAACGAGGGCACCATCAAGAAGGTGGCCCTGTCCACTTACATTATTACCCCCTATAACGTGGAGATTCTGGGCGATCTCATCGACGAGCTGGAAAACAACGGGCTGTATTTCTGACAATACATACGGCGGGATACCGCAACTGAGAGATATAAGGGGGATTGGAACCTATGCTGACACCGCAGGAAGTGGCCAGCCACTCCTTTGCCAAGGCCACCCTGGGCGGGTATAACCTGGCCCAGGTGGACGAGTTCCTGGACACGCTCACCGAGGACTATACCGCGCTCTACAACGAGAACGCCATTTTGAAGAACAAGCTGAAGGTGCTCTCCGAGACGGTGGAGGAGTACCGGGCCACCGACGACGCCATGCGCAAGACCCTGCTGGCCGCCCAGAAGATGGCGGACGACCTGGTGGGCGAGGCCAAGAAGAAGCAGGCCCAGCTTATGGGAGACGCGGAGAAGGACGCCCGGAGGCGGGTGAAGGAGCTGGAGAAATCCGTGGCCGCCGAGGAGTACCGCCTGAAGCAGGCCCAGGAGTCCACCGCCGCCTACGTGAAGAAGCTGGCCCAGTTCCACGAGCAGGAGATGGCCTTCCTGGCGGGCCTGGGGGAGCTGGTGCCCCCGGAATCGGCCCAGGAGCCCAGGGACGATCCCTCCGCCCAGATCGAGGCCGCCGTGGCCGCCCAGGTGCTGGCGGAGGCGGAGCCCCCCAAGGCGGAGGAGAAGCCCGCCCCCCGTTTAGTGGCGGTGGGGCCGGACGACGACGTGCCCCCCATGCCCGACGATCTGCTGCTGCCGGGGATGGACGACGGGGAGCTGGACGCGGACGCCACCCGGCGGTTCTCCGATATGCAGTTTGGGAAGGATTACAAGATCGAATGAGGGCGGGGATTTTCCCTCTTGCAAATTCCCGCTGGCTGTGCTATACTAAAGGTAGCCAAAGAATGCCAGTACTGAGATCCATAAGTCCACGCAAAAATCAGGCCCCCGGAGAGGTAGCCGCTCTCCGGGGGCCCTTTTTGTGCTTACCTGCCCTTACCGTGCCGGTCAAGCCACTTGCTTATGTAGTAGCCGACTACACTCGCTGCGACCGACACAAAGAATGCCAGTACTATTTCCATAAATCCACCCCCTTCCTGTTGCCAGTATGGGGAAGGGCAGCACCTATAGTTTACCACAATTCGACAGCCGGCGCAAGCCTGCGGGACACAAAATGCCCGCGCGGTAGGAACCGCGCGGGCATTTCTTGTCACGGGTTCGGCCTCAATTACTTGTGGTCCACGCCGTTCATGTGGCGGATCAGGTCCAGCACCTTGTTGGAGTAGCCCATCTCGTTATCGTACCAGGAGACGACCTTCACGAAGGTGTCGGTCAGCGCGATGCCCGCGCCCTTGTCGAAGATGGAGGTGCGGGCGTCGCCCAGGAAGTCGGAGGAAACCACGGCGTCCTCGGTGTAGCCCAGGATGCCCTTCAGCTCGCCCTCGCTGGCCTTCTTCATGGCGGCGCAGATCTCGTCGTACTTGGCGGGCTTGTCGAGGTTGACGGTCAGGTCCACCACGGACACGTCCAGGGTGGGCACCCGCATGGACATACCGGTCAGCTTGCCGTTCAGCTCGGGAATGACCTTGCCCACGGCCTTGGCCGCGCCGGTGGAGGAGGGGATGATGTTGCCGGAGGCCGCGCGGCCGCCGCGCCAGTCCTTCTTGGAGGGGCCGTCCACGGTCTTCTGGGTGGCGGTGGTGGAGTGCACGGTGGTCATCAGGCCGTCCTTGATGCCCCAGTTATCGTTGAGCACCTTGGCGATGGGGGCCAGGCAGTTGGTGGTGCAGGAGGCGTTGGACACGAAGGTCATGTCGGGGGTGTACTTGTCCAGGTTCACGCCGCACACGAACATGGGGGTGTCGTCCTTGGAGGGGCCGGTCATGACGACCTTCTTCGCGCCGCCGTCGATGTGGCCCTGGGCCTTCTCCTTGGTGAGGAACAGGCCGGTGGCCTCCACCACGTACTCCACGCCCAGCTGGCCCCAGGGCAGCTCGGAGGGGTTCATCTTGGCGTAGACCATGACCTTCTTGCCGTTGACGGTGATGGACTCGTCGTCCCAGGTGATCTCGCCGTCGAACTTGCCCTGCATGGTATCATAGCGGAGCATATAGGCCATATAGTCGGGGGTCATGCCGGGGTCGTTGATGCCCAGGAACTCGATGTCGCTGCTGTTGATGCCGGCGCGGAAGACCAGGCGGCCGATGCGGCCAAACCCGTTAATACCTACTTTGATGCTCATTGGTATCACTCCTTAATATTGTTAGGGGATTGCGCGGTAATATTATACTCTATCCCGCCCCCAAAGGGAAGGGGTATTGTGAAAATTTTTTCAATCTTTTTCGGGGGATTTTTGGCCGTTTACTCAATGGTCAGCTGGATGTTCCTGGCACTGGCGTCAAATTCCTTGAGAAGGGCCTCGTCGTTGGTGGTGTAGGCGAAGGCATAGGTCTTGTCGGCGTTGATGGACACCAGGATCTGGGTCACCGTCTGGCCCTCCCACTCCAGCACGTAGCTGTACTGGTAGGCGGGCAGGCCGGCCACCGGGTCCTTGGAGAAGTAGCGGTCGGTGATGACCGGGTCGCTGCCATAGCTCTCCTTCCAGGCCGACGCGATGGTTTCCCGGGCGATGTCGGCGGTGATGGCCTTGAAGGCGGCGTTGGCGGAGCCCGCCTTGGCGGTGATCTTCAGGTTCACGTTCCCGGTCTGGGCCGCGTTGGACCAGCACTTGTCCACGCCCTCCATCTCGATCTCCTCAAAGCCCGCGGGCAGGTCGATGTGGTAATCCGTCACGTGGTCGTTGAGCTTGGGGCCGCACCCCGCCAGCACCACCAGGATCAGCGCGAGCAGGGGCAGGATTTTCTTCTTCATTGCAGGATCTCCTTCCAAACAATCATTCTTCCGGCCCAGGGGCCGGATCTGATTATACCACCCCCCGGGGCGGGGCGCAACCCCTTGACAGGCCCGGTATAATAGGAGAGGAGATTTTGGAGGATTGGAGTGGGATCACATGGGGGAGAGACTGAAAAACCGGATCCGGGAGGTGCTGCCCTCCGTCCTGGCCCTGCTGCGGTGGCTGGTGCTGGCGGGGCTGACGGGGCTGGCCTGCGGGCTGGCGGGGGCGGCGTTTTCCTGGTGCGTGGCAAAGGCCGCCGCCCTCCGGGGGGACTTCCCCTGGCTGCTGTTTTTCATGCCCCTGGCGGGACTGGCCATCGTGTTCTGCTACCGGATCACCGGGATGGAGAACGACATCGGCACCAACCAGATCATCGCCAGCGTCCGGGGCGGGGCAAGGCCCCCCCTGCGGCTGGCCCCGCTGATCTTCCTGGGCTCGGTGCTCACCCACCTCACCGGGGGCAGCGCGGGCCGGGAGGGGGCGGCACTGCAGATCGGCGGCAGTCTGGCCGCCGGGATCGGGCGGCTCCTCCGGGTGGACGAGAAGAACACCAACATCCTGATCCAGGGCGGCATGGCGGGGCTGTTCGCCGCCCTGTTCGGCACCCCGGTGGCGGCGGCGGTGTTCAGCCTGGAGGTGGTGAACGTGGGCCATTTCCGGTTTGCCGCCCTGTTCCCCTGCCTGCTGTCTGCCCTCATCGCCGGGGCGGTGCCCCAGGCCCTGGGCCTGCCCGGGGAGGGCTACCTGCTGTCCGGCGTGCCGGAGGCCGCCGTCCTGCCCCTGGTGCAGACCGGGGTGCTGGCGGTGGCGGCGGCGGTGCTGTCCATCCTGTTCTGCCTGCTCATGCACGGGACGGGGCGGGCCTGCAAAAAGTACCTGCCCAACCCCTGCCTGCGGATTCTGGCGGGGGCGGGGCTGGTGATCCTCCTCACCCTTCTGGAGGGCTCCGGCGACTACAACGGCGCGGGGGGCCAGATCATCGAGCACGCCGTGGAGGGGCGGGTCCGCGTCCCCTGGGCCTTCGCCCTGAAGATGCTGTTCACCGCCCTCACCCTGGGGGCCGGGTTCAAGGGGGGCGAGATCGTGCCCACCCTGTTCATCGGCTCCACCTTCGGCTGTGCCGCCGCGCCCCTGCTGGGGCTGGAGCCGTCCTTCGGGGCCGCTGTCGGCATGATCGCCCTGTTCTGCGGCGTCACCAACTGCCCCCTGGCCTCCATCCTGCTGAGCGTGGAGCTGTTCGGGAGCGGTGCCCTGCTCTTCTTCGCCCTGGCCTGCGCCCTGGCCTTCCTCCTCAGCGGGCGGTTCTCCCTGTATTCCAGCCAAAAGATTGTGTATTCCAAGCTGGAGGCCCGGCTGAACGACCAATATCAAACGGAACAAGAAAAGGAGCGTCTGTCATGTTAAGATTATTGCAGGAAGCGGAATTTGACCGCTGTATGGACTTCGCCTACGAGCTGGCCCTGGACCCCGCCCGGTCGGGCTACCACGTCTACTACGACGGGATGAAAACCCGGGAGGACTTTGTGTCCCGCGCCCGGAAGGCCCTAAAACGCCCCGGCGAGGACATCCTCCTGTTTGTGGAGGACGGGGAGGTGGAGGGCCTCATCGCCTTTGAGCATCCGGAGGAGGAGCACTACCTCCACACCTTTATCTTCAGCATCCGGCGGGACACGGGGACGGCCCTGGCGGAGTTTCTGGACTACTGCCGGGAGCGGTGGCCGGGATTCACCCTGGATCTGGGCTTCCCGGCGGAGAATGTGGAGGCCACGGGCTGGCTGGACGGGCAGGGAATCCCCTGCAACGAGCGGTCGTGGAACTTCCTGCTCAACCTGGACGGGTATCAGCCCCTGCCGGAGCCCTCTGGGGTGAAGCGGATCACGGCGGAGAATTTTGAGGAGTTTGCCGCCATCCACCGCCAAATCCAGGGGGATATGTTCTGGAACTGTGAGCGGGTGCGGGCCGCCCTGGACCGGTGGGCCATCTTCGTCACCGGGGAGGGGGAGACCGCCGGGGAGGTGCTGATGACCCTGGACGGCGACCCCCACGAGGAGATTTTCGCCCTGGAGTTCGCGGACAGGCAGTCCCACCAGGGGGCCTTCCGGGTGCTGCTCGCCGCCGCGCTGAACTGCCTGAACTCAAACGGCACAAGGTGGCTCACCTTCTTTGTGGACGAGGACTGCCCCGAGGGGGAGATCCTCAAAGAGCTGGGCTTCCGGCTGGTGGGGACGTTTGTCTGCCACCGGACGGTGGTGTGAGCGGCTGGGCCGCAGGGTGGATTGATGGAAAAGCAGCCTCTCACGCGCAGCGCGTTTTTTTGGGCGGACGGGGTGATCGCGGCGGTATCTCTGGTTTGGACGGCCCATTACCTGGGGGACATTTACGATGGATTGTCCTTTGGCGGGTTTTTCGCCCTGTTCCTTTTGCTGATCCTGTTCCCCTATTTTCTGGCCATGGGAGCCGCGCTTTTGCTCCTTTGGATGTCCGCCAGAACAGGCAGGCGGGTGCTGGCCGGAATCGCCGCCGGGGTGCAGCTTCTGTCCCCCATCCCCTGGCTTTGGCTCAATTACGCGATGGAGTACACAGCCTCCCCCTTTGAGGTGATGATGGTGGTGTGTGCCGGCGCGGGGATGTTTCTGCTCCTGACCCTGGCTCCGGTAAGGCCCACGAGGAATGGGATGTGAATGCAGGTTCTAAAAAACGGCCTGTCCCAAGGGTGGCACTTCGTAAAGAAGTGCCACTCTTCCGGCTACCTGTAAAGAAATCTCTCTATGTGGGACGGCTATGCCGTCCTTTTCTTACGCTTCTGCATGGCTTGATAGTAGGCCATATATTCCCGTTCCAGCGTTTCCGGCTCCGGCGCTGTCCAAAGACCGATGGTGCTGTAGCAGATGTCCACCCGCTGATGCCGCTTGCCATCTATCTTCTCCGGCTTGGATACCACAATCTTGTCAATGAACTCGTGGACGATTTCAGGCGTCAGCTCCGTCAGCCGGGTCACCTGTC
>CAJUCA010000008.1 GCA_910585265.1 uncultured Oscillospiraceae bacterium | reverse complement strand
TTTGAGGAGGAAACAATCCAATGAGAAATTTGAAGAAGTTTCTCGCGCTGGTCCTGGCGATGATGATGACCCTGAGCCTCATGGTCACTGTCAACGCCGCTCCCGCGACTCCCAATGATTTCACCGACAAGGATGAGATCACTGCCGAGTACAAGGAAGCGGTCAACGTTCTCTCCGCCCTGGGCATCGTCAAGGGCGACGAGCGCGGCTTCCGGCCCAGCGCAACCATCAACCGCGCTGAGGTGGCTACCATGATCTACCGGATCGCCACCAACGTGAAGGATTCCCAGGCCGACATCTACAAGGACTACGGCCACTTCACCGATGTGGACAGCTCCTTCTGGGCTGCCGGCTACATCAACTACTGCGCCAACGCCGAGCTGATCAAGGGCCGGGGCGGCGACAAGTTCGACCCCAAGTCCGACATCACCGGCTACGAGCTGCTGGCCATGCTGCTGCGTCTGCTGGGCTATGACCAGAAGGGCGAGTTCACCGGCAAGGGCTGGGAGACCCGCACCGCTTCCTTCGGTCAGGAAGTCGGCATCACCAAGGGCATCACCGAGGGCACTCTGAGCCAGCCTGTCACCCGTGAGGTCGTGGCTAAGATGATGTTCGAGACCATCCTGGCCGACAAGGTCGTCTACAACGGCCTGCGCAGCGGCTACGAGAGCAAGCTGCTGGTGGACGTGAGCAAGGTCAACCTGAGCTCCGTGGGCGGCAAGATCTACGCCCAGGACGTTCCCGACACCATCATGAAGTCCACCTTCGGCATCATCGGCAAGAGCAATCTCATTGCCCTTGACGAGTACGGCCGCCCCCACGAGGTCTGGGTGAAGGAC
This sequence comes from uncultured Oscillospiraceae bacterium, assembly GCA_910585265.1. Taxonomy (GTDB): domain Bacteria; phylum Bacillota; class Clostridia; order Oscillospirales; family Oscillospiraceae; genus Enterenecus. The sequence continues at coordinate 76,890 of CAJUCA010000008.1, read as the reverse complement.
TCCGACAAGGACACCGTGCAGAACGGCGCCAAGTGGATTGTGAATCCCGTGGCCACTGCGGCCATTGCCGCTGCTACTGGCAACGGTGTTAAGGGTGATATTAAGGCTAATGCGAACGCCGTCTACGTGCCCAGCAGCACCCCCGGCGCCACTTACGGCACCATTACCGGGGGCGAGTTCGTGGCCGATGCGGATTGGTACGAGGTTCACGCTCTGGAAATCCCCATTGAGCCCGTGCACGTCTACAAGGGCGAAGTGGTCACCGAGTGCCAGTTCACCACCGACGTGAACGGCGACAAGGCCATTAACGCCACCCTGAATGTGGTGGAGTTCCTGAACGGCGCCAAGGTGGCCACCCGCGGCACGGATACTGGTAACGGTGCGCCTCATGCTGACAACTACATCATTGACGCCCTGCACACCCAGGAGGGCACCATCGGCGCCGCCGGGCGTACCACCGAGGTCTACAAGATCGACAGCAAGCGCTTTATCATTGTCTACGTGGACAACTTCCTGGGCGTTGTGGGCAACATCGTGCCCCGCACCTTCGACACCGCCAAGAACCACGTGATGAGCCCCGCCACCATGGAGATCACCTTCAATGACAACGTGACCATCACCAAGACGAGCACGACTGAGGACTTCGAGGACTACAAGAAGGGCGATCTGGTGCAGTTCACCACCTGGGGTATGTACGACCAGACCACGACCTTCGATGACAGCGGTCTGGTGGCCGTTGGCACCCCCACCGCCAATGAGGGCTTCCTCCAGACCACCGTGCCCGCCGTTCCCAAGGACTTCACCGTCACCGATGGTGGTAATGAGATCGGCGCGGTGGATGTCATTGGGAAGGCCAAGACCGTCGATGTGACCGTGAAGGGCACCCTGGGTCCCAAGAACCACAAGAACGAGATCGAGACCAGCAACGGCAACTACAAGGCCAATGTCGTTTATCTGGCGAACCAGACCGTAGCGGCCGACACCGACGTGCAGTACTATAAGAGCAGTGCTACTGCTGACCAGTTTGCGACAGCGGACAGCACCAGCACCGTGCCCAGCGATCCCAACTACAGCTACGCCATGAACAACGCCGCCATCAACAAGGAGTACACCCTTGTTCTGGATGAGTACGGCTTCGTGATCGGCATGACCCAGGCCGAGAGCGAGTCCACCATCGGCGTGGTGATGGGCATGGAGCCCGTGCGCATCGGCACCGGCAAGTGGGCTATTGAGGCCACTCTGATGATGATGGACAAGACCGAGAAGACCGTGCGTATGCTCCAGAACTTTAAGGCCGAGGGAACCGCTCACAATGACGGTGACGAGGACAAGTTCTTCGACTACTATGAGTCCATGAACGATGCGGAGACCGACATCGGCACCGGCAACCTGAAGGCCGAGGCCGGCGTGCTGGTGAAGATCGAGGCGTTCAAGAAGAACGGCGAGACTTACTACAAGGTCGTGGAGACCCAGAACGGCGAGTGGAAGAACTACACCGCTCCCAAGGCCGTGGGCGACAACCAGCTGGTCCCCGGCATGGCGGGAACCCTGGCGGATGAGTGCACCACTAAGGGTGATCTCTCTACGTTCACGATTAACACCGACTACTCCAAGTCTCCCAGCCAGATCGATAACGCCAACGCCGCCGTGGATCAGAACGTGGATAACAACACCAAGTTCCTCATCGGTGAGCTGGCTTGGGACTACAGCCTGAACGAGGGCAACGAGGGCGGCTACGCCGACCTGGAGTACAGTGCCTACACCGGCTTCAAGAACATCCCCCTGATTATGGGCGATAATGGCCAGACTGTGGGAACTGCCAACACCTATGACGTCCTGTATCAGCGGATTGGCAACAACGTGTTTGTGTTCCCGAACACCGATGTTGGTGCCGCCAAGAACGTGAACCTGAACTACACCGTTATGGCCCGGACCCCCGTGGAGGATCCCGACCTGTACCTGGTGTACGCCACCGGCACCACCTATCAGAACTACTCCACCTACAAGGCCCTGAAGAACGGCGAGCCTGTGGAGCTGAAGGTGTCCAACAACAACCTGGCCGGTATCAACACCCAGATTGAGGGCGTCATGGCCGCCGGTTCCGAGGCCCTGGTCCGGGTGCTGGGCAGCAACGCCCAGGGCCACGCCACCAGCGTGAGCGTCAACAACGGCGTGACTCTGGCCGCGACCGACATGGTCTGCTTCGACAAGACCGGCGTGATCGCTGATAACGGCACGACCGACCACGATGGCGATGCTGTGGAAGCCTTCTACACCGTCGCTGACGACTGCGTGGTGAAGATCGTCAACCTGGAGACCGGCAAGTACTACGACGCCACTCTGGACAGCGTGAAGCAGTACGAGCTGTACACCGGCAGCCACGCCTTCGTCCTCGACTTTGACGAGTACGGCTACGTGGATACCATCTACATCATCGACTAATCTTTAGTCCCTGATCAAAACAGCACGAAAGGCCCCCCGGCTCTCGCCGGGGGGCCTTTTTGCCGTGATTCAGACAAATGCGATGTAGTTGAGGGACTGACCGCCATCGTTCATATTGCGTTTGATGGAAGCATTGGGGGCGGAATTGTAGGCCTTGAAGCCGTTTTCCACCACCTCCAGAGCGGTTCCGGGCCCGTTGGAGCAGGGCTGTCCGGCCACGGTCAAGGCGGTGAAAAATGCGATGTTCGCGTGGTGAACCAGGACGGCCTTGGGGGTGAAGCCCAGGTTGATGAACTGGCTGGACTGGCCGTCCCCGATGAAGGTGCCCGATACAAAGTATTTGGCTTCCAGCACGGTGACGCGGCTGTCCAGGGCGGCGGTTTCGGCGAGGATGGCGGCTTCGAGCTTGTCCATGTTTTCGTTCAGCGGCGCGATGGCGAGGGGATCGTCGATCCCGGGCTTGTTGAGCTTGTACTTGTCGGTTTGTTGCATTTCTTCTACCACTCCCTTCGGGGCTGGTTAGAAGGGGGGCGGAGGTGTACGGTTCGGGGCAACAACCCAGAAAATTCCCCCACCCGGCCCCCCTCACGGCAAAAACGGGCGCGGGGCATACAACGTTGCCCCCCGCCCGCGCCGCCAGACAGTCCGCAAGCCCCGCCTACAACAGATTCGTCAACGTGGGAAGCTCCGACTCCAGCAGCAGCCCGATCTGGGTGATAAGCCGGGCGTTCACCGCGGCGTATTCCGCGCTCTGCCGCTCCCCGGCCCGCAAAAAGGCCAGGGCCTCGTCGAAGGAGACCAGGATGGCGTCGATGTCGGTATGGCGCAGGGTGGTGTGGAGGTAGCCCTCGTGCTCCACCCAGATCTCCTTGGACTGCCGGGTGAGCCGGTCCGCCCCCGCCCAGTCCCCCCGCTCCACCTGCTCCTGGGCCTGGGCCAGGAGGCCGGACAGGTCGGCGGTGAGCTGCCCCAGATAGACGGTGTGAACCGTACACAAAACCGCCAGCAGGGCCACCAGGCCCAGGGCGATATACAGCCGCTTCATGCCGACGCCCCCTTCTTGGGGATACAGTAGGTGTTCCCCGTCTCGTCCACCGACAGGAGAAACGCCTGACGGTGGGAGGTAAGCCCGTGGGCGGCCAGCTGCTTCTCCAGCCAGACCTGCTCATAGCCCCGGCCCTTCAGGTTGTGCTCCAGCAGCCGCCCGTCGCTGACCAGCACCACCGGAAGTCCGGTTTCCTGGGTGGCGATTCCGAGCTGGGCGGCGGTGGCGGGCTTCTCCTCCGCCCGGGGCAGGATGGAGAGCTGGCCGTTGGTCTCCAGCAGGGCGAATTTGATGGTGCGGATGTCGGTGTAGCCCTGCATCCGCAGCTCCTCCAGCAGCTCGTCGATGGTCAGGCGGCACCGCTCCAGCTCCCGCTGGAGCACCTTCCCGTTCTCCACCACCACCGACGGCTTGCCGCACAGCAGGGCCCGGAAGCCCAGGGACTTGGTGCACAACGTCGAAATCGCCGACGACAGGGCCAGCAGCACCACGATGGGGATCAGCCCGGACAGCAGGGGAATCCCGTTGTCCTGCATGGGGACGGAGGCCAGATCCGCGATGATCAGCGTCAGCACCAGCTCGGAGGGCTCCAGCTGCCCGATCTGGTGCTTGCCCAGCAGCCGGATGCCCACAATAATGAACAGGTAAAGCACCACGGTGCGTATGAGTACCACAAACACAAAAACACCTCGTTTCCCAGAATGCCCCTTGCTCGGAACCTGTATTCACAGCCGCCAACGCCGTCCCGCTGTCAATGCAGGTTCTCAGTTTGCCCCCGGCCGGGGGCCGCTATGCCGCCTTTTGTCCAAATTCACAAATTTTGCCCCTTCCGCCAAAAAGCCCCCAATCTTTGTCTTGTTTTTTGGGGGGAGATACGTTACAATATATGGGGCCAAGAGGCGGGAGGAATGCCTTTTGTTTCCAAAATCTTCCGCGGTTCTGTCAAGAGGGGGATTTTTTATGCGTTATACACGCCTGCGGTTTGATATCTGGCTGTGCCTGCTGCTGGCCTTCGGGGTGAGCCTGGGGGCGGTGAAGCTGACGGAGTTTTTCCTGGTGGGAGCTTACGAACGGTACGTGGAGGAGCACACCGTATCCGACGGCGACATCGGCGGCAAGGCGGGGCCGGAGGTGTTCCGGGTCCAGAGCGTGGACGACATCCTCAGCCACGACACCTTTACCATCGTATCCCACGGCATCGAGTACCGCAACCGGGGCGCGGGCTACTACGACGGAATCTATACCTACGGGGTGACCCTGCCCTCCGGAGAGGTGGTAGCCGCCCGGATCAATATGGAAAACGTCCAGCAGGACGGGGACTACTACACCAGCGACCACACCCTGCCGGTGGGGAAGGTGGTATATGCCGACCTCACCGAAAGCAAGATGTTCATGGACCAGATCAGCTATGGTCCCCCCCTCACCCGCACCGACTTTTACGTGGATATGCTGGGCGTGGGCGGCAAGATGCCGGAGGAGGACTACAACCAGCGGTACACCGGCGCGGCCCAGGTGATCGCCATCTTCGTGTGCTTTCCCATCTTCCACTGGCTGGGCTCCAGCCTGGGGCTGTTTCCCCGGTTCTTCCCGCCCCGGAGGAGGAAGGGGGAGGAGGAAGCCCCCAAGAGCGAATGGGACTGAGCACCTGTATTTGCCAACCCCGGCGCGGGTGCGCCGATTATGTTCTATGAAGAAGGAGAGAGCTGCAAATGAACCAAAAGACCGTGAAGAAAATCAATTATGTCTACCTGCTTCTGACCATTCTCCTGCCCATCGCCCTCATCGCCCTGCTGGGCTTCGTGGGCTACAAGTTCTTCCCCGATGGCGGGACGGGGGCCGTGATCTGCTTTATGCTGCCCACGGCGTTGTCCGTGGTGTGGTGGCTCTTTGGCCCCTCCACCATCTGGAAGCTGCGGAAAAAGGCCATGGAGCAGCAGCTGGACCAGCAGGGCTTTACCCGCAACCAGACCTTCTACGGCAGTACCCACACCGTGGTGGTGGACATACGCAAGGGCGTCATCGCCCTGCTGTTCTTCTGGAACCCCTTTGAGAGCTTCATCATCCCCGCCAGCCGGGTGACCAAGGCCTGGACCGACGACGGGGCCGCCGGCTCCGGCTTCCTGCGGGGCACCAGCCGGGTGAGCTTCCTGTTCCTCATCGACGGGATCAAGCTCCGGGTGGACACCTTCACCTCCAACCAGCGGTGGAAGATGAACGACGAACACGTGCTGACCGGCATCTCCAAGGCGGATATGTGGGTTCAGGTGCTGGCGGAAGCCAAGGAAGCGTCGGAGCTGCGCAATGGGACTCATTGACAGATGGCTGCGCCAGTACCAGGACGACTGGTGCCGGAGCTGCAAGTGCGCCATGGAGAAGCACCGAAAGCAGCTGTACGCCCTGCCCAACGTCTCGGTGGGCCACTATGTGGAGCGCAAGGAGCCGGACTACTATAAAAAAAACCTGCACCCGGTGAACAGGAAGGCGGACATCCCCTCCGGTATGTACGCCTGCGGAGCCATCCAATACCGCTGTCCCCAGTGCGGCAAGCGGCTGACGGTGCTGGACCCCTTCCTCCCCGTCCGGGACGAGGAGAAGCACGAGGGGAACATCGTGTTCCAGGCCGGGGAGCTGGACGATTTCCTCTGGCGGTAACATTCAAAGCGGCGGCCCGCCCTGCGGGCCGCCATTCCAGTAAAGGAGTGGATTTATGTCTCATCAGACTGTGATTGTGCTGGACTTCGGGGGGCAGTATAACCAGCTCATCGCCCGCCGGGTGCGGGAGTGCGGGGTATACTGCGAGGTCAGGCCCTGCACCACCCCCTTGGCTGAGCTGCGGGCCATGGACCCCATCGGCATCATCTTCACCGGGGGGCCAAGCTCGGTATACCTGGACCGTTCCCCCAAGGTGGACGCCCAGATCTTCACCTGGGGCGTGCCCATCCTGGGCATCTGCTACGGCTGCCAGCTCATGGCCCACCTGCTGGGGGGCCGGGTGGTTCCCGCCCAGCAGGACGCCGCCCGGGAGTACGGCAAAACGGACACCGCCTTTGACACAGGCTGTACGCTGTTCCAGGGCCTGCCGGAATCCGGCGTCACCTGGATGAGCCACGGGGACTATATGGAAAAGGTGCCAGAGGGCTTCACCCTGGCCGCCCGCTCCGCCGCCTGCCCCAACGCGGCCATCGCCGACGAGGCCCGGAGGCTCTATGGCGTGCAGTTCCACCCGGAGGTGAACCACACCCAGCACGGTACGGACATGATCCGCCGCTTTCTCTACGGCGCGTGCGGCGCGGCGGGGGACTGGACCATGGAGGACTACCGCCGCACCGCCGTCCAGGCCCTCCGGGAAAAGATCGGAGGGGGCCGGGTGCTGCTGGCCCTGTCCGGCGGGGTGGACTCGTCGGTGGCGGCGGCCCTGCTGGCGGAGGCGGTGGGGGAGCAGCTCACCTGCGTGTTCGTGGATCACGGCCTCCTGCGGAAGGACGAGGGGGATCAGGTGGAGCGGGCCTTCTCCCCGTGGGCCATGAACTTCGTCCGGGTGGACGCGGAGGGGCGGTTCCTGGACAAGCTGGCCGGGGTGGAGGAGCCGGAGCGCAAGCGGAGGATCATCGGCGGGGAGTTTATCCGGGTCTTTGAGGAGGAGGCCAGGAAGGTGGGGGCCGTGGACTTTCTGGCCCAGGGCACCATCTACCCCGACGTGATCGAGTCGGGGGCGGGGGACGCGGCGGTGATCAAGAGCCACCACAACGTGGGCGGCCTCCCCGACTGCGTAGACTTCAAGGAGATTGTGGAGCCTCTCCGCCTGCTGTTCAAGGACGAGGTGCGGCAGCTGGGCCGGGAGCTGGGTCTGCCGGAATACCTGGTGGCCCGGCAGCCCTTCCCCGGGCCGGGGCTGGCCATCCGGGTGATCGGCGAGGTCACCCGGGACAAGCTGTCCATGCTCCGGGAGGCGGACGCCATCTTCCGGGAGGAGATGGCGCGGTCCGGCCAGGAGCGGCAGCTGAGCCAGTTTTTCGCCGCGCTGACCAATATGCGCTCCGTGGGCGTGATGGGGGACGGGCGCACCTACGACTACGCCGTGGCCCTCCGGGCGGTGACCACCGACGACTTCATGACGGCGGATTGGGCCAGGATTCCCTATGAGCTGCTGGACCGGGTGAGCGTGCGGATTGTAAACGAGGTGAAGGGCGTCAACCGGGTGCTGTACGATATCACCAGCAAGCCGCCGGGGACGGTGGAGTATGAGTAGCACCACGAAACGGCGCGAAAGCAAAAAGAAAGGACTGCCAGAGGCAGTCCTTTCTTTTTGGAGCTGGTAATGTGACTCGAACACACGACCTGCTGATTACGAATCAGCTGCTCTACCGACTGAGCTATACCAGCGAGCGGCCCCTTTCAGGACACCTGCCCATCATACACCAGAACCCCCGTTTTGTCAAGTCTCCCGGGAAAAACGCCCCCCGGTAAAGTGGATAATCAAACCGCTCAAAATGCCCGAAAGATGGAGACAGGTCGAAATCCATCCCGTGATCGCCGGAAGCAGCATCACCAGCGCGATGCCGCTCAACCCCAAATACAAAACGCGCTTCTTCCTGGAATACGCCCTCCACAGCCCCCGCAGATTCAGCAGGCCGCCCGTGACAAACCCATAGCCCACAGCGGAAACGCCGCACGCCAGCTCATCCTGCCCCCACAGCAGGTTCTTCCCCGGTTCCATCTTCGTGCCCTCCTACAGCAGCGGCGCGAACAGCCGCAGCAGATCCCGGAACGTCCGGTGGAGCACCGAAATGGACCGGCAGTCCTCCAGGGTCACCAGCAGGCTCCTGGTCTGGGTGTCCAGGAAATCGTCCCGGATGTCCGCCACGGAGGGGGTGCCGTACAGCAGCACGCCGTTCTCAAAGTGAAGGAACATACTGCGGTAATCCAGGTTCACCGTCCCCACCGTGGCCCACAGGTCGTCCACCACGAAGTTCTTGGCGTGGATGAACCCCGGCTCGTACTCAAAAATCTGCACACCCGCCTCTATCAGCTCCTCGTAGTAGGAGCGGGTCATCTCGAACACGGTTTTCTTGTCCGGGATATGGGGGGTGATGATCCGCACGTCCACCCCCGACTTGGCGGCGGTGGTGAGGGCCATGGTCAGCGAGTAGTCGATCACCAGGTAGGGGGTGGTGATATATACATACCGCTTGGCCCGGTAGATCAGGTGGAGGTACACCGACTGGCCCACCGCCTCGTTGTCCCAGGGGCAGTCGTGGTAGGGCTGGACGTAGCCCACCGCTCCCGCCCGGGCGGGGGCGGGGCGGAAGGGGGTGAACCGCTCCTCCTCGCTGTGGGTGAAGTCCCACATGGACAGGAAGGACACCGTCATGGACCACACCGCGTCCCCCTCCAGCCGGATGGCGGCGTCCTTCCAGTGGCCGAACCGCCGCTTCACGTTGATATACTCATCCGCCATGTTGATGCCCCCGGTGAAGGCCACCCGGCCGTCGATGATCATATACTTCCGGTGATCCCGGTTATTCTGCCGCAGGGACACCACAGGCACAAAGCGGTTAAACACCCGGCACTGTATGCCCATCTGCTCCAGCCGGACCGGGTAGTCCCCCGGCAGGGTGGAGATGGAGCCGATGTCGTCATAGATCACCCGGACCTCCACGCCCCGCGCCGCCTTCTCCCGGGCGATGTCCAGCACCGAGTTCCACAGCTTGCCCTCCTCGATGATGAAATACTCGATGAAGATATAGCGTTCCGCCCCCCGCAGGGCCTCCAGAATGTCGTCGTAGCAGTCGTCCCCCAGGGGATAGTATTTGGTGCGGGTGTTGCCGAACACGGGACAGTGGGTGGTCTGCTCCAGGTAGCGGGCCATACAGCCCGCGTCCTCCCCCATCAGCTCCCCCAGGGAGGCGGAACGCCCGCACTCCTCCCCCAGATTCCGGCGGATCTTCCGCTCCATGGTGCGCAGACGCCGCTGGTTGAAGCCGGACAGGTGGTTGCCGCCCAGAAGCAGATAGGCCACCGAGCCAAAGGGCATCAGCCCCAGCACGATGATCAGCCAGCCAATCTTGTACCCCGGATTGCTCTTGCTGCCCACGATCCACAGGGCGGACAGCACCGACAGGGCCACAAACAGCCACTTCACCCAGCCGAAGCTGTCGCTGTTCCAAAGGACGGTCAGCCCCACCCCGTACAGGACGATCTGGGCCAGGATCAGCACCCCCACGATCCCCAGCCGGTGAAACAGCACCTTCCCAATTTTTTCTAAGAGCTTTTGCATAGTATCTCCTTCGCCGGCGCGGGGCCTGTCGCCTTAGAGCCTGTTTGAAATCTATCAAAACGCCATCCCGGCACATCTTTTTCCGCTGGGCCGCGTTGACTTGACTTGAAATACACAAAGTATTCCTGCGTCAAATCGCCTTGCCCAGCGAAAAAATCTGCGCCTGTCTGGCATTCCGCCAGATTTTAAACAGGCTCTTAGAAACGGCCCCCCGCGCCTGTTCTCCCAGCCGACCCCCTTCTCCGGCCCCGGCTGGGGGCGGCCCCGCCGCCCTTTTTTCCTGGATTTGATCAGCTTTTTTCCTTCAGCACCACGTTTTTCTCCCCCAGCGTCTCCCGCAGCTCGTCCAGCAGGGCCTCGTGGTGGAGGCAGTGGGTCTGGAGCTTCCGACGCTGGTCCGCCAGATAGACAATCACCGGAGCCTCCCCCGGGAACATGGACAGCAGGGTTTTCAGCCAGGTGAACCGCTCCCCGCCGTCGGGCAGCTTGATCCACAACGCCTGGTTCTCCCCGGCGGCTGCGGGCAGCTTCCGCGCCCCGGACAGGGGGATCACCTGGTCCACCATAAGCTGGGGGGCCTTCTCGTCCCGGATGGACACCCTTCCCGTCACCACCACAGGCAGGTTCGCCTTCAGATAGGCCCCGCTTTCCGTCAGCGTCCGGGAGAAGCACAGCAGCTCCATGGCCCCCGTGGCATCCTCCAGCATGACGTAGGCCATGAGGGTATTGTTTTTCGTGGTTTTGGTGCGCACCGACGCCACCACCCCCGCCAGCGTCACCCGCTGGCCGTCCCCCCAGGGGGAGGCGCGGTCCTCCTCCCCGGCAGCCATCACCGCGGATATGGGCACCGCGCCGAACTTCACCGCCTCCTTCCGGTACTCGTCCATGGGGTGGCCGGACAGGTACAGCCCCGTGGTCTCCTTCTCCATGGACATCAGCTCCACCGGGGAGAACTCCGGGATGTCCGGCAGGAGCACCGTGGGCACGGACAGGCTGTCCCCCCCGCCGCCGAACAGGTCGAACTGGCCCTCCAGGTTCTTCTTCCGGTCCCGGGCGATGGCGTCCACCACCTGCTCGTGGACCTTCATCAGCTGGGAGCGGCGGCAGCCCAGGCTGTCGAAGCAGCCAGAGCGGATCAGGCTGTCCAGCACCCGCTTGTTCAGCTCCGCGTCGTACATACGGGCGCAGAACTCCTGGAAGGAGCGGAAGGGCCCGCCCTTGTCCCGCTCCGCCAGCACCGCCGCAGTGAAGCCCGCCCCCACCCCCTTCAACGCCGCCAGCCCGAACCGGATGTTCTCCCCCGACACGGTGAAGGCCGTCTCCGACTCGTTGATGTCCGGCGGCAGCAGGGCGATGCCGTTCTCCCGGCACTCGGTGATATACTCCGCCACCTTGTCCTGGGAGTCCAGCACGGAGGTGAGCAGGGCGGCCATGTACTCCCGGGGATGGCGGCACTTGAACCAGGCCGTCTGGTAGGCCACGATGGCATAGGCCAGGGAGTGGGACTTGTTGAAGGCGTAGTGGGCAAAGTCGTTGATCTCGTCATAGATGGACTCGGCCACCGCCGCCGGGATGCCGTTGGCCTGGCAGCCGGGTATGCCCCGCTTGGGGTCGCCGTGGATGAAGGACTGCCGCTCCCGCTGCACGTCCTTCTCCTTCTTTTTGCTCATGGCCCGGCGCACCATGTCCGCCTGCCCCAGGGAGTACCCCGCCAGCTTGCGGAAGATCTCAATCACCTGCTCCTGATAGACAATGCAGCCGTAGGTGTTGGACAGGATGGGCTCCAGCAGGGGGTGCTTGTAGGTCACCTTGGTGGGGTCCTGGGCGCAGGTCAGGAACCGGGGGATGGAGTCCATGGGTCCGGGGCGGTACAGGGCGATGATGGCGCAGATGTCCTCAATGCTTTTGGGCTTGAGGCCCACCCCCACCCCGGTCATCCCCGCCGACTCCATCTGGAACACGCCGGAGGTCTTGCCCTCGGACAGCATCTGGTACACCGCCATGTCGTCGTCGGGGATGTCCTCCAGCTTGAAGCCGGGGATCTCCTTCTGCACCATCTTCACCGCGTCGTCCAGCACGGTGAGGTTGCGCAGGCCCAGGAAGTCCATCTTCAGCAGGCCCAGCTCCTCGATGGTGGTCATAGTGTACTGGGTGACGGGCTGGCCGTCGTTGGTGGCCAGGGGGACGTATTCGTACACGGGCCGCTTGGTGATCACCACCCCGGCGGCGTGGGTGGAGGCGTTCCGGGGCATTCCCTCGATCTTCCGGGCCATGTCCACCAGCTCTTTCACCCGCTCGTCCCCGTTGTAGAGGTCGCTCAGCCCCTTGGACAGCACCAACGCCTTGTCCAACGTCATTTTCAGATCAAAGGGCACCTGCTTGGCGATATTGTCCACCTCGGCATAGGGGAAGTTGAGCACCCGCCCCACGTCCCGGATGGCGGCCTTGGCCTTCATGGTGCCGAAGGTGACGATCTGGACCACGTGGTCCTCCCCATACTTCCGGGACACGTAGTCGATGACCTCCTGCCGCCGCCGGATGCAGAAGTCGATGTCGATATCGGGCATGGTCACCCGCTCGGGGTTCAGAAAGCGTTCGAAGATCAGGCCGTATTTGATGGGATCCACATCGGTGATCCGCAGGCAGTAGGCCACCATGGAGCCCGCCCCGGAACCGCGCCCCGGCCCCACCGGGATGCCGTGGCCCTTGGCGTAGCCGATGAAGTCGGACACGATGAGGAAGTAATCCACAAAGCCCATCTGCCGGATCACGCCCATCTCATAGGACAGGCGGTCCTTCAGCTCCGGCCCGCCGGAGGGATACCGCTGCTCAAAGCCCTTCCAGCACAGCTTCTCAAAATAGGCGTCCCCGTCCGTCTCCCCCTGGGGCAGCCTGAACTCCGGCAGGTGGTACTTGCCGAACTCGAACTCCACATGGCACAGATCCGCCACCCGCTGGGTGTTGTCGATGGCCTCGGGGCAGTTGGGGAACAGGGTGCGCATCTCCTCCTCGCTCTTGACGTAGAACTCGTCCGTCTCAAAGCGCATCCGGTCGGCGTCCTCCACCAGCTTGCCCATCTGGACGCACATGAGCACGTCCTGCATGGCGGCGTCCTCCCGGGTGAGGTAGTGGCAGTCGTTGGTGGCCACCATGGGAATGCCCGTCTCCCGGCTCAGGCGCATGATCCCCGCGATCACCGCCTGCTGCTCCGGAATCCGGTGGTCCTGGATCTCCAGGTAGTACCCGTCCTCCCCGAACAGCTCCCGCATCTCCAGGGCGTGGGCCTTGGCTCCCTCGTAGTCGCCGTTTCTCAGGCGGCGGGGGATCTCCCCGGCCAGACAGGCGGACAGGGCGACCAGCCCCTTGCTGTGGGCCCGCAGCAGATCCATATCGATCCGGGGCTTGATGTAAAACCCCTCGGTGAAGGCCATGGACACCATGTAGCTCAGGTTGCGGTAGCCCTCCTCGTTCCGGCACAGCAGCACCAGATGCCGCGCCGAGCCGTCCAGCTCGTGCACCCGGTCGAACCGGGTCCGGGGTGCCACGTAGACCTCACAGCCGATGATGGGCTTCACCCCGGCGGCCTTGCAGGCCCGGTAGAAGTCGATAACGCCGTACATCACCCCGTGGTCGGTGATGGCCACGGAGGTCTGGCCCAGGGCCTTCACCCGCTGGACGAGCTGTTCGATGCGGCAGGCCCCGTCCAGCAGGGAGTATTCGGTGTGGAGATGTAAGTGGGTAAAGGCCATGGTGGTCACCTCTGTCTTTCTATGGGTTCAAGATTAGAAGCTGTACGAATCGCCGAAGTATTCAGATTCGCGAGGCAAAATTGCCGGTGGCAAGGCGAAAAATCGCGGGAATACTTTGTGTATTTCAAGATTTTTCAACGCGGCCAGCGGCAATTTTGGCCGCTAAGCTGGGTGCTGAGGCGGTTGGTACAGCTTCTTAGTGCAGCAGATACTCCTGGATAAAACCCAGCACCGCCTTCTGCCGCTTCCGAAACGTCCTCTGGATCACCTGCTGGGTGAGGGAAAACCAGAAGAAGGCCAGCACCGCGGCCAGTGCCGCCATCCACAGCCCCGCCCCGTACAGCAGCGCGGCAAAAAATACGATCACGCTGCCGATCAGCAGGAACCTCCAAACGGCCCGCCACACGGAAAACCCGCCGGAGATAACGCTCCCCGTTCCCTCCGCCCGGACGGTTCCGGAAAAGGGGACAAATCCGGTTATGGGCATCGTTCCCGTATAGGTCAGCCAGAGCCATTCCCCGTCCCGGCGGTAAAAGAACCGCTCCGCCGCCGTAAAGCAGCTGGTGAGATATGGGTGCCGCGCCTCCCGCGCCTTGGCTCCGGCAACGGCGAACACCAGCTCCGGCGGCAAGGTGCTGTGAAATTCATACCGCCTCATGTCCGCTCACCGGCTCAGCCGCGCGCTGACAAGCCCCGTGGTCTCCCCCACGGCCTTCCGATCCACCTCCAGGAAGAACCGGGCCTCCCCGGAGGACACCCGGTAAACCGACGCGCAGTAGGTGACGCCGCCCTGGGTGTTCATGGAATAGCTGGTCCGCTTCAGCGTAAAGGTGCCGCCGCCGTTCCCATCCCGCCACACCGCGCACAGCTCCGCGAAGCCCTGGTCAAATTCCTCCCGGGACAGCGCGCCGGGATAGAACAGGGCATAGGCTCGATCCCCGTCCTGCTCCGCCACGGCCTGGAGCAGCTCCTCCGACAGGGCGGTGGTTTCCCTGTCCACGGAATTCAGCATGGTGAACGCAAAAAACACCAGGGCCGCCGCCACCACCGCCAGCACAGCCAGACACCCCACGATGATCAGCGCGATCCGTCCGGGCTTTGCCCTGGGCGGGGGCGCGGGCCGCTGGTCATACCAATACGGCCCCGGCACGGGCGGGACGCGGTCCGGCGTATAGCGGAAGCGGCTTTCCTCCGGCCTCAGCCTGTCCGCCTCCCGCCGCGCCTCCGCCAGCTCCCGTTCCAGCTCCCGGATTTTCCGATCCTTCTCATCCATCCCGCGTTCCCTCCTGTCCCAATTCCTCCGCCAGCTCCAGCAGCTTCCGCATCCGGTGGTTAAATGCCGACTTCCCCACCGCCGGGCGGCACAACGCCCCCAGCTGGGTCAGGTTCAGCTCCGGGTGCTCCGCCCGGAGCCGCGCCGCCTCCCGGAGCTTGTCCGGCAGGGCGTCCAGCCGCCCCGCCCCGCTCAGCCGCTGGATGGCGGACAGCTGCTCCCGCGCCGCCGCCACCGTCTTGTCCAGGTTCGCGCTGTCGCAGTTCACCTGGCGGTTCACGCTGCCCCGGAGGTCCCGCTCGATTTTAGCCGCCATCACTCCCATGGCGGACACGGGCGCGCCCAAAAAGGTGAGGAAGTCCTCGATCTGGTGGGAGTGCTTGAAGTAGATCACCCGGTTCCCCTTCCGGTCCGTCTCCTTGGGTTCGAATCCCGTCTCCCGCAGCAGGGCGGGCAGCTCCCGCCCCGCGTGGTAGTGGGAGGTGGCCAGCTCCAGGTGGTAGCCCTTCATGGGGTCGGTCACCGACCCCCCCGCCAGAAACGCCCCCCGGAGGAAAGCGGTGCGGCAGTGCTCCTCCTCCAGGACGGCCAGGTTGATGTGCACATCCCACTCCAGGCCGAAGGCGTGGAAGATGGCCCGGAGCTTTTCCGGATCGTCGATAAGGAAGCTCCCCTTGCCCTCGCCGGGCTCCGGCAGCTGGTCGAAGGACAGCTTGAACGCCTTCCGGAACAGCAGGGGCAGACGCTCCTTCAACGCCCCGCACTCGGTGACAATCCGGGCCTGCCGCCGGTCGAAGGCGGTGCAGAACAGCAGCACGCCATAGGCCTCCGCCCTGGCACAGCAGCGGCGGTTCACCGGCTGGCGGCACAGCTCCTGTTTCACGTCGGCGGAAAAGGCCACGGGAATCCCCCCTTACAAGTTCTTTTGCCGCCCGCCCCGGTGGGCGGGCAGTCAAGGACGCGCGGAAAAGGCCGCGGCACCCCCCTTACAAGTTCTTTTGCCGCCCACTCCGGTGGGGCGGGCAGTCAGGGACGCGCGGAAAAGGCCACGGCACCCCCCTTACAAGTTCTTTTGCCGCCCACTCCGGTGGGGCGGGCGGCAGGGACCCGCGGAACAGGCCGAGGCGGTCCCCCTTAAAAAATCTTGGTGTCCGCCCGCTGCTGGTACAGGTCCAGCACCGCCTGGGCGACCTTCAGCCCGGAGTGGCGGGCGTAGCCGCAGTCCTCGTCCAGGAGGGGGCGGCACACCATCTCCACCCCCAGCAGCTCCACCTCCCGGCGGTCGGCCCGCATGGGCTCCGCGTCCTCGGCGGAGTACCGCTCCAGCAGCTCCGGGCCGATGGGGTCGGAGTTGAACAGGCACAGATCCACCAGCCCCGGCCCGCCGTGCTCCAGCAGGGCGGCCACGTGGTCCTGGGCGGTCATGCCCTCCGTCTCCCCGTCCTGGGTCATGATATTGCAGACGTAGATTTTCAGCGCGCCGCTGTCCTGGATGGCCTCGGAGATGCCGTCCACCAGCAGGTTGGGGATCACGCTGGTGTACAGGCTCCCCGGCCCCAGCAGAATCACCTCCGCCCGCCGGATGGCCTCCACCGCCGCGGGGAGGGCGGGGGTGTGCTCCGGCAGGAGGCGGACGTGGTGGATGCGGCAGTTCTGCTCCTTCTTGGCGGCGGAGATCTTGGACTCCCCCCGGACGCTGGCCCCGTTCTCAAAGCGGGCCTCTAATTGCACATTGGCATTTGTCACCGGGAGAATACGTCCCGTAATCGCCAGCACCTCGCTCATCCGGGCCACCGCCTGGTCGAAGGAGGGGGAGATGCCGTCCAGCGCGGCCAGCAGAAGGTTGCCGAAGGCCTGCCCCGCCAGCCGCCCATCGGGGAAGCGGTAGGCCAGCAGCTGCCGCATGAGGGACTCGGTGTCCGCCAGGGCCTCCATGCAGCTGCGGATGTCCCCGGGCGGAGGCATACCTAAATCCTCCCGGAGCACCCCGGAGCCGCCCCCATCGTCCGCCACGGTGACGATGGCGGTGAGGTCGTCGGTATACAGCTTCAGCCCGCGCAGGATGGCGGACAGGCCGTGCCCGCCGCCCAGGGCCGCGATGGCGGGGCCCTTCCGCCGTTTCAGTTCACCCATGCTCATGCCCTCGTCATGTCCCGGTGGGTCTCACCGGCCCCGTAGCCCAGCCCCTGAATGTATTCGCACAGCGCATGGGTCACCGCCACCGAGCGGTGCCGCCCTCCGGTGCAGCCCACGGCGATCACCAGCGCGCTCTTGCCCTCCTCCACGAAGTGGGGGAGGAGGAAGTCCATCAGCCCCCGCAGGTGTTCCATCAGCTCCTGGGCGGAGGGGGTGGCAAACACGTAATCCGCCACGCCCTTGTCCAGCCCGGTGAGGGGCCGCAGCTCCGCCACATAGAAGGGATTGGGCAGGAAGCGCACGTCAAAGACCAGATCCGCCTCCAGCGGGATGCCGTACTTGAAGCCGAAGGAGGTGACGGATATGCTCATCTCGCTGACGGTATTCCGGTGGGGGGCGAACATATCCAGCACCTGCCCCCGGAGCTTGCGCACCGGCAGGGTGGTGGTGGTGATGATGTAATCCGCCCTGGCCCGCAGCGGCTCCATGGCGGCCCGCTCCCGCTCCACCGCCTTGGACAGGCTGCCTGTCTCCGCCAGCAGGGGGTGGCTGCGCCGGGTCTCCTTGTACCGCTGGATGATGGCGGCGGTGTCCGCGTCCACAAACAGCACCTTATAGTGGAACTCCATGGCCTTCAGGGTGTCCATGGCCTGAAACAGCCCGTCGAACTGCTCCCCGGCCCGGATGTCGCACACCATGGCCACCC
The DNA here is from genome assembly GCA_910585265.1 of uncultured Oscillospiraceae bacterium. Classification (GTDB taxonomy): domain Bacteria; phylum Bacillota; class Clostridia; order Oscillospirales; family Oscillospiraceae; genus Enterenecus. The sequence continues at coordinate 59,262 of CAJUCA010000008.1, read as the reverse complement.
GCTCATAGCTCCCCATCCCGGCCAGACACACCTCGGCAAATTTTGGGATGAGCACCGGGGGCAGGTTGTCCACGCAGAAAAAGCCGCTGTCCTCCAAAATGGACATGACGGTGGACTTGCCCGCCCCGGACAGGCCGGACACAATCAGAAATTCCATGCTTCTCCCTCCTTCCCCAGATACCGCACCTCGGGCTCCAGCGTCACGCCCGTCTCCTGGAGCACCCGCTCCCGCACTTGGGCCATGAGCTTTACAATGTCGCCGCAGGTGGCCCCGCCCCGGTTGATCACAAAGCCCGCGTGCTTCTCCGACACCTGGGCGCCGCCCACCGCCAGCCCTTTCAGCCCGCACTGGTCGATGAGGGCGGCGGCGTAGACGGGCTGACCGTCCACGGGGGCGGGCCGCTTGAAGGTACTGCCCGCGCTGGGGTATTCCAGGGGCTGCTTGGATTTCCGCCGCTGGGCCAGGTCGTCCATTTTGGCCTTGATCTCCGCCCGGTCGCCGGGCTTCAGGGAGAAGCTGGCCCGGAGAATAAATTCCTCCCGCTCCTGGTAGACGCTGTGGCGGTAGGAAAACAGGGGATTGACGTGTTCCCGGAGGAAGTCCTCGTCGGGCAGGGCGGCGGACACCACGCTGGACACTACCTGCCCCAGCTCCCCGCCGTAGGCCCCGGCGTTCATGTACACGCCGCCCCCCACGCTGCCGGGGATGCCGTGGGCGAACTCCAGCCCCGCCAGCCCGCACTCCAGGGCGAAGGACGCCAGCCGCGCCAGGGACACGCCGCTGCCCGCCTGGATGGTGCGGTGCCCCGGCCACTCCCCCTCAGGCAGCAGCTCCAGGCGGCTCAGGCCGTCGAAGGCCTTCACCACCAGCAGGTCCGCCCCCCCGTCGGACACCAGCAGGTTGGTGCCCTTGCCCATGAAGAAGGGCTTCACGCCGAACTCCACCGCCGCCACGGACAGCACCTGCTGAACCTCCTCCTCGTTTTTGGGCAGGGCCAGCAGGGGCACAGGCCCGCCCACCTGGAAGGAGGTGTGGCGGGACATAGGCTCGTCCCGCCGCAGCTCCAGGGCGGGGGCTTCCGCCCGGAGGCGGTCATACAGGGCGTTCCAATTCATCATGGTGGCCTCCCGGAAATGGTTTTATTTTGTATAGACTGTTAGTTTACCACATTTTTCTCGCCATGAGAATAGGCTTCACAAAAAATTAAAGAAGCGGGGCGGACAGCCCGCCCCGCTCCTTTCGGACCCCACGCGGGCCCAGCGCATTCAGCAGCAGTAGTTTTTGCCGTCCTGGCAGCCGTCCGGGGGCGCGATGGTGTTGGGGGGGAAGAACTCCTCGGTGGGGAACTGCACCTGACGGAAAATGGCGCAGGGGTCCTCCTCGCCGCCCCCCGCGCTGCACTCCTTGGTGGGCATACAGTAGTCGTAGGCGGGGATGAGGAGCTGGCTGTCCCGCTCCAGGCGGATGATGGAGAACTGGCCCAGGGTGACGTACACACGCCGCCCCTCGCCGCCCATGTTCAGCTCCCCGGGGAAGCACCCGGCGATGCCCGCGGGCACCTCGGCGTCGCTGCCGCAGGAGCACACCGGAGGCTCGCAGGGGTCGGACAGCCGCATGGACAGGATGATGGGGTCCACGGAGTTCACCACCGCGATGGGCAGGTTGGTGCTCATCAGGTTCTGCTCGTCCAGATCGTCCACCCGGCTGTTGGAGGAGAACACCTTCGCGCTGCCCTCGCTGCCGAACAGGATGGCCCGCTTGTCGAACACGGCCAGCCCGCAGATGGACACCGGGCGGGCCGCGCCCACGAAGGCGTCGGCGGTGACGCGGTAGAAATACCGCACGTCCACGGTGAAGTAGCCCCGGTTGAAGCCCACAGGCTCCACGTCGATGTACGCGTACAGCAGCTCGGCCTGCCCGGCCTTGAGGCTGATGGCCCGGTCGATGACAGCCTGGGAGCTGACGGTGGGGTAAAGGCGCAGATCCTCGACGCAGTCCTTATCACGGCAGGAGTCAAAGATCTTTCGGGTGTGGATGCACACGGCCTCGCGGATACCGGCGGTATCGCAGATGGGGCCCGGCTCGATGAAATCGGCCATAGTAGTACCTCCCGGTTTTGTGGTTGATGGGAGGGGGATGGGTAGGGCGTTCCCCTTCCACTCCCATTGTATGCGCCGGGACAAAACGGGTGCGGGCGGCGGCGGGCGGGCCGGGGGAAGGGGGCAAAAAAAGGGGAGCCGGCCCTTGCCAAACGGCCCCGCTTCCAGTATAATGGGTGCCAAGAAAGGATGTGCGGACATGGCGAAAAAGATATTGATCGGCGTCGGCGCGGTGCTGGGGATCGTTGTGCTGGCCGCCGTGGGGCTCATCGGCTGGCTCACCGTCACCGAATACAAGCCGGACGCGGTGGAGCACGTGGAGGTGGAGGTTCCTGACGGTCCCCATGCCCCCTTCCCGGCCCCCGGGGACAGCGTCACTATCCTGTCCCAGAACACCGGATACGCCGGGCTGGGGAAGGACTCCGATTTCTTCATGGACGGCGGCGGCGACGTGGCCCCCACCAAGGAGCAGCAGGAGTCCAACCAGAGCGGCCTTGCCGCCCAGCTGGAGCAGTACGGCGCGGACGTATACTTCCTTCAGGAGGTGGATACCAATTCCTCCCGCACCCACGGCGTGGATCAGAGCTTCCTTTATTGGGATGCTGCCATCCGCGCCGGGGCCGGTTTCACTTCCCACGCCCTGAACTACTCCTGCGACTTCGTCCCCTTCCCCTGGCCCCCCATCGGCAAGGTCCACAGCGGCCTGCAAACCCTCGCCGCGTTTCCCGTGGACAGGGCGGAGCGCGTGGCCCTGCCCTGCCCCTTCTCCTGGCCCGTGTCCGCCGCCAATCTGAAGCGGTGCCTGCTGGTGAGCTATGTGCGCCTGGAGGGGACGGACAAGGAGCTGGTGCTGGTGAACCTCCATCTCGAAGCCTACGACGACGGCGAGGGCAAGGCCGCCCAGACGAAGATGCTCATGGACTTCCTCACCGCCGAATACGAAAAGGGGAACTACGTCATCGCCGGGGGCGACTTCAACCAGACCTTCCCCGGCGCGCTGGACGCCTTCCCCATCCAGGACCCCGCACTGTGGACGCCGGGGGTGCTGGAGCAGGACATACTCCCCCAGGGCTGGCAGTTCGCCTGCGACCTCACGGTGCCCTCCTGCCGCCTGCTGAACCACCCCTATGACCCCGATCCCGCCGGGAACCAGTTCTATGTGATCGACGGCTTCATCCTCTCCCCCAACGTGAGGCTGGACAGCGTGGAGACCCTGGACCTCCAATTCCAGTACACCGACCACAACCCGGTGTCCCTCCGGGCCACCCTGCTGGACCAGTAGGAAGCCCTTTCCGGCGTATGGCAGGGATCGCGGTTGACATACGCCGCGGATTTTGTATGATATAAGATGCAATCACCACTCCAATAGAAAGCGGGGATTTCCCATGACACAGGTTACCCTGGGCCGCACCGGGCTCACCGTCAACAAAAACGGCTTTGGAGCCCTGCCCATACAGCGGGTCTCCCGGGACGAGGCCGCCTGCCTGCTCCAAAAGGCCCTGGATCACGGCATCGACTTCTTCGACACCGCCCGGGCCTACACCGACAGCGAGGAAAAGATCGGCTACGCCCTGTCCGGCAGGCGGGACCAGTTCGTCCTGGCCACCAAAACGCCGTCCCAAACCGTGGAGGGCTTCTGGGATGACCTCCACACCAGCCTGAAAAACCTGAACACGGACTATGTGGACCTGCTCCAGTTCCACAACCCCGCCGTCTGCCCCAGGCCGGGGGACGGCTCCGGGCTGTACGAGGCCATGCTGGAAGCCAGGGCCCAGGGGAAGATCCGGTTCATCGGCCTGACCAACCACCGTCTGGCGGTGGCCCGGGAGGCCATGGAGTCCGGCCTGTACGACACCATCCAGTTCCCCTTCTGCTATCTGGCCGCCCCGGAGGAGATCCGGCTGGTGCAGGACTGCGGGCGGGAAAATGTGGGCTTCATCTCCATGAAGGCCCTGTCCGGGGGGCTGATCACCAGCTCCGCCGCGGCCTACGCCTTCCAGGCCCGCTATCCCAACGCCCTGCCCATCTGGGGCATCCAGCGGGAGCGGGAGCTGGACGAGTTTTTGTCCTACATCCACAATCCCCCGGCCCTGACGCCGGAGTTGCAGGCGGTCATCGACCACGACAGCGGGGAGCTGGCCGGGGACTTCTGCCGGGGCTGCGGCTACTGCCTGCCCTGTCCCGCCCAGATCGACATACCCAACTGCGCCCGGATGTCCCTGCTGCTGCGGCGCGCCCCGGCGGAGGGCAGCCTCACCCCGGAGTGGCGGGAGAAAATGGCCCGCATCGACCAGTGCCTCCACTGCGGCCAGTGCGCCGGACGCTGCCCCTACGGGCTGGACACCCCGGAGCTGCTGCGGCGCAATTACGAGGACTACAAGACCTTTTTGAAGTGAGCGGGCAGGCCCGCCCAAATTCCGGCAAGTAATTTTGCCGCAAGGATCTTGAACATTCCCGGCTTCCGTGATAGAATGGGCACAACCTGCCTCTTTTCCGGTATTGGACGGCATTGGGGCAGAATGACTGGATAAGATGGAGATTTCCCTCAAAATCATCCATTTTATTCCAACCTGCGGCAGGATCAGCCCCGCCGCCCGGTGTGGGCCGCGGATTTCAGCCGCAAGAAAGGGTAAGGAACCGAGATGGATGATCTGGAACTCAAGGAGAACAGCCCCCAGGGGCAGGACGGCGCGCTGGGCGTGGAGGAGAGCTGCAAGGAGCTGACGCGGTATTTGGAGGACATCCTCCGGGACGCGCCCCACGCCAGGCTGGAGGCGGAGCGGCTGGCGGAGCCCTGCCGGGAGCTGGGCGCGGCGTTAGAGTCCTTCCGCGCCATGGCGGAGGAGCTGGCGGACTACTCCGTCCAGCTGTCCAAGGGCTGCCTGGACGCGGAACAGCCCCAGCGGGACAGCTGCCTGTACGTGGGGCTGAAAAACCTCCACGGCAACCTGAAGCAGCTGGTCAACCAGGCGGGGCAGGTGGCCGCGGGGGATTACTCCCAGCAGGTGTCCCAGCTGGGGACCCTGTCCGACGCCTTCAACGCGATGACCCGCCAGCTGGACGACCGCCGCGCCCAGCTCAGGGCGGAGGTCCGCCGGGCCCAGAACCGGGCGGACATCATCGAGAGCTACACCGAGATGCTGGTGGACCTGCTGGGCCAGCGGGAGGAATGGATGCTGGTGGTGGACGAGGAGACCCGGGAGATCGTCTACTGCAATAAACGCCACCAGGACAACGGACAGGGCGGCGACCACTGCGAGACCTGCAAGCACCGCCTGCCCATCCAGTCCAAGATCCTGGAGTGGGAGCGCACCGAGCGGTACAAGATTTGGGAGCTGGAGGAGCACAACCGGGGCGGGTGCTACCGGATCATCTCCTTCCCCATCGAGTGGCAGAACCGGGCCTCCTGCATCCACATCGTCATGGACGTGACCAGCGAGAAGATGAACGCCCGGCACCTGAACACCCAGGCCTACCACGACCTGGAAACCGGCATCCGCAACGGCCAGTTCCTGGAGGAGTTCATGGCCCAGACCTTCCGGCAGAAGCAGGACGTGACCCTGTGCTACCTGGACCTGGAGGGCGTGGACGACATCAACAATACCTACGGCGACAAGGTGGGGGACGCCTACATCCAGAACTTCGTGGAGATCGTCCGCAAGAACTTCCGCAGCGGGGACACCTTCGCCCGCCTCAAGGACGACAAGTTCTGCCTGGCCCTCTCCGGCAACGTGAAGCACCTCATCGAGCGGAAGATGGCGGAGATCCTGGCCATCTTCCAGCGGGACGATGACCGGATCTTCTGCCACCGCTGCAACTTCAAGTACAGCATCATCGAGGTGGTAGGGGAGGAGAACACCAGCACCCTGGAGGAGCTGCTGTCCGGCGCAGAGGCCGCCATCCGCCGGAAGAAGCGCACCCGTTCCTCCTCCCTGGACTTCGTGGATTGGTAAGCCGTCCGGGACAGGCCGCACATTTTATGCACACGGCGAGAAAGGGCCGCCCTTATGGGCGGCCCTTTGATACGTTTCCGCGTTATTGCTCCTCGTCGGCATTCCGGCACTCCGGCGCGTAAAAACGGTTGGAGTTCAGCAGCTTCTCCTGCTGGACGGTGGTGATCTCGCCGGTGATGTCCTTGAGGAACACGTAAAACAGACGGTTTTCCTCGCCGTACTTGGAGGTCTCCAGGTGGCCCCAGTCGTCCACCCAGCGGATTTCCCCGTCCTTGCGGATGATGCGGTACTGCACATAATCCATATTCCGGTCGGAGTGCTGGATCTGGTGGGAGATCTCCCACTCCACCCGGTCCAGGTCCTCCGGGTGGACGATCCCCCGGAAGGAGCCGCCCACGTACTCCATCAGCTCCGTCAGCGTCTTGCAGCCGAACAGATCGATCACCGCCGGGTTGGCGTACAGCAGCTTTTCCCCCTCCCGGGCACTGTAGACAAAGAAGGCGTCCGACATATTGGCCAGAGTCTCCACCATGTGCTCCTGCCGCCGCTCCTGCTCCTCCTTGACCAGCTTGTCGATGCTGCGAATGGTGACCACGGCGGTCTTGGGCTTGCCGTTCTCCCGCTCGCTGACGGTGAAGGTGGTGACGCACCATTCGTCCGGGCTGTACCGGGTGCTCCGGCGGTAGCGGAACTCCACCGTGTCCTGGGTCTCCAGGGCCTCCCGCAGATGGTTCAGGGAGAGGAACCGGCGGACCTCCTCCTCCCGGTCCCGGACGATTCTGCCGGTGCCGAAGTGCCGGTCCACCATGCCCTCGTAGTTGCCCCGCTCCAGGATCAGATCCCCGTCGGGATAGAGCATCCGGCAGTAGTTCTCCTGAAGCTGGAGATAGTAGACCTCCCGGAAGGCCCGGACAATGCCGCTGAACGCGCCCTCATAGATCTGGTTGTTGGTCACGTCCCGCAGCAGGCAGCCCACATAGCCGTAGTCGTGCTGAAACAGGGTGAGCTGGAGGTAGTGGCCGGACAGGGAGCTGTAGGCGTAGTGCTCCAGCTTATCCCCCAGGAACGCCGCCCGGTACGCCTTTTCCAGCAGCCGCTTGAAGCTGTCCCCGAAGGCCTTGAGGATCAGGTGGCGCAGGCGGGTGGCGTCCCCGCCGCACATCCGCTCCATCTCGTGGTTGACGTAGACTACGTCATAGTCAACAGGCTCTCCCTGGGCGTTCAGGGCGATCCGGGACAGGCCGAACGCGCAGGGCAGCGCGCCGTAGCTCTGCTCCAGCTGGGGCAGCAGCATACAGGACTCCCCCGGGGCGGCCTGCTCCAGCAGGGAGTTTTCCCGCCGCTGCTCCTCCAGGTCGCTGATATCCATCAGGGAGACCATATACATCCGGTGCCCCTCGTTTTCCCGGAGGAAGAACACCCGCATCCGGATCCACAGCACCCGGCCGTCCACCCGGATATAGTGGACGTCGCCCTCCGCCCCGGCGGGCCGCCGCTCGTAGGCCCGCTCGAACAGGCCCAGCATCACCGGGCGGTCGTCGTCCCGGACGCTGCTCCACATCTTCCGGGTCAGCTCGCTGGTGTTCATGCTCAGAACCTCCAGCCCCGCCAGCCGGTAGCCCTGCTCGTTGATCCGGGCAATCTCAAACCGGCCGTTTTCCATGTTCACGTCGTAGACGGCGGCGGGGCCCAGGATGTTGTTCACCATGGTGTCGGTGAACAGGTTCCCGTCCAGGAACTCCCGGGCGTGGAAGCCCTCCACCTGCCGGCAGTGGAGGCCGCCGAAGTCCAGCCGCCGCTCGTCGGCCAGGATCAGCTCGAACTGGTCGATGGGCAGGGGCTTGCAGTAGTAGTAGCCCTGGACGTACTGGCAGCCCATGCTGCGCAGCACGTTCTCCTGCTGGAGGTTTTCCACCCCCTCCACAATGATGGGCAGGCCCATGAGCCGGGCCATGTTCACAATGGACTCCAGGATGCCGATGCCCTTCTGCTCCTCCCCCTCGCCGATCTCCAGGAAGCGCATATCGATCTTGAGCACGTCCACCGAGATGCTCTTGAGCATATTCAGCGAGGAGTAGCCGCTGCCGAAGTCGTCCATCATCACCAGCAGACCCGCCTCCCGCAGGCGGTCCACGGTGCTGTTGATGGTGTCGTCCTCCTCGGCGTACGCGCTCTCGGTGATCTCCGCCTTGATGTACTTGGGCGGCAGATCGTATTTTTTCAGCAGGTAGCCCAGATAGGCGGGCACGTCCATGGACATGATGTCGATCCGGGAGATGTTGATGGAGATGGGCACCGGGTGGTAGCCCCGGTCCATCCAGCTGCGCAGCCACTGGCACACCCGCTCCCACACCTGCCGGTCCAGCAGGTGGATCATGCCGCTGCGCTCCAGCACGGGGATGAACTTCCCCGGGGGGATCAGCCCCCGGTCCGGGTGCTTCCAGCGCACCAGCGACTCCGCCCCCACCAGCTTGCCGGAGAAGATGTCGCACTGGGGCTGGGCAAAGAAGGTGAACTCGTCCCGCTCCAGGGCCTCGGTCACCTCCATCAGCAGACGCATTTCCTCCTCCAGATAGCTCTCCATCCCCGGGTTGTAACAGGAGATTGGGTCCCGCGCCGCGGCGCGGGACCGGGCCAGGGTGGCCCGGTCATGGAAGATTTCCGGCGGCAGATCGGGATCGTCGATGGGGCTGACGCCGAACACAGGCAGAACGCCCAGCGCGCTGCCCTGGTTGGTGACCCCGGCCATGATCTCGTCCCACAGGTGCTGGATCAGATCGAGGCGGAAGGGCATGATGAGGCAGAAGTTGTCCCCCTCGAAATAGCCCGACACGCCGCCGTGCTCCTTGCGGAGGGTCTCCATGGCGTCGGCGATGTGGCGCAGGAAACGGTCTCCCATGTCCCGCCCGTGGAATTTATTGAACAGACGAAAGTGCAGTACGTCGATGGCAATCATGCAGTAGGCGTTGGGCTTGGTGCCCTGGATAAACCATCGGGCCTCCTCCATGAAGCCCTGTGGGAAAAGTAAACCTGTCAGCGGGCTTTTTCGCAGCGTCCCTTTGCTGCGGCCCAGTCTGTTGCCAGCGGCTCCCATTTATAAAACTCCCCCAATTACTCCGGACGGCGCCCATCCGTCCCGTGCTTACGAACAATAATTCTCCATATAATAGGATACCATAAGTTCCCTGATGGCGCAACCTATTTTCCACCATTTTTTCACAATCTATGTAAATTTCCTTCAAGGAACCTGGTTCCTCCCCTTTTTTCTCCTTTTTATACAAATGCGCCCCATTTCAGGCAGATTCTGGTTTCCTTATATAATTGTACTCTGGGATTTGACTAATGCCGTCCCGTGTAGTATAATAGCTTGATTTCCTGCCGTAAGGCAGAAAGGGGGGCGGCGGTATGTGGCTGGCCGGACAATGGACGGATTACGAGCTGCTGGACTGCGGCCGGGGGGAAAAGCTGGAACGCTGGGGGGACAAGCTGCTGGTGCGGCCCGACCCCCAGGCCATCTGGAGCACCCCCCGCTCCCACCGGGGCTGGAAGCAGCCCGACGCCCGGTACGCCCGCTCCCGCACCGGGGGGGGCCAGTGGGCGGACAAAAGCGTCCCCCAGCGGTGGCAGATCCACTATCAAGACCTGACGTTTCAGGTGGGGCTGATGAATTTCAAGCACACTGGGGTGTTCCCGGAGCAGGCCGCCAACTGGGACTTCGCCCGGGAACAGATCCGGGGCGCGGGCCGCCCGGTGAGCGTACTCAACCTGTTCGCCTACACCGGGGGGGCCACCGTGGCCTGCGCGGCGGCGGGGGCGTCCGTCTGCCACGTGGACGCCGCCAAGGGCATGGTCCAGTGGGCCAAGGAAAACGCCCGGGCCTCCGGCCTGGAGGACAAGCCCATCCGCTGGATCGTGGACGACTGCGCCAAGTTCGTGGAGCGGGAGATCCGCCGGGGCCGGAAATACGACGCCGTCGTCATGGACCCCCCCTCCTACGGCCGGGGGCCCTCCGGAGAGGTGTGGAAGCTGGAGGAGAACCTGTACCCCTTTGTGGAGCTGGTGTCCGGCGTGCTGTCCGACCAGCCGTTGTTCGTGATACTCAATTCCTACACCACGGGGCTGTCCCCGTCGGTGCTGACTTATATTTTGCAGACCGTGATCGGCGGGAGGTTCGGGGGGCACACCCTGTCCGACGAGCTGGGCCTGCCCGTGTCCGCCACCGGGCTGGCCCTGCCCTGCGGTGCCACGGGAAGGTGGACGGCGGGCTGATATGGGACGCACATTCCGCTACCTGTTCGCCATGCTGTGGGGCGCGGTCCCTGCGCTGGCGTTGTTCTTCCTCCTTCGGCCCCTGCGCCTGCGCAGGCTGGAAGGAAAGGGACTCTCCAGCCCGGCCCGCCGGGAGGTGGCTTTGGCCCTCTTTTGGATGTTCTGCGGCGGAGCGGCCCTGCTGGGCCTGACCCCCCGGTGGGTGGTTCCGGCCCTGGCGGGCCTGCCGCTGGGTATGCCCTGGAACCAGGCGGGCCTGCCCTTCTTCAGCCCGGGCACCGTCAGCCTGGTTCCCTTCCTCACCTTTTCCTATTCCGCCTACATTCTGGCCGCCAATGTGGGCCTGTTTCTGCCCTTCGGCCTGTTTCCCGCCCTGCTGTTCCGGGGCTTCGGCTGGCGGCGGGCACTGGCGGCGGGGGGCTGTATTACCTTGTTGATTGAGACCTGCCAGTTGTTCATCGGCCGCACCTTTGATGTGGACGATCTGATGTTGAATACCCTGGGCGTGTTCTGCGGCTTCCTGCTGGGTGGGGCGGTGCGGCGGCTGTCTCCCCGTTTTTTTGAACGTTTTCTTTTGTCATCTCCCAAATTAGAGGTATAATCTATGTCCCAGCCCATCTTAAAAACTGAAAACCTCACCTTCCGCTACACCACCGCCGAGGGCGCGGCCCCCACGGTGCTGGACGGCCTCACCCTGTCCGTCCGGCGGGGGGAGTTCGTGGCGGTGCTGGGCCACAACGGGTCGGGCAAGTCCACCCTGGCCAAGCACTTCAACGCCATCCTCCTGCCCTCCGGAGGCAAGGCGTACGTGGACGGCATGGACACCTGCGACGAAAACCTCCTGCTGGACATACGCCGCCGGGTGGGCATGGTGTTCCAGAACCCGGACAACCAGATCGTGGCCAGCGTGGTGGAGGAGGACGTGGCCTTCGGCCCGGAGAACCTGGGCGTGCCCTCGGAGGAGATCCGGGCGCGGGTGGATTCCGCCCTGGCCGCCGTGGGCATGACGGAGTACGCCCGCCACGCCCCCCATCTCCTGTCCGGGGGCCAGAAGCAGCGGGTGGCCATCGCCGGGGTGCTGGCTATGCGCCCGGAGTGCATCGTGCTGGACGAGCCCACCGCCATGCTGGACCCGGCGGGCCGCCGGGAGGTGCTGGACACCGTGAAGCGGCTCAACCGGGAACAGGGCATCACCGTGGTGCTCATCACCCACCACATGGACGAGGCCGCCCAGGCCGACAGGCTCATCGTCATGCACGACGGGCACATCATGGCGGACGACAGTCCGGAGCAGGTGTTCCAGAACGTGGACGGCCTGCGCTCCCTGGGGCTGGAGGTGCCCGAGCCGGTGGCCCTGCTGTACGAGCTGCGGCAGGCGGGGGTGGACGTGCCCCTCACCGCGCTGACGGTGGATGAGTGCGCCAGGGTTTTGAAGAAGCTGCTGGCGTAGGGTTGCAAGGCGGCAGCAAAAAGGAGAATCAATTGATATGAAAAAAGTGGTTTTGGGTTCTGCCATGCTCCTTGCGGGGCTGCTTTCCGCCGCGATCCTCCTGGGGGGAACTATGGCAAATGATTGGACGAACAACGGGATGCGTTCTTCCCTCTGGAATCTGTCGCAGTATGGCCTTATGCCCGCGCTCTGTATTTTTATTGGTATCGCGATCCTGGGCCTTGTTATCGCGGTGTGGGGGATCTTTGAAAAGAACGACTGACGCATTCCCTTGTGAGGAGGGATTGGAATGAGAGCACCCTTTCAGATATTGGCAATTCCATACCGGAAACATCCTGCCCTGGAGTTCTGCGTACTCCGCCGCGCCGATAATGACCAGTGGCAGTTTGTCGCGGGCGGGGGAGAGGATGCCGAAACGCCGTTAGAAGCCGCCGCCCGGGAAATTTCAGAGGAAACGGGGATACAGGCAAACCGTATCACCGAGCTGGTTTCCATGGCGTATGTCCCCGCGGATGTGATTTCCGAATATCATCGAAAGCATTGGAGCCCAAACACCTTTGTCCTGCCCGAATATCATTTTGCTTTTGAATGCGGCTCCGGCATAACGCTGTCCGGGGAACACCTTGGCTGCGAATGGCTGAGTTACCACGACGCCATGTCCCGCCTGACGTGGGATTCCAACAAAACCGCGCTTTATGAGCTGAACTGCCGGTTATCCGCAGGGAGGTAGCTTTCTGCTTCCCCTTCCTTTCGCACACCATCTCCATTTCAAGGAGTTTCTACATGGCAGCTATCATCGAAACCAAACAACTGACCCACACCTACAGCCAGGGCACCCCCTTCCAGCACACCGCCCTGGACAGCGTGGACTTTTCCGCCCAGCCTGGGGAGTATCTGGCCATCATCGGCCGCACCGGGTCTGGGAAGTCCACCCTGATCCAGCACCTCAACGGCCTGCTGAAGCCCACCTCCGGCCAGGTGCTCTTTGACGGCACGGACATCTGGGAGTCCAAGGACCGCACCCGGCAGGTCCGCTGCCAGGTGGGGCTGGTGTTCCAGTACCCGGAGTACCAGCTCTTTGAGGAGACGGTGTACCAGGATATCGCCTTCGGCCCCAAGAACATGGGGCTGGACAAGGACGAGATCGACCGCCGGGTACGCCAGTCCGCCCGCTTTGTAGGGCTGGAGCCGGGTGTGCTGGAGAAGTCCCCCTTCGACCTGTCCGGCGGGCAGAAACGCCGGGTGGCCATCGCGGGCGTCATCGCCATGGAGCCGTCCGTGCTGGTGCTGGACGAGCCCACGGCGGGGCTGGACCCCTCCGGCTCCGCCCGGATTCTGGACAACATCCGCACCTACCATGAGGAGAAAAACGCCTGTGTAATCCTGGTGTCCCACTCCATGGAGGAGGTGGCCCGGGAGGCGGGGCGGCTGGTGGTGATCCGCAAGGGGACCATCCCCTTCTCCGGCCCCCCGGAGGAGGTCTTTGCCCACGGGCCGGAGCTGGAGGCCATGGGCCTGGGCGTGCCCGCCATGACGCGGGTGTTCGCCCGCCTGCGCTCCATGGGGGTGGACGTGCCCCCGTCGGTCTACACCATCCCCCAGGCCCGGGAGGCCGTGCTGGCCGCCCTCCACCGGAAGGAGGGCGTGTAATGGCACTCAGAGATATCACCCTGGGCCAGTATTTCCCGGGGAAATCCCCCATCCACCGCCTGGACCCCCGGGCCAAGCTCACCGCCATGACCTGCTACATCGTGGCCCTGTTCCTGGCCCAGTGGCTGGTGACCTACGGCGTCCTGCTGGCGGTGCTGGCGGGGGTGGTGGCGGCGTCCACCGTCAAGCTCAAGGCCCTGCTGCGGGGCATGAAGCCGGTGGTGTTCATCCTGGTGTTCACCGCCCTGCTGAATATCCTCTACACCCCCGGCGAGCCGCTGGTGTCCTTCTGGATCTTCAACATCACCCGGGAGGGCATTGTCCACGCCGTCTTTATGGTGGTGCGCATCCTGATGCTGATCTCCTGCACCTTCCTGCTGACCTACACCACCTCCCCCCTGGAGCTGACCGACGGGCTGGAGAGCCTGCTGGGTCCGCTGAAGGCGGTCCGGGTGCCCGTCCACGAGCTGTCCATGATGATGTCCATCGCCCTGCGGTTCATCCCCACCCTCATCGAGGAGACGGACAAGATCATGTCCGCCCAGCGGGCCAGGGGGGCGGACTTCGACTCCGGCAACCTGGCCCAGCGGGCGAAGGCCCTCATCCCCCTGCTGGTGCCGCTGTTCATCTCCGCCTTCCGGCGGGCGGACGAGCTGGCCACCGCCATGGAGTGCCGCTGCTACCACGGCGGCGAGGGCCGCACCCGGATGAAGCAGCTCCACTACCGCCCCGGGGACGTGCTGTTTATGGCGGGCGCGCTGATCCTGGCGGTGGCGGTGGGCGTGCTGGGGCGGTTCGGGCTGTAATCAACTTGAATGGAAAGGCGGCGGGGCTATGGAACCGCGCAATATCGCCCTGCGGCTGAGCTATACCGGCACCGCCTACCACGGCTGGCAGGTGCAGAAGAACGCCGTCACCGTGGCGGAGGTGCTGGAACACGCGCTGGCCTCCGTGGTGGGCCACCCGGTGCGGGTCACCGGGGCGGGCCGCACCGACGCGGGGGTCCACGCCCAGGTGTATGTGGCCAATTTCCGCACCACCTCCGGCATCCCGGCGGCGCGGCTCCCCCTGGCGGTGAACACCCGGCTGCCGGACGATGTCTCCGTCTACAAGGCCACGGTGGTGCCCGACGGCTTCAACGCCATCGGCTCCTGCCGGAAGAAGGAGTACACCTATAAAATTTACAACTCCCGCATCCGGGACCCCTTTTACGTGAACCGGGTGTGGTTCTATCCCAGGCTGCTGGACGAGCGGGTGATGGCGGCGGCGGCCCGGCAGTTCGTGGGCACCCACGACTTTGCCGCTGTCCGCTCGGTGGGCACCGAGACCCGCACCACCGTCCGCACCGTCCACTACTTCGAGATTGAGCGGCACGGGGACATTATTGACTGCCGGGTGTGCGCCGACGGGTTCCTGTATAATATGGTGCGGGCCATGGTGGGCACCTGCATCTACGCCGCCGAGGGCAAGCTGGACCCGGAGGACATACCCGCCATCCTGGCGGCCCGCAACCGCACCCTGGCGGGGCCTACCGCGCCGCCGGACGGCCTGTATATGACCAACCTGTGGTATGATGAAGATGTGCTGTGAGGGCTTTGCCCGGTTCCCGCGAGTTCAAATCCCGCTGGACAGCTTATACAGACCAACCTATGGTATGACGAGGACGTGCTGTGAACATTTTCGAAGTCAAAGCTGACAAAAAGCAATACCTGCCCCTCCTGCTGCTGGCGGACGAGCAGGAGGACATGATCGACCGCTACCTGGAGCGGGGCACCATGTACGCCCTAAAGGACGGAGCATCTGTCCGGGCCGTGTGCGTTGTCACCGACGAGGGGGAGGGCACGCTGGAGCTGAAAAACCTGGCGGCGGCTCCCGAATACCAGCGGCGGGGCTACGGGCGGCGGCTGGTGGACTTCCTGGCGGAGGCCTACCGGGGACAGTACCGCCGCCTGCTGGTGGGCACCGGGGACAGTCCCCTCACCATCCCCTTTTACGAGGCCTGCGGCTTCCGCCGCTCCCATGTGGTGCCCAGCTTTTTTACCGACCACTACGACCACCCCATCTTCGAGGGGGGCATACAGTTAGTGGACATGATTTACCTATCCAAGCCACTGTAACGGCGGGGGTTCTATGGACGAGCAAAACCAAAAACAGCAAAAAAAGCCCTCCCGGCTGTCCGGCTTCCTGGTGCGGCTCATCGCCACCCTGGTGGTGCTGGCGGTGGGGCTGTCCCTGGTGGTGCTGGTGGCCTTCCGGGACCGGCTGAACCTGGACAGCGCGAAGCGTTGGTTCCACTACCTCTCCCTCACCCGGAGCGACAGCGGGCAGGCGGAAGCCTTCCGCTACGACGGCGATCTGAGCTGCACCTTCGCCGCCCTGGACGGGGACCTGCTGGTATGCTCGGAGCACGCCATCTCCCTCTACTCCGGCAGCGGCACCCGGTACATCAACCAGCAGGTCAGCATGGAGAACCCGGTGGTGAACTCCAACGGCTCCCTGGCGGTGGTGTACGACGCGGGGGGCAGCTCCCTGTACATATTGGGGCAGCGGTCCCTGGTGTGGTCGGCGGAGGGGCTGGAGGGCATCCTGTCCGCCCGGCTGAACAAAAACGGCCAGCTCACGGTGGTCACCCAGGCGGCGGGCTACCGGGGGAAGGTGACGGTGTATAACGCCGCCTACGACCCGGTGATGAGCGTCAACCTCACCTCCGCCTTTGTGATGGACGCCGCCCTGTCCGACGACGGGCGCACCCTGGCCACCCTCACCGTGGGCCAGCGGGACGGCGCGTTCGCCACCGGGCTGGAGCTGTACGCCATGAATTACGCCAGCGGAAGCTATGAGGCGGACGTGTCCGCCTCCCTGGGGGGCGGGGTGGCCCTGGACCTGCGGCACACCGCCGGGGCGGTGTGGGCCCTCAGCGACCGGGGGATGACCATCAGCGACCACGACGGGAACACCGTCTCCGTGGACTGGCAGAACCAGTACCTGCGGCGGTATACCCTCAGCGGGGACGGCTTCGCCGCCGTCCTGCTGGGCAAATACCGGGCGGGCAGCCAGGCGGAGCTGTGGGTGGTGGACCAGGACGGCACCCGCCGCTCCCTGGCCCTCAGCGAGCAGGTCATGTCCATCTCCACGGCGGGGCGGTACGTGGCCGTCCTCACCGGGGACCGGCTGGACATCTACACCCAGGAGCTGGAGCTTTACAGCTCCCTCAAGGGCACCAAGGGGGCCAGGACCGTCCTGCTGGTGCCGGACGGGTCCGCCATCCTGATCTCGGCGGAGGGCGCGGGGTTCTATATTCCCTGACGCCATCCATATATCTTCTGTTTGGGGGGCCCGCAATTCGCGGGAGAAGGAGGATTTTATGACTGTTCTGTTTGACATTGCGATTGTGGCCCTGCTGGCCTTTTTCGCGTGGCGGGGGGCCGCCAAGGGGCTGGTGCTGTCCCTGTGCGGGCTGGCGGCGGTGTTCGTGGCCTTTTTCGCCGCCCAGTTCGTGGCGGATCAATTCGCCCCGCCGGTGGCCAACATCATCCGCCCGGTCATCGCCCAGAGCTTCCAGAAGGTGGCTCCCCATCCGGTGACCACCGACCAGGACGGGGACGGGGAGGAGGACGAAGGCCCCGGCTACACCCTCCAGGAGCTGTTCGCCTCGGTGGAGGCGAACGGGCTGTTCGAGGGCTTCTCCACCTTCCTGCGGGAGGGGGTGGAGCAGGACGCGGTGGAGGAGGAGCACTGGGCCACCCCGGTGGACGCCCTGGCCAACTACCTGGCGGGAGGGATCGCCCGCGCGCTGCTGTTCGCCATCGTGTTCCTGGCGGTGCAGGTGGCCTGGTTCCTGGCCAGCCACGCCCTGGACATGGCCTTCAAGCTGCCCCTGCTGTCCGAGGTGAATCTGGCGGGGGGGCTGCTGTTCGGGCTGGTGAAGGGCGCGCTGCTGACCATTATCCTGGTGTGGCTGGGCCAGATGTCCGGCGTGATCCCCGCCCATCCGGACACCCCGGTGCTGTCCCTGTTCACGGTGGATAGGCTGTGGGAGCTGCTGGCGGGCCTGCCCAAGTGAGGGTTTCCTTCCTGCAAGATGAAAAGGGACGGGATTTTCCCTGCCCCGCGGAAAATTACCACTCTAAAATTCATGACGTGTTCATATTTATCTGATAAGGTACTGAAAAACTGCGAACAAACCCTGAACGTACTGTTCTCCCGAAAGGAGCGATATCATGCGGCCAACCATGTGCACCCGCTGCCAGAAGAACGTGGCGGTTGTCTTTATAACGAAAATTGAGGGCGGCGATACCAAAAACGAGGGCCTGTGCCTCAAGTGCGCCCGGGAGCTGGGCATCAAGCCGGTGGACGATATGATGAAGAAGATGGGCATTTCCGACGAGGATCTGGAGTCCATCTCCACCGAGATGATGTCCGCCTTCGGCGGCGCGGAGGAGCCGGAGGGCCTGGCCCCCGCCGGAGAGGACGGCGACGGCTCCGGGGACGACGAGGAGGAGGACGAGGGCCGTACCGCCACCTTCCCCTTCCTCAGCAAGCTGTTCGGCGGCGCGTCGGACAGCGCGCCCGACCGGGACCCCGTCCAGCGGGGCGGGGCCGCCAAGGAGGACAAGGCCGCCCCCAAGAACGACCGGAACCAAAGCCCCAAGCGGAAATTCCTGGAGAACTACTGCATCTCCCTCACCCGGAAGGCCCAGGAGGGCGGGCTGGACCGGATCGTGGGCCGCTCCAACGAGATCCAGCGGACCATCCAGATCCTGAACCGGCGGCAGAAGAACAACCCCTGCCTCATCGGCGACCCCGGCGTGGGCAAGACCGCCATCGCCGAGGGGCTGGCCCAGCGCATCTGCGACCGGGACGTGCCCTACAAGCTGCTGGACAAGGAGGTCTACCTGCTGGACCTCACCGCCCTGGTGGCGGGCACCCAGTTCCGGGGCCAGTTCGAGAGCCGGATGAAGGGCCTCATCGACGAGGTGAAGAAGCTGGGCAATATCATCCTGGTCATTGACGAGGTCCACTCCATCGTGGGCGCAGGGGACGCGGAGGGCTCCATGAACGCCGCCAACATCCTCAAGCCCGCCCTGAGCCGGGGGGAGATCCAGGTGATCGGGGCCACCACCCTGACGGAGTACCGCAAGTACATTGAGAAGGACTCCGCCCTGGAACGCCGCTTCCAGCCCGTCATTGTGGAGGAGCCCTCCATCGACGACTCGGTGGAGATTCTGAAGGGCATCGCCCCCTATTACGAGTCCTTCCACCACGTGGCCATCAGCCCGGACATCTGCCGGCAGGCCGTTACCATGAGCGAGCGGTACATCACCGACCGATACCTGCCCGACAAGGCCATCGACCTCATCGACGAGGCGTCCTCCGACGTGAACCTCCACAACAAGGAGCTGGCCCGGATGGCGGAGATCGACAAGGAGCTGGCGGACTACGCCAAGGAGATGGAGGTGGTGCTGGCCTCCACCGGGGGGCAGAACGACCCCAAGCTCCAGGAGCTGCAGAAGCAGGAGCAGCGGATCAAACGCCAGCGGGAGACCCTGGAGACCGCCGTGAGCCGGGATGACGCCGAGGCCCCCAACCGGGAGGACCCCGCCTTCCAGCAGCGGCAGGACGGCCGCCGCAAGCAGATCGCGGAGCTCACCGAAAAGCTGGCCGCCGTCACCGCCGACAAGGAGGCGGTGCAGTCCGCCGCCAACGAAAAGGCCTACCAGCGTCTGGCGGAGCTGAAAAGCCGTCAGGCCCAGCTCACCAGCGAGCGGGAGGCCCTGGCCGCCAAGGGGGATCCCCCGCTGACCGCCGCCCACCTGGCAAAGGTTATCGAGCTGTGGACGAAAATACCCGCCACCTCCATCCAGGAACAGGAGTTCGAGCGGCTGGCCAAGCTGGACCAGCGGCTGAAGGAGCACATCGTGGGCCAGGACGACGCGGTGAACGCCGTGGCCAACGCCATCCGGCGGGGCCGTGTGGGCATCGCCGCCAAGCACAAGCCGGTGTCCTTCATCTTCGTGGGCTCCACCGGCGTGGGCAAGACCGAGCTGGTGAAGCGGCTTGCCGCCGACCTGTTCTCCTCCCCCGAGTCCCTGATCCGGCTGGACATGAGCGAGTTCATGGAAAAGCACTCCGTATCCCGGATCATCGGCTCCCCGCCGGGGTACGTGGGCTATGACGACGCGGGCCAGCTCACCGAGAAGATCCGCCGCAAGCCCTACACCGTGGTGCTGTTCGACGAGATCGAGAAGGCCCACCCCGACGTGCTCAACGTGCTGCTGCAAATTCTGGACGACGGGCACATCTCCGACGCCCACGGCAAGGTGGTCAATTTCGAAAATACCGTTATCGTCATGACCTCCAACGCGGGCAGCGACGTGAAGGGCGGCTCCCTGGGCTTCGACCGCTCCGCCAACCAGCTGGGCAAGGAGAAGGCTATGAAGGGGCTGGAGTCCTTCCTCCGGCCCGAGTTCATCAACCGGGTGGACGAGATCGTCTACTTCAACCAGCTCACCGAGGACAATTTCAAGGACATCGCCCGGATCATGCTGTCCGAGCTGGACGGGGTGCTGAAGGAGAAAAACATCGCCTTCTCCTATGACGAGAGCGTGCTGGACTACCTGGTGAAGAAGTCCTACTCCGCGGCCTACGGGGCCCGGAACCTGCGCCGCCAGATCCAGAAAGATTTGGAGGACCCCATCGCCGCCAAGCTCATCCAGCGGTACGCCGACCCGGTGACCCGGATCGGGCTGTCCGCCCAGGGGGAGACGCTGGATATCGCCATTGACTGAATCCAAAACGGGGCGGGAATCTGAAACCAGATTCCCGCCCCGTCTTTTTGCCCCCCTCAGCCCTCCAGCTCCCACACAAAGGCCGCCGTGTCGTGCAGGTCGATGTCGTCCGGCTGGATCTCCGGGGCGCACCGCTTCCCCGCCGCCATCAGCGGCATGGCACTGTCCGCCAGCTCGTACCGGGTGGGGGACACGAGATTCAGCTCGTCCCAGCTGTAGTCGATGCGGATCAGCTTGCCCAGCTCCACCCCGGAGGCCCGGCACAGAACCTGGGCCTTCTCCCGGGCGTTGGCCGCCGCGCTGGCCAGCAGGGCCTCGCTGACCCCGGCAGGCTCCTTGACGGTAAAGGAGATGTTCAGCTCCGGCTCGGCCCCGCTGCCGGCCACGGCGGACAGGACGGCGGCCAGCCGCTTGCTGTCCAGCCCGAAGGCCAGCTTCAGGCGGTAGAGGCAGGCGTATCCGGCGAACACGTTCTGGTAGTTTCCGTCCTTGTCCCGCACCCCCTCATACTGGGTGCTCACATTGAAGTGGAGGGTTTTCAGCGCGCCCTTCTCAAACCCGGCCTCCGCCGCCGCCCCCTCCAGCTGGGCAATCCGCCGGGCCGCGCCCTCCAGGGCCTTCTCGTAGTCCATGTCCTTTTCTGTGATGGACAGCGTCAGGGTGATGTAGTCCGGCTTGGCGGACACGCTGCCCACGCCCTTTACGGTGATGGTTCGCTTCATGCTCAAAGCCTCCTCGTCAAATATGGTTCTCCCTCTGCCCGCCGGGGCCTTTCCGGGCCAGCACGCAGTACCACTCCGCCTCCTCCGCCCCCTGCCGGAGCATGGCGGGGAAGGGGAACAGCCGGATTTCCCCGTAGCCCAGCCGGGCCAGCTCGTCCAGCAGAAGCTGGCGGGGGACGGGAAAGTAATGCTCCTCAAAGACCTCCTGCTGAACGATCCGCTGCTCCCGCTCGAAGGTGTAGAGCAGGTTAAAGGTCATGGTGCCGTCCGGGTGGTAGTCCCACGCCTGCACCAAATTCACCCGAGTCTCCCCGTCAAAGAAGGGGTTGTAAAGGTAAAACCGTTTCCGCTCCCGGAGAATCCGGTCCCAGTTGCGCAGGTCGAAATAGAGCCAGCCCCCCTCCCGCACCAAGGCGTCCATCCCGGCTAAGACGGACCGCACCTGACCGTTGGACACATAGGGCAGGGAATTGCCTGTGCTGGCCACGCAGTCGAAGCTCCGGCCCGCCCAGCAGGACAGCTCCCGGAAGTCGCTCTGGTGCAACTCCACGGCATACCCCCGGGCCGCCGCCTTGTCCCGGCAGCGGTCCAGCATGGCCCCGCTGAGGTCGGAGCCGGACACCGCCGTCCCCAGCTCCGCCAGCGGCAGGGACCGCAAGAACCCTCCGGGAAAAACCGGGGCTGCCCCGCCCGCCGGGTTCCCGGACGCAACAGCCCGGGGGAGGCAGAGCTTCCGGCCCGGCACCTCGCCGTAGACCATCCCGGCATCATGAGCTGCGCCGGGAATGCCCTGAAATGTCCGCCCCTTTGACAAATGCCGCCCGGGGGCTTATAATGCGGATGGTACCGTATTTCGATCCGTTGAGGAGATGTGAGATTACCATATGTTTACTTTCGTCATTTGTTTTCTGGCTGGAATTGGCGCGGGGCTGGGCACCGGATTCGCCGGAATGAGCGCGGCCGCCGTCATCAGCCCCATGCTGATCACCTTCCTGGACATGGAGCCTTACGCCGCCGTGGGCATTGCCCTGGCCAGCGACGTGCTGGCCAGCGTGGTTTCCGCCTATACCTACCACAAAAACAAGAACCTGGACGTGAAAAACGGCCTGGTGATGATGGGGGCGGTGCTGTGCTTCACCCTGGTGGGCAGCTGGGTGTCCAGCCTGGTGCCCTCCGCCGCCATGGGGGGCTTCTCCACCGTCATGACCCTGTTCCTGGGTGTCAAGTTCATCGTCAGGCCCGTCATGACCACCAGGGAGTCCATGGAGGGGGCGGACCCCAGAAAGCGGGCGGCGCAGTCCCTGGCGTGCGGTGCGCTGATCGGGTTCATCTGCGGATTTGTGGGGGCCGGGGGCGGCATGATGATGCTGCTCATACTCACCTCGGTGCTGGGGTACGAGCTGAAAACCGCCGTGGGCACCAGCGTGTTCATCATGGCCTTCACCGCCTTCACCGGGGCGGCCAGCCACTTCGCCATCGGCGGTATGCCCGATCCGCTGACGCTGGTGCTGTGCGTGCTGTCCACCCTGCTGTGGGCCAGGATCGCCGCCCGGTTCGCCAACAAGGCCAGCCCCATTGTGCTGAACCGGGCCACCGGCGCGGTGCTGGTGGTGCTGGGCGGGGCCATCCTGATTTTCAATCTGCTGCGATGATTCTGCGTTGTAATCACAGCGCAAAAAATGCCCCGGCGTTTTGATACGCCGGGGCATTTTTGGGAATCGCGGGCGGACAATGTCCGCCCCTACAGGGATCAACCGCCCGCCTCAATCCAGGGCCAGGGAGGCCGCCAGCAGCTTCTTCGTGTATTCGTGCCGGGGGTGGTCGTAGATCTCGTCCACGTCCCCCTCCTCCACGATCTCCCCCCCGGTCATTACCGCCACCCGGTCGCAGAGCTGGTACACCACCGCCAGATCGTGGGAGATAAACAGGTAGGACAGGCCCAGCTTCTCCTTCAGCTCCGCCAGCAGGCGGAGGATCTGGGCCTGTAAGGTCACGTCCAGGGCGGACACCGGCTCGTCCAGCACGATGAGCCTGCTGCCCTGGATGAGGGCGGCGGCAATGGCCACCCGCTGCCGCTGTCCGCCGGAGAGCTGGGCGGGCCTGCGGGACAGGTGCTCCTCCTCCAGCCCCACCAGGGGGAGGAAGTCCCGCACCCTTTGGCGGCGTTCCTCCTTGTCCTTTACCCCCGCCGCCCGGAGGGGTTCCTCCAAAATCCAGCCCACGGTTTTCGCCGGGTTCAGCGAGCCATAGGGGTCCTGGAACACCATCTGGGGCCGGGGGCTGTTTACCGCCAGCGTCCCGGTGATGTCCGTCACCAGGCCCAGCACGCATTTCGCCAGGGTGGACTTGCCCGAGCCGGACTCGCCCACCACCCCCAGCACCTCGCCGGGGGCCAGGGACAGGGTCACGTTCCGGAGCACCTGCTTCCGCGCCCTGCCCCGTCCGTACCAGCTGTTGAGCCGCTCCATGCGCAGGATGGGATCAGCCATCCAAACCGCCCCCTCTCAGCTTTTTCCGGCTTGGGCGGGAGGCGATCAGCAGCTTGGTGTAGTCCTCCCTGGGGTGGTAGAACAGCTCCTCCGCCGGGCCGGACTCCACGATCCTCCCCCGCTTCATCACCACCACCCGGCCGCACAGGGCCTTCACCACCCCCAGGTCGTGGGAGATGAACAGGATGGCGGTGCCCTCCCGCCGGTTGATGGCCTTCAGCGTGTCCAGGATCTGGGCCTGGATGGTCACATCCAGCGCGGTGGTGGGCTCGTCCGCGATGAGCAGACGGGGGCGCAGCACCAGCGCGGCGGCGATCATCACCCGCTGGCGCATCCCGCCGGACAGCTGGTGGGGGTACTGCCGGTACAGCTCCCCGGGGCCGGGCAGGCCCGCCAACGCCATGGCGTCAAGGGCTTTGGCTTTGCGCTCCCCGGCGGACATGGCTTTTTCGTGAATCCGCAGGGCCTCCTCCACCTGCTTCCCGATCCGCATGGTGGGGTTCAGGCTGGTCATGGGCTCCTGGAAGATGATGGACAGATCCCGGCCCTGGTACTGCCGCAGCTCCTCCCGGGGCAGGGGGAGGAGATCCGTCCCCTCAAAGAGGGCCTCGCCCGTCACCGCCGCCCGGCTCCGGGGCACCAGCCCCATGAGGGCGTGGGCGGTCATGGACTTGCCCGAGCCGGACTCGCCCACAATGCCCACGATCTCCCCCCGGTCCATCTGGAGGGAAAATTGGTCCACCGCTGTAAAGGGTTCCCACCTGTCAGTGAACACCACCGATAGGTTCCGCACGTCCAGCATCATAACGCCGTCCCTCCCATCCGCTCCCGGATTCCCTCGCCCAGCAGGCTCACGCCTAATATGAGCAGAATGGCCGCCAGCCCCGGGAAAACGGCGCACCAGGGCAGGGTGAACAGCACCCCCTGGCCGTCCTTCAGCAGATAGCCCAGGCTCGGCTCCGCGGCATTTACGCCGATGCCCAGATAGCTCATGGACGCCTCCGCCAGCACCGCGTTGTTGAAGCCGATGGTCAGCCCGGACAGCAGGGTGGGCCAGAGGTTGGGCAGTATGTGGACAAAGATAATCCGCGGGTCGGGCACCCCCATGAGCTTGGCGGCCTGGACGAAGTCCCGGTCCCGGTATTTCAGGAACTCCCCCCGCACCAGGCGGGCGAAGCTGGGGATGAACAGCACCCCCAAGGCCCCGATAACGTTATATTTCCCCGGCCCGGTGAGGGCCAGCACCACCAACGCCAGCAGGACGCTGGGGAAGGCCGCCACCGCGTCGCACAGGCGCATGACGAGGGCGTCCGCCATGCCGCCGTAGTAGCCGCACAGCGCGCCGATCACCAGCCCGCACACCGCCCCCACCGCCAGCACCGCCAGGGCGATGGTGAGGGTGGAGCCCGCCCCCTCCAGGGTGCGGGAGAGGACGTCCCGGCCCATGGAGTCGCAGCCGAAGGGGTGGGCCGGGGTGGGGCCTATGCCCCGGGCGGCCTTGTCCATGGCGGAGGGGACGTAGGGCGTCCAGAACAGCCCGGTGACGGTGAAGGCCAGCATACAGGCGGTGAGAATGCCGCCCAGGGTGAGATACCAGCTTCTTTTTTTCATGCCGCTACCTCCCGTCGATCCTGGGGTCCATCACCCGGTAGAGGAGATCCGCCAGGAAATTACAGCCCACCACCGCCGCCGCCAGCAGCACCACAATGGCCTGCACCACCGGATAGTCCCGGTTGCCGATGGACGAGATGAGGATGCGGCCCAGGCCGGGTATGCTGAACACCTGCTCCACCACGATGGAGCCTGCCATGATGTCCCCGATGGCCATGGCCAGGAAGGTCACCACCGGGATCATGGCGTTGCGCAGCACGTGCCGCCGCAGGACCGAGCCCCGGCTGTTCCCCTTGCTGTAGGCGGTGCGGATGTAATCCTGGTCCAGCTCCCCTAAAATGGAGCCCCGGAGGAGCTTCACCGTCATCGCGCTCTTGGGCAGGGCGATGGCCAGGGCGGGGTACACCAGAAAGGCCAGATGGGGCCCCAGGCCCTGCTCCAGGGAGACGTATTCGGGCCGGAACCAGTTCAGCACCAGGGCGAACAGGAACATCAGCCCGATGCCCATGATGAAGTTGGGCACCGACATGGTGATCTGGGTCAGCACCGTCACCGCCCGGTCCACAATCCCCCCGGGACGGCGGGCGGCGAGGAGGCCCAGGGGCAGGGAGATGGCTAAGATCAGGGCGAAGGACACCGCCGCCAGCATCAGCGTCACCTGGGCGCGGGTGAGCACCAGCTCCGCCACAGGCGAGTCAAATTGAAAGGACTGGCCGAAGTCCCCCCGGACAAAGGCGGACAGCCAGCTCCCGTACCGCTCCCACGGGGGCAGGTCCAGGCCGTGGCGCGCCCGGAAGGTGGCGATCTGCTCCTCGGTGGCCTCCATGCCCAGCACCGACTGGGTGGGGTCGCCGGGGATGACGGAGAAGGCGGTGAAGGCCAGCACGCTCACCAGCAGGAGGGTGGCAGCGAGCAGGGCCAGCCGCTTGAGCAAGGCTTTTCCCGTGGCAGCGAGCGGGGCCAGCCGCTTGAGCAAGGCTTTTCCCATGGGAGAAGTCCTCCTTTCCTTACAAAAGCCTTCCCCCATGGGAGGGAAGGTGCCCCGGAGGGGCGGATGAGAGACGGGGAAGCAGCGTTCCGCAGCCCCTCATCCGCCGCCCGCTTCACGGGCGGCACCTTCTCCCTTCCAGGGGGAAGGCTTTCCACTTACCGATACCCGATGGTGGACATATCCAGCACGTAGGTGCTGTAGAAGGTGAAGCCGTCCAGGGCCGGGTTCATCACCACCAGATCGCACATATCCTGAAGCCACAGGCTGGCGGCCCGCTCGTTGAGGATCTCCTCCGCCCGCTGGTACAGGGCGGTCTGCTCCTCCCCGTCGATGGAGGACAGGGCCTTGGCCAGCACCTCGTCATACTCCGGGTCGGAGAAGGCGATGAAGTTCTTCCGGTCCTCCGTCATGTACCGCACCAGCATCTCCCGGGCCGTCATGTCGTCGGCGGCGATGCCGCTCACCGTGGCCTCGTACTGGCGGCCCCGGTACACGTCGGACACCCACGCGCTCCACTCCACCTGCTCCACCTCGGCGGTGATGCCCACCGCCTTGAGCTGCTCCGCCAGCACAAGCCCGGTGTCCACGTGCTGCTTGTAGTTGGAGGGGACGGTGATCTTCATGGAGAAGCCGTCGGGATAGCCCGCCTGAGCCAGCAGTTCCTTGGCCTTGTCCACGTCCTGGGCGTAGTTTTCCGCCAGCCCGGGCAGGAAGTATTTCTCGTTGGCGGGGTACATACTGGTTCCGGTGGCTACCCCCGCGCCGTCGCACACGAAGTCGATGACCGCCTCCACGTCGATGGCGTAGTACATGGCCTGCCGGACCAGCTCGTTGTCGAAGGGCTTGACGGCGTTGTTCAGATACAGGGCCTGCACCAGCTTCATGGTGTCCTGGTAGACGGTGAACTGGTCCTTCACCTCTGCCTCCAGGGTGTTGGGCAGGTGGATCACCATGTCCAGCGTCTCCCCCTTCAGGCCGATGACCAGGGCGTTGGTGTCCGCGATGATCTTAAATGTCACCTTGTCCAGCCTGGCGGCCTTGTCCTGGTTCCAGTAGCCGTCATATTTCTCCATCACCAGGCTGTCCTGGGGGGCGTAGGAGACGAACCGGAAGGGCCCGGTGCCGACGAGCTCCTTGGCGATGGTGGGGCCGGAGTCCTTGGGGATGATGGGGGCGGTCAGGGCGTTGAGGAACTCCAGGCTGGGCTGGGCCAGGGTGATCACCACATGGCCGCCGTCCGGGGCCTGGATGCTGGAGACATTGGAAAACGCCGAGACCAGAGGCGTTCCTTCGTTCTCCGATCCGGCGCAGCGTTCCAGGGAATAGACCACATCCTCGGCTGTGACCGGGTTCCCGTTGTGGAACGTGACGCCCTCCCGCAGGGTGAAGGTGTACGTGGTGCCGTCCTTGGAGAGCTCGTAGTCACTGGCGACGGCCGGGATCACCGAGCCGTCGGGGCTGGCCTTCACCAGTCCCTCGAAGATGTTGAACAAAACCTCGCGGATGCCGGCGGTTTTGGCCAGCTGGGGATCGAGGTCGTCCAAATCCTGTGCGATACCTACCGTGACTGAGTTCCCGTTGGGGGGTAACTCGCCCGTTTGTGCAGCGGACGGCTGGCTCCCGCTCTCGCTCGCCCCCGGGGGGGTGGGCTCCGTGCCTCCTGTACACCCGTACAGTGAAGCCGGAAGCATGGCCAGCACGACCAGCAGCAAAAGGGCCCGTTTCTTGAGCTTGGGCATTTTGCTTCTTCCTTTCTACTGCGTTTCTCGCAACTGTTGGTATTCAGTTGTCATGGACATTGTAACATACCGGGCCGAAATTGCAAGAGGCAATTTCGGCCCGGTATTGTCCTTGTCAGCCCGTCCGGCCGTGCGGCCCGCAGGCCCAGAGACGCTCCGCCGTGCCGTCCCAGGCCCCGGCGTAGCCGCCGCACTTGGCGCACAGGTGCTCCGCGCTCTCCGGGGACTGGAGGTCGGTGGATTTGGCCCCGGCCCGGGCCACCATCTCCGGCAGCTTCTCCGGGTTCTCCAGCATGGGGCAGGGCTTCAGGTGGTTCTGGTGGAAGGGCTGTCCGTCGTGGTAGGCCATGAACATGGGGGAGCGCAGGCAGTCCAGCAGGGACTTCTCCCGGATATTGGAATCGGAGTAGTGGACGAACACGCAGGGGTCCACGTCCCCGTTGGCGTTGATGTGGAGGTAGCGGCGGCCCCCGGCGATACAGCCCCCCACGTACTCCCCGTCATTCTGGAAGTCGATGAGGAACAGGGGCTTGGTCTTGCGGTAGGCCCGGATGCGGTCATACATGGTTTCCCGCTGGGCCGGGGAGGGCAGCAGCTCCGGGGCGGCGTCGTTGCCCACGGGCATATAGTGGAAGTACCAGGCGAATTTGGCCCCCCAGTCCACCAGCTTGTCCACAAACTCCTCCGAGCTGATGGAGTCCAGGTTCGCGCTGGTGTAGCAGCAGGAGGTGCCGAAGGGGAGCTTTTTGGCCTTCAGCAGCTCCATGGCCCGGCGCACCTTCTGGAACACGCCGTCCCCCCGGCGGCTGTCGGTGGCCTCCTCAAAGCCCTCCACGCTGATGGCGGGGATGAAGTTCTTCACCCGGAGCATCTGGTCGGCGAAGTCCTCGTCGATAAGGGTGGCGTTGGTGAAGCACAGGAACTGGCAGTCGCTGTGCTTGTTGCACAGGGCGATGAGATCGTCCCTGCGCACCAGGGGCTCGCCCCCCGTGTAGATGTAGATGTACACGCCCAGCTGCTTGCCCTGGGTGATGATGCCGTCGATCTCATCGAAGGTGAGGTTCAGCTTGTTCCCGTACTCCGCCGCCCAGCAGCCGGTGCAGTGGAGGTTGCAGGCGGAGGTGGGGTCCAGCAGGATGGCCCAGGGGATATTGCAGCCGTACCGCTCCCGGGCCTCCTCCTGGATGGGCCAGCCGATGAGGTTGCCGTTGAGCATAAAGTTCTCGAAGAAGGTCTTGCGCACCCCACCGTCCACGTCCGTCCACAGACTGCGGAGCAGCCGGTACCAGTTGTTGTCCGGGTTCTCGATCACCTGGCGGAAGGCGGCCCGCTGGCCGGGGAAGCTGTTGGGCCCGTCCCCGGCGAAGCGGTCCACCCAGTCCATCAGGCGGGGAATATTGGCGTCCGGGTCCTTGTCCAGATAGCTGTACATTGCCCGGAAGCCCGTCCGTTTCACGCTGTTCATCATACTCATTGCTCCTGCGTCCTTTCTGCCGGGGGTGTGCCCCGTTTGGTTCAGCGCAATGATACTCCCGGCCCGGGCCGGACGCCATAGACAGAAAAAGCGGCCCTGTCAAAAAGCTGACAGGGCCGGGAACGCTGTAAAATATCGTAGGATTCCACCGTTATTTGCCGTTTTTCTGGGCCAGACGCTCCATGGCGTAGTCCAGCGCGCCGCCCACCAGGATGTCGAAGTCGTCCAGCCGCTGGATGACGCTGGAGGGCATACCCCGATCCACCCAGCTCAGCACGATGCTGGCCAGGCCCTGGGTCAGCATTTCGCTCATGAAGCCCACCTGATCCTCCGTCACGGCGTACCGCTGGGCGGCCAGCCGGGTGCGGGCCTCCACCAGGGGCATGGCCCACCGGCGCACATGACGCTCCACATAGCTGCGCTCGTAGGCCCGGTATACGTTCAGCACCAGCGTCCGGTTCTCCCGCAGCAGGGTGAGCGTCCGCTCCAGCGGCTCCCGCCACTGCTCCGGGTTGGCGACGCCCAGGCCGTCCAGCAGCTGCTGGATGCCGTAGTCCACCACGCCGTACAGGTCGGAGAAGTGGTAATAGAAGGCCTGCCGGGAAAGGCCGCACTGCTCCACCAGCTCGGTGACGGTGATGTCGTCCAGACGCTTGGTCTGGAGCAGCTCCGCCAGGGCGTTCATGATCTGGTTTTTGGTAGATTTAGGCATTTTATGTCGATCCTCCCCAAGGTATTGAAAAACATTATACTGGGTTTCGCGCGGGGAGGCAAGGGAAATGTGTTGACAGTTTTCTGCGATTGTCAAGATGATTGTCAGGCCGGCGCGCCGTCCTCCGGCTGCCGGGCCATTCCGCTGGCAGCTTCATCGGGCTCCGTCACCAGGTAGCAGACATTGAACAGCAGCTGTCCCTCCCGCATCCGCTGGAGAAAGGCGTCCACTGTCATGGTCCCGAAAAACAGCTCCCAGTCGCCGCCCTGGTACCGGGTCTGGAACAGGATGGTCTTTCGGGGGGAGGCCTTCACCAGCCGCTGGACGACGTTCTCCAGCCCCGGCAGGTACTGGGGGTGAATGAGCAGCGGGGTGAGGCGGTCTGCCACCCCCTCCGGGAGAAAGCTGGGCAGGGCGTCCTGGGGGACTGGATGCTCAAAATCCGAGTCGCATAGGGGGAAGGCACCCCACATGCCGCCGCAGTCCCACTCCTTCCCCGCGGTGTACAGAATCCCCGCCGTGCTGGAAAAGACGGGCCATATGTCCGCGTACCGCGCCGCCAGCACCTCATCCTCCACCTCGTTTTTCAGCTCGAAGCCTGCGGGGCGGCAGTCTATGGGTGCCGTCTGGCCCACACAGAGGATGTTGATCTCATAGGACATGGTATCCCTCCTGTCAATCCTCGGAGATGCCGCCCTGCTTTTTCAGCCCCGCCAGGGCGAGCTGATGCCGGATCAGGACCGCCAACGCCAGCGCGGCGAACAGGGCCGCCGGCCAGGAGCGGGTCAGCGCGGCCAGGGGAGTCATCACCGCCAGCAGGAACAGGGCGGGCCTGCGCTGGGCCTTCCGATAGCGGATCTGATCCTCCAGGGCGGTGTGGAGCCGGAAGGGCTTGCCGTCGTTCTCCTTCTCCACGATGAGCAGCTCCCGGTTGTAGGTGGTGGCGTTGGAGGCCAGACGGCCCCCCGGCTCCGCCCAGGGGCGGCCCACCACCTTGCCCACGTTCCAGTTCAGGTTGGCGTTTTTGAACCACGTCCGATAGCCGCAGTCCTCCAGGAAGCGGGCGTAGTCCTCCGCCTTTTCCCGGGACAGGTGGGCCACGAACTCCACGCAGTAGCGGTATTGGCCCGGGGCGCAGGGCTGGAACTCGTACAGCAGCTTTTCCGTCCGGGACAGGCGCAGGCCCCGGTCCGCCATCTTGTTCAGCCAGCGGGACTGGGCCGCCAGCAGGGTCCAGAAGTAACGGTACCGCTTTTCCATTCAGTCTCGCCTCCTATGATATCCTCCGCGGTTTCGGTCAATTCCCGGAGCCGCGCCAGCTCGCCGGACGCCGCCTCCCGGCCCCGGCCGGTGATGAGGAACTCCTTTTTCCGGCCTGCGTCCCCGCCCCAGGGGGCGATCCAGCCCTTCTCCTGGAGGGCGTTCAGCGCGCCGTACAGCGTCCCCGCTCCCAGGGCCAGCCGCCCGCCCGTCCGCTCCTCCACGAACTGCATGACGGCGTAGCCGTGGCGGGGCTGGTGCAGGGCCAGCAGGATGAAAAACGTCACCTCGGTGAGCGCGCCGCCCTTGGCGTTATCCCGCATGGGCGTCTCCCCCCTTCTTATTACGGTTACTGTAATAAATATATCACTAACCGTAATAGCTGTCAAGGGGGCGGAGCGGAAAAGTTTGAATAGACCGCCCCCGGCGGCGGCATACTGATCCCGGTGATACGCGTGAAGGAAAAAACATCCAAGCCCCTGTGGTTCGCCCTGGCCGGGGCGGCGGCGGGGGTGGTGAACGGCTTTTTCGGCGGGGGCGGCGGCATGGTGCTGGTGCCCCTGCTGGCGGGGAAGTGCGGGCTGGACCAGCGGAAGGCCTTCGCCACGTCGGTGGCGGTGATCGCGCCGCTGTGCGCCCTGTCCGCCGGGATCTACTGGTTCCGGGGGGATCTGGAGCTGTCCGCCGCCCTGCCCTACCTCATCGGCGGGCTGGCGGGCGGGCTGATCGGCGGGAAGGTATTTCGGAAGCTGTCCATGGTGTGGCTGCGCCGGGGCTTCGCCCTGCTGATTCTGTACGGCGGGGTGAAGGCCCTGCTGTGACCGCTCACAACGGGGAGGAGGACTGGGGACATGGAATGGATCATCGCCGTGCTGGCGGGGGCGGCCACCGGGGTGCTGTCCGGCCTGGGGGTGGGGGGCGGCTCCCTGCTGCTGATCTATCTGACCAACTTCACCGGGGCGGCCCAGAACCTGGCCCAGGGGATCAACCTGCTGTACTTCCTCCCCGCCGCCGCCACCGCCATGCCCGCCCACGTGAAAAACGGCTATGTGGAGCGGCAGGCCCTGGTCCCCGCCATCTGCGCGGGGCTGGTGTGCTCCGCCCTGGCGGCCTGGGCCGCCACCGCCATGGACGTGGGGCTGCTGCGCAAGTGCTTCGGGGGGTTCCTGCTGGTCATCGGGCTGCGGGAATTATTCCGGGAGGACAAGCCATAAATTTCCTTGCCTTTGCCGCCCCGCCGTGGTAAGATAGTCCCTGCCGGACGGGCCCCTCGGCCTGTCCGGCAGATTTTTCTTTAGGAGCGCGGAACCATGAATCCTGTTTTATTTGTCGTACTGCTCACCGCCGCCACCGGGGTGGGCGGGCTGGCCCTGGGGGGCGGGCTGGCGGCCCTCGTCAAGCGGGAGTCCCCCCGGGGAACGAGCCTGCTGCTAAGCTTTACCGCGGGGCTGATGCTGTCCATTGTGGCGTTGGACATGGTGCCCGAGGCGGCGGAGGCCCTGGAGGGGGGAGCGGCCCCCCTGCTGCTGGTGCCGGGCGCGCTGGTGGCGGGCTTTGGGGTGACCTACCTGCTGAACTGCTGGATCGACAGGAGTGCCCACCACGAGGACCGGGCCAACCCCCATCACTGCGCCTGCGGACACCACGACCTGCACACGGCGGGCATTGTGCTGGCGGCGGCGGTGGCCCTGCACAACGTCCCGGTGGGCATGGCGGTGGGGGCCACGGTGGCGGTGGAGGGGATCTGCCTGGCCAGCGTGCTGGCCGCCGTCACCATCGGCCTGCACAACCTGCCGGAGGGGATGAGCATCGCCATCCCTCTGCTCCACGACGGGTCGAAAACCGTGAACGCCATCGCCGTGGCGGCGTTGTCCGGCCTGCCCACGGTGGCGGGGGCGTTGGCGGGCTATCTGGTGGGGAACCAGGCCCCGGCTGCCCTGGCGGCGGCTCTGGCCCTGGCGGGGGGCGCGATGCTGTACGTGGTGTTCTTTGAGCTGCTGCCTGAGGCGGCGGTCCAGTGGAAGTCCCGGTGGGCCGTGCTGGCCACGGTGGTGGGGTTCGCGCTGGGGGTGCTGCTGATCTTCGGGCACCGGCACCAGCATTGAGGGAAGGAGGGGTTCCTGTGATCAAGCTCTGGAGCTGGGAGAAAAAGCCGCGGACCATGCTGCGGTATCTGAAGATCGGGGATATTTTCTGCTTCCGGTATGACGATCACACCTACCGCTTTGGGCGGATTATGGCCCGTGTGATCATCCATATCGTGGAGGTCTTTGACTACGCC
Organism: uncultured Oscillospiraceae bacterium; assembly: GCA_910585265.1. Taxonomy (GTDB): domain Bacteria; phylum Bacillota; class Clostridia; order Oscillospirales; family Oscillospiraceae; genus Enterenecus. Next base: position 25,773 of record CAJUCA010000008.1, on the reverse strand, counting down.
TCCGACCAGCCGGTGATCTCGGAGGAGCAGGTGCTCAGCGCGGGCCGCCTGCTGGTGACGCCGCTGGACACCTACAGCCTGTTCGACCGGAAAAGCGAGGGGGAGTGGCGGATCATCGGCCGTCAGGAGGACTACGCCCCGCCGGAGGACGCGGGGGACTACTGGTTCTCCTGGGGGGATCGCTCCGCTGCCCGGAAGTCCAACGTGTTTGATGAGACGGTGTTCATCAGCCAGGAGGAGTGGCAGGCTCTGCCTCCCCTCTCTCCCGGCGGGGACTATGACGTGAGGCGGGAGATTGCGGAGAAGCTGGGGGAGCCGCTGAACATGGTTTGAGCGGGACAAAAAGCGGCGGCGTCCTTTCGGACGCCGCCGCTTTACGGTTCGTTGTTACATGAGCTTGACGGTGAAGAACACCGCCTGGATGAACACCCAGCCCACCAGGGCAAACAGCAGGTACAGGCCCGCCGTGACGCCCAGGGCCAGAGCCAGGGCCATGGTCAGGGCGGTCACCCCGCAGGTGATCCAGGTGATGACGTAGCTGGTGTCCGCGGGCATTACCCGCACGCCGCCCAGCTTGCCGTCCCGCCCGCGCAGGACAAAGGTGAACGCCAGGGCCGCCGCCAGGGCCACGAAGCCCGCGATGAACAGGGCCGTGACCATGGTGTGGTGGGCTTCGTAATACTGCCGGTGCAGCCACAGGGCCAGCAGCCCCCCGGCGCACAGCAGGGCATTGAGGAAGAACACCCGCTGGTACAGGAAGAAGATCACGATCAGCACCGCCGCCACCGCGGGCAGGAGCATGACGATGTTCAGCCCCACGTCGAACAGCTGATAGGTGAACAGGGACAGCACCCACAGGCCCGCCGCAGCAGCCGTCAGGGCGCAGGGCAGGACCACGGGCTTTCCCTTCTTGTTCCACAGCACCGCCCAGGCGATCCCGCCTGCCGCCAGCACCACGCCCAGAATGGAGAATACCTGGAAGAAATACATCAGCACCGTGGCGACTCCGGGGCCCAGCAGCATATTGACATAGACCTGCTTCACCAGCAGGATGATCAGCTCCACCACCACGGCCCCCGCCAGCCAGAGGAGCATTTTGTTAAACGCGGCGTCCTCCTTTTCGTGACGCTGCTCCCGCTTACCCTTATCGAACATTCTCATCCGTCCTTTATCTTCAGTCGCGCCGGATCTCCCGTCCGTCCGGCCCTGTTGATGTTATTCTGTGCAGACGCCCCGGAGAAAATCCGCCCCACGGCATTAAGCAGATAACAGTATAACAGAAACCGACACGAATTGCAACAGAAAAAATTTGAACAAGCCTTGAACACGCGGGGAAGGGGTGCGGGATTTTTCTCCGGCCCTTCCCCCGGGCGAAAAAGTTTGATATAATAGGGGCGCGGACGGCGGGGACCCGCGCCCCCGCTCCCGTCCGCGCCCCATTCCCTTACTACACATTATAATAAGGAAGGAGTTTTTCAGTATGACTGACCAGGCCCTGGTGGAGCTGGCCTTCACCATGCTCGACCGCGCTTATGTCCCCTACTCCCGGTTCCCGGTGGGGGCCGCCCTGCTGTGCGCCGGCGGGACGGTGTTCACCGGCTGCAATGTGGAGAACGCCGCCTATGGCTCCACCATCTGCGCCGAGCGCACCGCCCTGGTGAAGGCGGTGAGCGAGGGGCACCGGGACGATTTTGTCCGGCTGGCCGTGGTGGGCCGGGGGGACGATTACTGCTGGCCCTGCGGGGCCTGCCGACAGATGCTCTTTGAATTCGCCCCGGACCTCACGGTGCTGGTGGCGCGGGGGGATCACGAGTTCGTCACCCTGCCACTGAGGGAGCTGCTGCCCCACGGGTTCGGGCCGTCCTCTTTAGACTGACCACTCGAACACCACGGGCGCGCCCTTCAGCCTGACCATACCCCCGTATACCTCCACCGGACGGCAGGCACTGTCCAGCAGGTTGGGGTAGAGGCCGTCGGGCGCGTCCACCGGGACCAGGGAGGACTGGCCCCCCATGCTGAACAGGCCGGTGAGGCGGCGTCCGCCCTTCCGGTGCTCCGCCAGGAGGATGTCGCGGGGGAGTGCCTTCACCTCGTAACGGCTGTCGGTGAGGAGGGGGTTCTTTTTCAGCTTGGCCAGGGTTTGCAGCAGGCGTGTCACGCCCTCGTTCAGGTTCCAGGCGATATCGTCCTTGTCGAACAGGCTGGGGCGGTGGCCGCACTCCGCCTCCTGCCCGGCGTAGAGCATGGTCAGGCCCTTCTGGAAATAGAGGAAGGCCGTCCAGTTGAGAAGGGCGAAGCCCTCCGGGATGACGAAGGCGGCCCGGGCCTGGTCGTGGTTCTCCAGGAAGCGCAGCTTGACGTAGTTGTCGGGGTAAATGACCTCCTGGCGGCTGATCCGGTCGGCGTAGAAGGACAGGGGGACCTCCCCCCGGAGGTACTTGTGGAGGTCGTGGAAGATGTCGTAGTCGTAACAGGCGTCGAAGGCCTGGAAGCATTCGGAATCGGACAGCACGGTCAGGCCGTCGGCCCGGCCTCCCTGGACAAAGTCGGGCTCCACCGACTCCGCCAGCCAGAAGCAGCCGGGGCGAACCGCCTCCACCTCCGCCCGGGCCCTCAGCCAGAAGTCCAGAGGCACCAGGGGGGCCACGTCGCAGCGGAAGCCGTCCACCATCCCGGCCCAATATTTCAGCGTCTCGATCTGGTAGTCCCACAGGCCGGGGCTGGCGTAGTCCAGGTCGATCACATCCCACCAGTCCCCCACCCGGTTGCCGAAGCTGCCGTCCGGCTTGTGGTAGAACCACTCCGGGTGGTGCTCCGCCAGCCAGGAGTCGGGGGACGTGTGGTTATAGACCACGTCGATGATGCATTTCATGCCCAGGGCGTGGATGTCGTCCACCAGATATTGGAAGTCCTCCAGGGTGCCGTATTCCGGGTTGACGGCCCGGTAGTCCCGGATGGCGTAGGGACTGCCCAGCGTCCCCTTGCGGCATTTCTCCCCGATGGGATGGATGGGCAGGAGCCAGACGATGTCCGTGCCCAGGGCTTTGATGCGCTTCAGATCCCGGCGCACCCCCTCGAAGGTGCCCCCGGGGGTGTGGTTGCGGACAAAGACGGAATACATGATCTGGTTCCGGTAGGTTTTGGTGGTGTTTTTGGCCATAGAGATACCCCTTTCCAGTTGTTAGAAGGAACGCGCCGGCTGGTATGGTTTGTGTCCGGTGACAGTATAGCACAGGCCGGGTGAAATTTCACCCTTGATCTTATATTTTTTCCCTGTTTGCCGGGGATCGAAAAGGAGAGGATGGCCCATCCCCTCTTTTTCGCGTCAAAAAGTTCTCTCCTCAACGGCAAAAATATTTGAGGAGGAAACAATCCAATGAGAAATTTGAAGAAGTTTCTCGCGCTGGTCCTTGCGATGATGATGACCCTCAGCTTGATGGTCACTGTCAACGCCAAGGAATCCTACCCGGATCTGGACAAGGCCGACGAGGCGTTCGTCGAGGCCATCGACGTTCTGTCCGGCGTGGGCGTCATCCGGGGCGACGAGACAGGAAACTACAACCCCGGCAACAACATCACCCGCGCCGAGGCGGCGGCCATTATGTACCGCGTGGTCACCGGCGACGTGAAGGATGACAACGCCGGCCTGCACGTGGGCGTGGACAACTTCACCGACGTGAAGGGCACCGAATGGTTCGCCGGATACGTGGGCTACTGCGTGGATCACGGCATCATCAAGGGCCGCACCGACGGCCGCTTCGACCCCAGCTCCAACGTGACTGGGTATGAGATGCTGGCCATGCTGCTGCGGGCCATCGGCTACGGCCAGAAGGGCGAGTTCACCGGCAAGGGCTGGGAGATCCCCGTGGGCTCCCGGGCCACCACCCTGGGCATTCTGGACAATGTGAAGACCACCTCTTACGGCGGCAACCTGCGCACCGCCGCCCGCCGCGATGTGGTGGCCGACCTGGTGTTCCAGGCCATGATTGGCCCCGCCACCGTCACCATGTCCAGCCTGGGTGACTACAACGAGTACACCAGCCTGGTGAGCAATATCAAGAACCCCACCCTGGGCAAGAAGGTGTTCGGCCTGACCAAGATGACCGGCATCATCGTGGGCAACCAGATGACCGGCGAGAGCAACACCCTGCTGGGCGTCAACGTGAACTGGAACAGCTCTGACGGCGGCTGGTATGGCGTGGGCTCCAACGGCTCCTTTGTCTACAATACCGATCCCGGCGTAGCGGCGGGTGCCAATCCCGCTGTGGCGGCTAAGAGTGCCACTATCCAGTTCGCCACTGAGACCGGGCTGGAGTTGTTTGGCCACAAGGTGGACGTGTGGTATGACTGGAATACCGACGAGGACACCCAGGCCATCGGTGAGACCAGCGTTACCTACGCGAGTACCCTGCCCGCGAAGTTCAACGGGATCTATGCGGTGCGCGATCTGGCCAGCAAGGTTGAGGTTGTGAAGGCCGATCCCCAGACCGCCAATAAGCCTGACGTGAGCGACACCACCACGGACGGCGAGCTGGGCAAGGTGGCCAAGGCCGCTGGCTTTACTGTCAATGGCAGCACCAAGGTGCAGTTCAGCGATGCGTTTGAGAAGTTCGGCAGCGCCGCCGTGGGCGATGGCATTGCCGCCAACACTCCCGGCGCGGCCTTTGACAACGCCACCAAGGAGATCTATATGCTGATCTCCAACAGCGCGAACGAGAGCCTGGACGTGGTTATCAACCTGGGCGTGAGCCTGGACCAGGTGGACGCGAAGAACGATTACGCCGCCAACAAGACCGTGACCCATGATATCGATACCACCACCATTTACCGTTCCGTGCCCACCGCCAAGGATCAGAGCCTGCTGATTTACGGCGAGGAGGATATCACCGTTGGTGCGCGGGTGGTGCTGAACAAGATCTACGGCACCGGCACCGAGGGCATCACTACTGCTGGCACCCAGTTCTACTACGGCATCAACAAGATCACCGAGAAGAAGCAGGGCACCGTTACCGCCATCAGCGGCACTGGCGAGGTCACCCTGTCCAACGGCGAGACCATCGAGCAGTCCGTGCTTTGGGACACCGCCAATGCCCACTGCGGCTCCGCCAATCTGAAGATCGGCGCGACCCTGACCTTCTTCCTGGACACTTACGGCAAGTACGTCCGGGTGGTGAAGGATCTGGATACCAGGCTGATCGGCGCGTACGGCTATTGGGTCCAGGAGGGCATCGACGGCTTCAAGTACTACCTCCAGGGCGTGGATGTCGAGGGCAAGGTGCAGGTGGTTGAGGTCACCGAGAAGACCTACAAGGACGTGATCGCCAATGTGGCCAGCACCGCTCGCGACATCCACTTCATGGGCGTGGCCAATGGCACCCAGGGCAATAACCAGTATGTGGGCGTCCTTGACCCCACCACGGCTGGCGGGCTGGGCTACGAGCTGTATAACGTGAACGGCAACAAGGTTCTGAGCAAGCTGGCTTGGCTTGACCAGATCGTGGACTCCGGCGATACCACGCCCGTTATCAACAGGGTGTGGAACAAGAATACCAAGGTGATTATGGACTGGGGCGACGACGGCAACCAGGGCGGCACTGGCGATAATGCCGACACCCCGAACTACTTCACCAACGACACCAAGTTCCACGTGATCACCGGCTGGGGCTCCACCCTGAAGGTGGAGACCGTCACCGGGCTGAACGCCCTGCTGAACGGCGCGGCCAGCGTAGAGGTTGAGGGCTGGTACCTCACCGACACTGACGACACCGAGCACGTGGGCAGCAAGAACAACGTGGTGACCGATGTGTACCTGGTGAGCGTGAAGCGCATCCAGCCCACCACCTTCCTGTACAGCGAGAAGGCTTATACCCCCGCTGCCACCGACCCGATGACCGACGATGGGGAGGCCGTGCAGTACCAGATCCGTGTGGCCGGCGAGAAGGGCACCAGCGGGATCCTGGCGAGCAAGATTGGCGCGAACGCGACCGTGAGCAGTGGGGCCCCGGCTGCCGCTGCTGTGCTGGAGGCCCACAAGTTCTATACCTACACGCTGGACGCCAGCGGCTACTATGTGCTGACGGCTGATACCACGTACAGCTGGACGCAAAAGACGCTGACCAATGCGGCTACCGCCTTCGGCGACATCACGGAAGGCACGAATACCATCCACGCCGCCGACGCCAAGGTGATCGATATCACCGGCGTGGATCATGGCATCACCGACTACATGAGCCTGCGCCGCGCCGTTGAGGAGAACACGGGTATCAAGGTTGACGTGCTGCTGAGCAGCGCGATGAACGGCACCACCGGCACCGCCATCGTGATTTACGTCACCGCGGTTGCGTGAGCTAATCACACACGCGTAACCTGAGCATCAAAAGAGGCCCCCCGGAACTCCGGGGGGCCTTTTGCTGCTCATACCAGCGCGAGAAAATGATAGGTGGTACCATTGATGTTGAAGTCCGAGTGTCTGTCTCGGACGACCTGGAAACCGCCTTCCACGATCTCCGCGATGTTCATATTACAGTAACTATCAAATATGGGGGTTCCAGGAACAATCATGTACGGGCTTCTTCCGCCGTTCGGGAAAAAGACGGCCTTGGGGGTAGTGCCGAGCTGGACATTCTGGGTTTCTTTGTCGTTTTTTCCGCTACCGACATAGGAGCCGAGGATCAGCCTTACCTTGTCCGCCTCCAGCACGGTGACCCGGGCGTCCAGCGCGGCTTTTTCCGTGTCCACCCGGGTCAGCTCCCGTTCCAGGGCGTCCGCGTTCTCGTTCAGCGGCGCGATGGCGAGGGGATCATCGATCCCGGGCTTGTTGAGCTTGTACGTTTCGGTTTGTTGCATTTCTTCTACCACTCCCTTCGGGGCTGGTTAGAAACGGGGCGGAGGTGTACGGTTCGGGGCAACAATGGCGGGAAAAACCGCGGATTTGGGTAAAAAGGCAACGTTGTACGCCCGCCGTCTCAAAACTGTCCCGGGAAATTTTTTCGCCCCATAGTTGCCCCGGATTGGGCAACTCCCGCCCCCGTTTATCCAGCGGCGAAGGAGTTGATAAAAGCTATGCAACACACACAAAATTTGAAGCTCAACCTCATCGAGACCAGCGATCCCCTCTCCCCCGCACCCCTGAACGAGAACGCCAGCACCCTGGACGCCACCCTCGCCGACGTATCCCAGCGGGTCGTCTCGCTGGAGAACTGCCGCCTGGTTATGGGGCGGTACGAAAGCGGGCAGAAGATCATCGATCTGGGGGAGCGTCCCCTGGCGGTGATGGTCACGGGCATAGGATCAGAAAACGTCCGCATGGGCTTCGTGACCGGGGACAACACCACCATCAGCCAAAATAGTGTCGATCTGCAAATCGTGGAAAATGGCTTCCAGACAGGCGGCAGGCTGCTCGGCGGCAACAACCATTACTGTTACCTGGCGTTCCTGGGCGGCTGGACTGTCAAGGACATCCCCAAAACCTGAGCGCGAAAAATCCCCCCGGCCAAAAGGCCGGGGGGATTTTTTTATGCCGTTTTGTCAGTCAGCGAAGGATTAGGTGGTCTCCCAATCGTCGATGACGTACAGGGCACAGACATAGCCGTACTCGTTCAGCTCGAACACCATGCCGTGGGATTTCAGGGTGGAGTCCGCACTCGCCCCGTCCACGCCGTTGGAGTAACGGATGGCCTCGTTCAGGCTGATGTCATAGGTGGTGCCCAGGTCGCGGTTGACCAGAACCACCTTGCAGCCCTCGGCGATGGTCAGGAAGCCGTTGGCGTTGCCAACGATCTGGAGCACGCTCTCGCCGTACTTGCGCACGGTGGCGGCATTCCCTGCGGCGGCAGGGGAATCGGGCGCGATCTGCACCAGGTAATCAGACGCGGTATCAACATCGCCGCCATTCTTGAGCATACCGTTCTCCATCAGCAGGTTCTTCTGGGCATTAGTACCGCTCTGACCAATAGTATAGGCATCGATCACGCTGGTGACGTAGCCCTTGGCGTTGCGGCCGGTGACAATGATCAGCTGGTTCCCGGTGTTGGCCACGCCAGTCAGGGTGGCCTCGATGTCCGCGTTCACCGCGTCGTTGCCGTTAGCCACCTTCAGGGTGGTCAGCTCGCCGTTCTTCAGCACGTTGTACTCGGAGTACTCATCGTAGGTCGCGCCGCGGCTCAGCAGCAGGTAGGACTCGTCCACAGTGATCTTGGCCTGATCCTTGATGATGTAGTCCTTGCACTCGTCGGTCTTGCCGATGAGGAAGTACTCGGGGTTCTTGTCCAGACGCTGGTAGACGACATTGCCAGTGGCGGCCTCGATGGTGGGGATGTTCTTGAAGCCGTTGTAGACCTTGTAGCTCATGTCGGTGTTGCCGCCCTCGTTCTCGTCGCCCGCGTTGTAGCGGTAGTCATACTCGGTGACAAACACCACGGAATTGTCGTCCAGCATCTTGGTGGTACGGGTGTTGCCGAACAGGGTGTCGGTTTTGCCGGTCTCCACCAGATTGCCGTTAACGTCGGAGGCCTTCAGAGTGCCCACGGAAGTAGACAGTGTGCCGGTATGCGTCACAGCACCAGCCGCCTTGATGGTAGCGTACTTGTCATCGCCAACGGCATCCTTATACTGGTCATAGTCGTCGATCTTCCAGTAGCTCTCACCGCCCACGGTGACGTTGGCGAACTTCACCAGGGAGCCCACGCCGATCTGGGAGCCGTACATATTATCGCCATTGTCCCAAACGCCCTCGGCCTCGGAAGCGGAGGAGAAGAAGGTGTAAGCCAGGTCGGTGGTGTCGGGATCCACGGAAGCGGACAGGGTCTGAACTGCACCATCGGACTTCTTCACGATCTTGGGCACGCAGAAGGTCTGAGTGGTGCCGTCAGTCATGAAGGCCTCGATCTCAGACAGGTACTTACCAGTGCCGATCCGCTTGGAATCCACGCCAGTGATCACGCCCACGCTGGAGTTGGAGGTGAGCACCTGCTTCAGGCCCACAATGTAGCCGTGCTGATCCAGCACCAGGTCGAAGGTCTTGCCAATCATGTTGTTGGTCAGGCCCTTGTTGCCATCGGCACTGCCCAGCACGTTGGAATCCTTGTACCACTCGTCCAGCACGGTCTTGTTGTCAGCACCGGTCACACGGCCCGCCAGGAAGGTGTTGCTGGCCATATAGGTCTTGCCGTCGGTGCCGATGATGCCCATCTTGGCATCCTGCGCGCCCACGGTGGCCTTCACGGTCACGCGCTGGGTGGTGGGCTTCACGTCCGCCACCACGGCCAAGACGCCGTCAGTGGTATCCTCAAACTGGGTGGCGAAATTGGGCACGTCCGCAGGGGCCAGAGGGGCCTTAGCGGGGCTGTCCACGTCGTCCAGCGTGTCGATCGCGGTGGCATAGCCGCCGCCGTAGGTCTGCACCAGGATCAGGTCGCCCTTGGTGTAGCTCTCGGTCTCCAGGATCACTTCCACCAGCTCGTCGCCGCCATTATTGCCCAGATGCACGGTGGCGGTGGCCGCCTTAATGACGTGGCTGGCGGAGTCCTTAATGGCGGGGGTGGTGTCAACCACCTGGCCCAGGAAGGTGTCGATGTATACGAACACCCACAGGTTGGAGGTGGTGTAGTTAGCCGGTGCGGCATCATAGTTCGTTTTGGTATCGATCGTACCATCGGCCTTTTTAATGTACACCTGCTGATCCAGCTTGTAGATCTCGGTGGTACGGCCGGTAGCGCCAATATACTTGGTGGTGGTGTGCAGGGCGTCCAGCTTTGCGTCGGTGCGCTTGTCCAGGCTATCCTTCGCAACACCGGTGAGGGTGTTCCCCGCATCGGTGGTAGGAGCGGTCTGGTTGCCGTTGAGCACCTCAACGATAGCACCCCAGGGGATGGACTTATCGCCGTTCACATCCTTGGTGAGCTGGCACTCGGTCACGGCGTCAGTGTAGGTCCTGACGGGGGTCATGTTCAGGGAAACCTTCGCCTCATCCGCGCCCTCGGTGGTAGCCACCGTGGCATTAGCACCCTTATCGGCGTTCAGAATGTACTTGCCGCCGTTTTCCACGGTATCGCCAGCCTTATCCTTCACCCACATGACGGTGGGACGGCCGAACTTGTCGAAGGTCAGGTCGCTGCTCTTGCCCACGATCTTGAAGGTCTGGTACATCAGGGTGTTGGGAACATCGGTCTTATAGATGATGTTACCAGCAGAGTTCACCTCGCTGGCGTCCACCAGCAGGTCGGTGGTGTAGTTGGTCAGGATGCTGTAGTTCTGCATGGGAGCCAGCAGGCCCTTGAACATGATCTCGGCCACCACCTCACGGGTGGCGAACGCGCCCAGGGAACCCTCCTGGATGTTCTCGGTCAGGCCATGCTTCATGCCGTAGCCGGAGGCCTTGGTCCTCCAGGTGGAGGGATTGGTGAACTCGCTGGGGTTGTTGTAGCCGATGGCCCGCAGGATCATCACCAGGGCCTCATAGCCGGTGATGTTGGCCTTGGGGTCGAACTTGCCGTTGCCCCGGCCCTTGACCAGCTCGTTGTTGGCGCAGAAGTTCACATAGGGGGCGAACCAGTTGTCGGAATTCACATCGGTGAACTCGCTGTCGTACTTGTACAGGTGGACGTTGGCATCGTTCACATCGCCGGTGACGATGCGGTACATGATAGCGGCCACCTCGGCCCGGGTGATGTTGTTCTTGGGCAGGAATTTGCCCTCGTTGGGGTCGTCCTCGCCGTAGCCCTTGACGACGCCCAGCTCGGTCAGGACGTCGATGGCTTCAGCATAGACCTTGGTGATGTCATCGTCATCCTTGAAGCTGCTGGCGTTGACGGTGACCATGAGGCTCAGGGTCATCATCATCGCAAGGACCAGCGCGAGAAACTTCTTCAAATTTCTCATTGGATTGTTTCCTCCTCAAATATTTTTGCCGTTGAGGAGAGAACTTTTTGACGCGAAAAAGAGGGGATGGGCCATCCTCTCTCCCCGGTACGGTTGCCGAAACCGCCCATTTGTGCTACAATACCCCCATCTGCCCCACGTATTTTCCGGGAGGAGGTGCTCCGCCATGTCCCAGCGCATCCTTGTGGTGGACGACGAAACCGCCATCGCCGATCTGGTGGAGGTCTACCTCCAGGGCGAGGGCTTCACCGTCCACAAATTCCACAACGCCGCAGACGCCCTGGCGTCCGTGAACGCCGCGCCCCCGGATCTGGCCATCCTGGATGTGATGCTCCCCGACCTGGACGGCTTTACCCTGTGCCGCCGCATCCGGGAACAGCACCTGTTCCCCATCCTCATGCTCACCGCGCGGGGAGAGGACCTGGACAAGATCACCGGCCTCACCCTGGGGGCGGACGACTACATCACCAAGCCCTTCAACCCCCTGGAGCTGGTGGCCCGGGTAAAAACCCAGCTCCGCCGGTACACACGCTACAACCAGGGAGCCGCCCCCGCCCAGCCGGAGGAATACGACCTCCGGGGCCTGCAAATCTCCCTGTCCGCCCACCGCTGCACCCTGTTCGGGGAGGAAATCCCCCTCACCCCGCTGGAATTTTCCATCCTCTGGCACCTGTGCCAAAACCGGGGCCGGGTGGTATCCAGCGAGGAGCTGTTCGAGTCCGTCTGGGGAGAGCCGTACCTGGACAGCAACAACACCGTCATGAGCCACATCGCCCGGCTGCGGGAAAAGCTTCGCGAGCCACGCCGGAAGCCCCGTTTCATCAAAACCGTGTGGGGGGTGGGCTACACCATTGAATAACTCCAATTACAACAGCCGCCTGTCCCGCCAGCTCTGGACGCGCTGCCTCCTGTCCCTGCTGGCCTGGGCCTTGTGGACGGCGGCGGTGGCGGTGCTGTGCTACTACATCGCCGCCGCCTCCAGCTGGGACGGCACCGGAGTGCTCTACCGCTTCGTCAGCTGGGCCCACCTGAATGTGGCCCCGCTCTACCTGCTGGTGACGGCGGCGGGGGGCTTCGTGATCTGCCTCCGCTTCATTGCCCGCTCCCTGCGCTGTCTGGACGCCCTGGTGGACGCCGCCCAGGCCCTTTCCCACCCCACCGAGGAGCCTATCGCCCTCCCCGCCGAGATGGAGCAGGTGCAGACCCAGCTCAACCTGGCCCGGGAGCAGGCCCTGCGCTCCGCCCTGGCGGTCAAGGACGCGGAGCAGCGAAAAAACGACCTCATCGTCTACCTGGCCCACGACCTGAAAACGCCCCTCACCAGCGTCGTCGGCTACCTCACCCTCCTGCGGGACGAGCCGGGGCTGTCCCCGGAATTCCGGGCCCGGTACACCGGGGTGGCCCTGGACAAGGCGGAGCGGCTGGAGGATCTGATCGACGAGTTTTTCGACATCACCCGCTTCAGCCTCACCCACCTGGAGCTGGAACGGCGTCCCATTGACCTGACCCGGATGCTCCAGCAGGTGGCGGACGAGTTCAGGCCCCAGCTCAGCGAGCACGGCCTCACCTGCGCCCTGGCTCTGCCCCCGTCCCTGATCTGCGGCTGCGACCCGGACAAGCTGGCAAGGGTGTTCGACAACCTCCTGCGCAACGCCTGCCACTACAGCGATCCCGACACCCAGGTGGAGATCGCCGCCGCAGTGGAGGAACACGCCGTGCTCCTCACCTTCACCAACCGGGGGGCCACCATCCCCCCGGAGAAGCTGGAGCGCGTTTTCGACCGCTTCTTCCGCCTGGACTCCTCCCGCGCCGCCCGGACGGGAGGGGCGGGCCTGGGCCTGGCCATCGCCAAGGAGATCGTGGAGCTTCACGGCGGCACAATTTCCGCCCACAGCGGGGACGGCCTCACCACCTTCCAGGTGGCCCTCCCCAAATCGTAAGAAAATCACAAGGTTTTCGTGAGAATCCCGCCACACATTTCCCGCCCCCATCTGGTACAATCAGGGGAAGACACAGAGAAGGGAGAAGCCCCCATGCACGACTTCATCAACACCATCCTGCGGTACTTTTCCAAGGCCCTGGCTCCCGCGCTGCTGGCCGCCCTGCTGGCGGGCGGGGCGTTGTTCCTGTACTACGTGTGGCGGAAGGACCGGGGCCGTCCCATCCCCGTCCGGCGGGCCGCCGCCATCGCCCTGCTGGCCTGCTATCTGGCGGGGCTGGTCACCATCACCCTGCTGATCCGCACCGCCAATCCGGGAATGCGCCTCTGGGTGCAGACCCACCTGTTCCTGGCCTTCTGGGAGGCGTGGAACGCCTTTACCCTGCAAATCTGGCTCAACCCACTGTTGAATATCGCCATGTTTATACCGTTCGGCGTGCTTCTGCCCCTGGCCTTCCCCCGGTTCCAGCGGTGGTACTGGACGCTGGCGGCGGGGCTGTCCACCTCCCTCGCCATCGAGATCATCCAGTATTTCACCGGACGGGGGCAGGCCGACGTGGACGACCTGTTCTGTAACACCCTGGGGGCCGCGCTGGGCTTCTGCCTGTGCCTCGCCGCCCTCAGCCTCTCCCGCAGGGAGTGGAAGGCGGCGGGCCTTTACACCATCCTGCCCGCCCTGTCCGCCGCCGTGCTGGCGGGCATCTTCCTGGTCTACCAGCTCCAGCCCTACGGCAATCTGGCGGACAGCCCCATCCCCGTGGCCCCCGCCGATACCAGCGGGACGCGGTGGGTGCTGGACTGCCCCCTGTCCGATGAACCCGGCCCCGCCGGGGTGTACTGGGCGGAGCCCTTCACCAAAGCGACCTGCGACGAGTTCGCCCTGGACTTCGCCCAACGCCGGGGGGTGGATATCAGCGGCGATCGGTTTGACATCATCTATTACGACAACACCACCTACTACTCCGACCACAGCACCTTCGGCATCATTGTGGATCACAACGACCGCTCCTACCGATACAGCGACTACCGGGTGGAGGACAGACACGACGGCTGGGGCACCGCCACCGAAGCGGACCTCCGCGCCGCCCTGGACGAGCTGGGCGTACCCCTCCCCGCCGCCGCCAGATTCTACGACGAGGGCAAGGGCAGATACACCTTCCGCGCCGCCAACCTGGAGCAGGACGGCCTGTTCTACGACGGCTCCATAGAATGCCGGGTCTCCAAAAGCGGCAGGCTCTACAAGGTGGACAGTGCCATGGCCGCCGTCACCCTCCACGGGGACGCCCCGGTGATCTCCCAGCAGGAGGCCTACCGCCGCCTCTGCGCGGGCCGCTTCGACCACACCAACGCCTTCGCCTTCGGCTTCGTGGACACCACCCAGGGGGAGGTCCATGTCACCGCCTGCGACCTGGAATACCTCACCGACAGCAAGGGCTTCCGCCAGCCCGTGTACTACTTCAGCCTCTCGGACAGCAACGACGAAACCCTCCGGGACGGATGCTCCTGGCGCGTATTCGTCCCCGCCCTGGCATAGTAAAACAGCCCGTCCCCGCTTCCGGGGACGGGCTGTTCTCTTAGAACCTGCATCCACAACCTCAAACGCCGTCTGGACGGGGCTTTTTTTGTCCACCCGGCATCTTCGGCTGTGAATGCAGGTTCTCACATCTCCCCCAACGCCCGGATGAGCTGGCTCACCAGGGCGATGTTGGTGGGGGACAGCCTGTCCAGGCTTACAAGGTGCTGACTGTCCGGGGTGCGCCTGCCGCTGATCCCCAAAAGATAATCCGACGTTACCCCATAAAGCCGTGCTAATTTTATCAGAACTTCATAGGATGGTTGACGTATACCATTCTCATAGGCGGAAATCACCGAGGGCGTCACACCAAGCCGCTCCGCCACCCGGCCCTGCGTCCAGCCCCGCTCCTGCCGCAGCTCCCGGAGGCGGTCTGCCAGCTCAACCATGGGCAATCACTCCTTTACTCATAGTGTATCGGCATGGCATTTTCTATTGGTGTAGTTTACGACTAATAGTTGACTTCTGCCGAAAGATGGTATATAGTATTACTACAGGCCACCGTGCCTGATTTTCCCACTCAGGAAAGGAGATAGGTAAACATGAAAACCCTCAGCAAGAGGATCTTCGCCGTGGTGCTGACGCTGGCGATGACCCTCACCCTGACCACCTGGGCGTCCGCGGCAGACTTCACGGATATGCCCGACAACTGGGCCAAGGCCCCCCTGGAGGCCGCCGTGGAAAACGGCCTTCTGAACGGCTCCGACGGCCTCCTGCATCCCACCGATTACCTCACCCGCGCCGAAATGGCGGCCATCCTGGTCCGCGCCTTCGGCACCACCCAGAGTGCCAGCGTCTCCGGCTTCTCCGATGTGAAGGCTGACGCCTGGTACGTCACTCAGAACGCCGTCCCCGGTGCCGTGTTCATGGAGATCATGAACGGCAACAACAACGGCACCTTTGAGCCCGGCAGGAACATCTCCCGGGAGCAGGCCTTCGCCGTCCTGGCCCGCGCGCTGAAGCTGGAGGCCGGAAGCTCCTCTGTCCTGGCCCAGTTCACCGACGCCGCCCAGATCTCCGGCTGGGCCTCCGGCGAGGTGGCCGCCATGGTCGCCGCCGGGTACGTCAACGGCAGCAGCGGCAAGCTCAACCCCAAGGGCAATATCACCCGCCAGGAGTTCGCCCAGGTGATGTTTAACATCTTCGGCGACTACATCAGCACCGCCGGAACCGTCACCGAGCTGGGCGGCAAGGCCGTGATGATCAATGTCCCCGGCGTCACCGTGAAGGACACCACCGTCCACGGCGACGTGATCATCGGCGAGGGCGTGGGCGAGGGCGATGTGTTCTTTGAGAACGTCACCATCGAGGGCCGCGTGGTCGTCCGCGGCGGCGGCGTCAACTCCATCCACTTCATCAACAGCGACAGCAGCCAGGTGCTGGTGTCCAAGATCGCCGGCCCCGTCCGCATCGTGGCCGACAAGGCCAGCTCCGTGGCCGAGGTGGCCGTGGTCGGCGGCACCGACACCGTCACCGTCCAGGGCAGCGTGGCTAAGGTCGCCGTGGAGGGTGACGCCCCCGTGGTGGTCAAAGACGCCACCGTGGGCACCGTGGAAGTCAGCAGCACCGCCAAGGTGGAGCTGGACAACGCCAAGGTGACCACCGTCGCAGTGAACGCCTCCAACGCCAGCGTGGCCCTCACCAACGGCGCGGCTGTCGCCACCGTGGACGTGGCCGCCACCGCCGCCGGGTCCACCGTCACCGGCGAGCAGGGCACCACCATCACCACCGTGAAGTCCGACGTGTCCGTCACCGTGGCGGGTGACGTGAAGGTGAACAAGACCGAGGGCACCGGGTCCGTCACCGACGCCAACGGCGACGTGATCGCCACCACCCCCAGCACCCCCAGCTATCCCATCGGCGGCGGCTCCACTGGCGGCAATAAGCCCAGCACTCCCGATGACAGCACCTCCGGCTCCACTGGCACTCCGGATGAAGATAACCGTGGTGACGTTGAAGATTCTGCTGGTACGCCGAGTACACCTACTGTGCCCGGTTCTGGCGAAATTGCGGACGAAAACATCACTGGAGGAAATGCTGACGACTGCAAAGACGGTCATACTTGGGGCGAAGCCCAGACTACCACTGCTGCGACCTGTACGGTAGATGGTATTGGTACGTATACTTGCGGCGTCTGCGGCGCGAAGGGTACTGTAACCATCACCAAGACTGGGCACAGCCTGACCAAGATCACTGTAACAAAGCAGCCCACCTGCTCCGCAGTGGGGAAAAAGACTGTGGCCTGCGCGAATCCTGGCTGTACTCAGAGCTCGGTAGAGGATATCGCGGTGCTCGAGCACGATTTCACCGCAGATAATCGCAAAGGCTATGACGAGAACGGGCATTACAACTTGTGCAAATACTGTGATGCTAAGGGTACCAGTTCTGCGCATACTCTGACGTATGATACCAAGACCGCTGAGAAGCACACTGGCAAATGCGTGTGCGGTTATACCAAGTCTGATGCCCATACGTTTGGTGAAGCTCAAACCTCCAAGGAACCCAACTGCACCGAAAAGGGCAGCAAGACATCTACTTGCTCAATCTGCAAGTATGAGAAGGTTGAGGAAATCGCTATCGATTCCACCAAGCACGACTGGAGCAACAAGGATGGTGTCTGCAAGAACAACTCGGCTCACAAGTGTGACCATGGCAGCACTGCGCCCGGTGCAACGTGTGGTACTTGCGGCGCAACCCTGCCCGCGGCAACGCCTGATCCCGAGCCTGTAGAGCATACCCATGACTACCAGTACCAGGCCTCACAAGATGGCTCCAAGTGTGTTGGCACTTGTGCGAGCCAAGTAGGCACTTGCACTGAAAAAACGGTAGAAAAAACTCACACGGCCAACCAGAAGTGCGACTTCTGTGGCACGACCTATACCCCCGACACCACCGAGGGCGATGGCCAGGGCGACGGCACCTAAACCTATTCCTTTCCTGTTCCAATAGCCCCGGCAAAAGCCCGCCGGATCACCCGGCGGGCTTTTGCTGTTCGCCTTTTGCTTCCGCCCCTTGACAACGCCGGGGCTTGCGGTTATAATAAAAACAGAAGGACACCGTGCGTCAAGGCGGTTAGTCCGACGAAGTGTTAATTTCTATATCAAGAAACCGTCACTTGCGGGAGTGGCGGTTTCTGCTTTTCACGATGATCGTAACAGTGAACTGTCCGATATGAAGCGTGATCCGCATAGTGTCACCCCCTTTCGGGGTCATGTGACGAACCGCCTTTTTTCTAACACTGACGCACGGTGCCCAGCCCTGAAAACAGGGCCAACTTCAGTATATCACTGGATTCGACAAAAAGCAAGTCCGACGGGGGTTCACCCGGCGGGCTTTGCCGTTCCCCGGAAATACTCCTCCAGCACGGCCCACTCGGAAAAGGCCCGCCGCGTCCCCCGGGCCTCAATGTACCTCTCGTGGCCCTTCCCCGCCAGCACCACCGCATCCCCCGGCCCCGCCAGCTCCAACGCCCGGCGGATGGCCCGCCCCCTGTCCGGGATGATCTCCGTGGGGATGGCCCCGCCCACGGCGGCGGCGATGTCCCCGCAGATGTCCTCCGTCCGCTCCCACCGGGGGTTATCCTCGGTGAGAATGGCGTAATCCGCGCCCAGGGCGGCGGCGCGGCCCATGTCGGCGCGGCGGAGCTTGGGGCGGTTCCCTCCGGCCCCGAGCACGGCGAGAATCCGCCGGGGGCGGCACTCCCGCACCGCGCCCAGCAGGGCGGCAAGGCTTTCGCCGTTGTGGGCGTAGTCAATGATAACGGCATAGGGCGCGGGGGCGGGGAACCGCTGAGCACGCCCCGGCACGGAGGTATGGGCCAGTCCGGCCCGGATCGCGCCGTCGTCCAGCCCCAGCGTCCGGGCCAGGGAGACGGCGGCCAGGGCATTCCAGGCGTTGAACCGCCCCGGCATAGGGACGTGGTAGGGGGCCGCGCCCTCCACGGAGAGCCGGACGGCGAAATCCCGGCCGGGGTCCGGTCCCGCGTCCACGGCCCGGGTGTCCGCGCCCCACCCGAAACCGAAGGTGTGGACGGGGGCGAAGGGGGGGACCTGGGAGGCCATGGCGGGCCAGGCGGGGTCGTCGGCGTTGCCCACAGCCAGGCGGCACTGGCGGAACAGGGCGGCCTTGCAGTCCCGGTACTCGGAAAAATCGGCGTGCTCGGCCCCGCCGATGTGGTCGGGGGAGAGGTTGAGGAACAGGGCGGCGTCGAAGGTGATGCCCTCCACCCGCTTCAGCTTCATGGCCTGGGAGGACACCTCCATCACCACATGGGAGCACCCGGCGTCGGCCATGCTCCGCAGGGCGCGGTGGAGGGCAGCTGGCTCCGGGGTGGTGTTGGGGCTGTCCTCCACCAGCGCACGCCCGATGTAGGCCCCCAGGGTACCGATCATCCCGGTTTTGTACCCGGCGGCGGAGAAAATTTCCCGGAGCATATGGGTAGTGGTGGTTTTGCCCTTGGTTCCGGTGACGGCGATCAGGGTGAGCTGACGGGCAGGATGGCGGTAAAATTCGGCGCAGATCCGGGCAAACGCGGCCCGCGGGTAGGCCACCGCCGCGCCGTTGACGCCCTCCGGCAGGGGCGGAGCGCAGAGGACGGCGGCCGCGCCCCGCTCCAGGGCCTGGGGGATAAAGTCGCGGCCGTCGGCCCGGGCTCCGGGCAGGGCGGCAAACAGCGCGCCGGGGCCCGCCTCCCGGGCGTCGCAGGTGACGGCGGAAATGTCCGCGTCCTGGGGACAGTCCGCGCCCACGGCGGACAAAAGCTGGGACAGCTTCATGGAGAGGACCTCCTCACGATTTGCTGTCCCAGCCTATGAATTTACACCGAAAAGCGTCCCAAACGCAAAAACGCGCCCCTCCCGTCGGGAGGGGCGCGAAACGTTCGGTAATCAGTAGCCTGGATTTTCCACTTTGGTATAGGTTTTGGCTTTCTCCTCGCCCCGCAGCACCCGCAGGCCGCCCAGGGCCAGGGAGAGCATTTCGTCCTCCCCGGGGTACACCACCACCGGGGCGATAAACTCCACCCGCTCCCTGATGTACCCGGTGAAGTACTCGGAGAAGGCGATGCCCCCGGTGAGCAGGATGGCGTCCACCTTACCGCAGACGTTGGGGGCGCACTTGGCGATGTTTTTGGCCACGTTCAACGCCATGGCGTCATAGATGAGCTTGGCGTGCTCATCGCCGCCCTGGATCAGCTTTTCCACCTCCCGGCTGTCGGTGGTGCCCAGGTGGGACATCAGCCCGCCCTGCCGCTTCACCAGCTTCATCATGGAGCTGTAATTGTGCTCCCCGTCATAGCACATCTTGATCACGTCGAACATGGGCAGGCCGCCGGAACGCTCCGGGGAGAACGGTCCCTCCTCGTCGTTGATGAAGTCCTCGATCCGCCCGTTGTGGTGGAGGTTGACGGAGATCCCGCCCCCCAGGTGGGCCACGATAACGGTAACGTCCTGGTAAGCCTTGCCCTGCTCCCGGGCGTACCGCAGGGCGGCGGCCCGGGTATTCAGGTTGTGGCCCATGCCCTTCCGGCGGAAGGCGGTGATGCCGGTGATCTTGTTGATGGGCAGCAGCTCGTCTACAGTGATCCCATCGTAGATGAAGGCGGGAATGCCGTACTCCACGCCGATGGCCCGGGCGATCATGGCCCCCACGTTGGAGGCGTGCTCGTTCTGGGGCCTGTTTTTGAGCTGCCACACCATGTCGTCGTTGACCTCATAGGCCCCCGCCTTAATGGGGGTGAGCAGCCCGCCCCGGGACACGATACCGGACAGGCTGTCCAAGGCCACGCCGTGGCACTCCAGGGTCCGAACCACCAGCTCCTTGCGGAATCCGTACTGGTCGGCCACGTGCTCAAAGGGTGCCAGCTCCTCCGGGGAGTGGACGATGGACTCGGTGAACAGCGGGGTTTCGTCCTCAAAAACGGCGATCTTGGTGGAGGTAGAGCCGGGGTTCAGAATCAGCAGTTTTTCCATCATAACCTCCTGTCAGCGGGCCGCGGCGGCGGAAATCACGATGGACAGGTACTTTTCCAGGGGGGAGGAGCCCCGGCTGGTCATGACGATGGGGCACTTCGCGCCCACGATAAATCCAGCCATCTTGGCCCCGCAGGTGACGGTGAGCATCTTGCCCATCAGGTTCCCGGCGTGGATATTGGGGGCCACCAGCACGTCGCAGTCCCCGGCGCAGGGGCTTTCAAAACCCTTGAAGTCGGCAATCTCCTTGCTCACGGCGCAGTCGTAGGAGATGGGGCCTTCGATGATACAGCCGGTGATCTCCCCCCGCTGGTTCATCTGCTTCAGGGCGTCCCCCTCCACCGTCTCGGGCATCTTGGGGTTGAGCTTCTCCACGCAGGCCACCACCCCCACCTTGGGGCACTCGTAGCCCATGGCCCGCAGGGCCCCCACGGTGTTCTCGATGATGCTCTTTTTCTGCTCCAGGGTGGGGTAGGTCACCATGCCGCCGTCCACGGGCACCAGCAGCTTGTGGTAGGAGGGCACCTCAAAGGCGGTGAAGTGGCTCATGACGCCGCCCTTGCCCAGGCCGTGCTCCTTGTCCACCACCGCCTTGAGCAGCACGGAGGTGTCCAGCTTACCCTTCATGAGGAAGTCGGCCTTGCCCTCCCGGACCAGGCCCACGGCGTACCGGGCGGACTCCGCCAGGTCGGGCACATCGTAGATATCCTCGGGGGCGGCGGTCTCCCCCAGGCGGGACAGGGCCTCGTCAATCAGCTTTTTGTCCCCCACCAGGATGGGGTGGGCGATGCCCTCCTTCCGGGCGTGGAGGGCGGCCTCGATGGTGTGCTCATCCCCGGCGGCGGCGACGGCCATGCGGGACATGGAGGGGTGGCCCTTCTGGTGCTCGATGAGCTGGTCAAATGTCTTGAAAACCATGGCGGAGCTTCCTTTCTGTGTTGTAATAGGGGGGCGGCGGGAAATTCCCCCTTGCAATTTTTTGGGGACCCGGTATAATATACCTTGCAAGATATAAAATGTGACAAGCGGATAGGAGCGTTGGACAATGGCACGAATCAAAAAGGCTTCCCTGGTGGATCAGATCTACTCCCGGCTGCGGGAGGACATCATCACCCTGAAAATCCCCATGGGCACCCGGCTCAACGTAAACGAGCTCCAGTCGGAGCTGGGGGTGAGCTGCACCCCCATCCGGGAGGCGGTGAACCGGCTCCAGCAGGAGGAGCTGGTGATCTACGAGAACAACGTGGGTGCCCGGGTGCTGACCCTGGACGAGCACGACGTCCGGGAGATCCACGAGCTGGCCCTCACCCTCCAGCAGGCGGCGGTGCAGCTGTCCATGAAAAACGGCAACCTGGACGAGATGCTGGACGCCGTGGAGGAGCAGCTGGACCGCTACAAATCCGCCCGCTCCCCCCGGGAGGGGGTCAAGGCGGTGCACAACCTCATCGGGGTGTTCTACCACCACTGCGGCAACCGCCGCCTGGACCGGAGCATGGTAGCCATCCAGGGGCAGATGCTCCTGCTGAGGCACATCTACGCCGAGTGCCCCGGCTGGAGCGGCCACGCCGCGGAGCTGACCGCGCTCCGGGACGGAGTGGAGGACGAGGACGCGAGGGCAGTGTGCGCCGCCCTCCAGTCCTACATGGAGCAGTCCACCCCCGCCATTCTGAAGTGGCTGAAGGATCATGAATAAGAACCTGTATTTACAGCCGAATATGCCGGATGAACGAGGGATTTTTTCGCCAGACAAGGCGCGTTTTCGCGGGAATACTTTGTGTATTGCAAGAAAATGCAGCGCAGTATGGCGGAAAAAGACCCGGCCAGACGGCGTTTGAGGTTGTGAATGCAGGTTCTAAGACCAGCGGCGCGGGGCCGGCTCATGGGGTGAGCCGGCCCCTTTTTTCGCGCCGGGACGGTTACCTCTGCGCCCGGCCCAGCTCCAGGCCCTTCTCAAAGGCGGTCTTGTTCAGCGGCAGCAGCTTGGGCTTCTTCCCCAGCTTGTGCTCGATGGTGTCCCACACCACCTCAGGGGGCACCACCTCGGTATAGCCCACGTACACCCCCAGCATGATCACGTTGAGCACCTTGGCGTTGCCCATCTCCAGGGCCAGCTCGGTGACGGGGGCCTTCACCACCTTCACGTCGTCCCGGTTCACGTCCTTCTCGTCCACGATGGAGCTGTTGAGGAACAGGGTGCCGCCGGGCTTCAACGTTTTCAAAAATTTAGCCAGGGAGGGGCCGTTCATAACGATCAGATCGTCCATCACGTCCCCCAGGGGCGCGCCGATCATCCCGTCGGAGATGACCACGAAGCAGTTGGCGGTGCCGCCCCGCTGCTCCGCGCCGTAGGAGGGGAAAAAGGTGACGTTCTTGTCGGTGGCGTCGCAGGCGGCGGACGCCAGGAATTTGCCCAGGGTCATGACGCCCTGGCCGCCGAATCCGGCTGCGCACAGATTGGTTTCCATAGTCGTGTACCCCCTTATCTGTCTCGGATCACGCCCAGCGGGAACTCGGGCAGCATCTTCTGCTCGATGAAGTCCAGGGCGTCCAGCGGGTCCAGCCCCCAGTTGGTGGGGCAGCTGGTGACGATCTCCACCATGGAGAAGCCCTTCCCCTCGATCTGGTTCCGGAAGGCCTTCTTGATGGCGTTCTTGGTTTTGATCACGTTCTGCGGGGTGTTGCAGCTGGTGCGCTCCAGGTAGCAGGGCGCGGTGAGCTGGTTCAAAATCTCGCACATATGCATGGGGTAGCCGTGCTCCTCGGCGATCCGGCCCTTGGGGGCGGTGGACGCCTTCATCCCCAGCAGGGTGGTGGGGGCCATCTGGCCTCCGGTCATGCCGTAGATGCCGTTGTTGATAAAGATCACGGTGATGTTCTCCCCCCGGTTGGCGGCGGAGAGGGACTCGCCCAGGCCGATGGAGGCGAAATCGCCGTCCCCCTGGTAGGTGAAGATCAGGCTGTCCGGGCTGGTGCGCTTCATGCCGGTGGCCACGGCGGTGGCCCGCCCGTGGGGGGCGGTGATGGTGTCGTAGGCGATGTAATCCATGTGGAGGCCGCAGCAGCCGATTCCGGTGACCATCACGGCCTTGTCCACCAGCTTCAGCTCGTCCAGAACCTCGCCGATGAGCTTCACCACGGTGGAGTGCATACAGCCGGGGCAGAACCCGGACACCTTGTCCTCCTGGATGGTGGTGGTGCGGGAATAAATCTTTTCCATATCCGTCTCCCCCTTACTTGTCCAGAATGGCGTCCACGGCTCTGAGGACGGCCTCCCGGCTCATGATGTTGCCGCCGGAGCAGAGGCAGGTCTCCACGGGACAGCGGCCCTTTACGCCCATGGCCACGTCCTGGACCAGCTGGGCGGGGATGGACATCTCCACGTCCAGCACCGCCTTGCAGACGCCGTAGTTGATGTGGTCGAAGGCGGCATAGGGGAAGGGGTGGACGGTGATGGGCCGGATGAGGCCCACCTTCTTCCCCGCAGCCCGGCACAGCTCCACCACGGACTTGCCGATCCGGGCGGACACGCCGTAGGCGGCGATGACCACCTCCGCGTCCTCCACCAGGTACTCCTCCACCTGCACGTCCTTCTCCCAGGAGGCGTACAGGGCGGCGGCTTTCTCGTTCTCCGCCTGCATTTTGGCGGTGTCCCACTGGCCCGGCTGGATCCAGGCCCGGTTGGCGTAGTCCAGCTTGTGCCCGGTGCAGGCCCACTTGGCCTTGCCCGCCTGGATGGCGGCGATCTCCTCGTCGGACTTCATGGGGGGCAGCTCCACCGGCTCCATCATGGTGCCGATGACGCCGTCGGCCAAAATCAGCACCGGGTTGCGGTCCCGGTCGGCGTAGTCAAAAGCGGCGTAGGTGAGATCCACGGCCTCCTGCACGGTGGAGGGGGCCAGCACCAGCATCTCAAAGCCGCCGTTGCCGCTGGCGCGGGTTGCCTGGAAATAGTCCTGCTGGGCGGGCTGGATGGCTCCCACGCCGGGGCCGCCCCGGGAGATGTTGGCGTACACCATGGGAATCCGGGCGGCGGCGCAGTAGCTGATGCCCTCGCTCTTGAGGGCGATGCCGGGGGAGGAGGAGGAGGTCATGCTCCGGGTTCCGGCGGAGGCCGCGCCGTACACCATGTTCACGGAGGCCACCTCGGACTCGCCCTGGACAAAGGTGCCGCCCACCTCGGGCATACGGCGGGCGAAGTATTCGGGGATCTCGTTCTGGGGGGTGATGGGGTATCCGGCGAAGAACCGGCACCCGGCGCGGACTGCCGCCTCGGCGATGGCCTCGCAGCCCTTCATCAATACTCTTGCCATAGTGGTTCCTCTCCTTTTACTTGTAGACTTCGATGGCACCGTCGGGGCAGATCCGGGCGCACATACAGCAGGCGATGCAGGCATCCTGGTTCACCGGCTCCACGTACTCATAGCCCTTGGAATTGACCCGTTTGCCCACCGCCAGCACCTGCTTGGGACAGTATCTGACGCAGTAGCCGCAGCTCTTGCAGCGTTCGGCGATCACTTTGATCATAGCCATGGGAAGCCCTCCTTTCTCCTGAAATGATATAACCACGGGGCAAAATGGCCCCATTCGGTTCCTAAACGTCCTGCCAGGGGTAGGCCAGGGCCAGCTTCAGCGGGAGCACGGGGACGGGCAGGACCTGGGCCGCCTGATCCGCCAGCTCCTCCCGGACGCAGGCGAAGGACAGGGGCAGGTACTCCCGCACCAGGGCGTTGGTGCGGCGGAAGCCCTCCACTACCTCGTTTAGGGTGGTGGACGCGCCGTTGTTGGGGTTGGCCGCCAGGAACAGCTGGGTGAGCTTCACGTGGGACACGCCCAGAATCTTGCCCAGGGTGCCATCGATGTGCTCGATGGTGTCCGACCAGGGGCGGTAGGCGTTGATCACGTAGAACACGGCGGCGGACGGCTGGTTGAGCTGGGGGGCGAAGCCGCCGATGGACCGGGCCCCGATGTAATCGCCCCCCACGTCCAGCACCGCCAGGCGGTTCTCGTCCCGGAGGGTGGGCATTACGCCGCCCACCAGGGTGGGGGCGTCCATAAACTGCTCCTGGTAGTGGACGGTGACTCCGGCCCGCTCCAGCTCCGCCCCCGAGTCCCGGGAGCGGAACAGGGGCTTGGTCATGTCCAGGTCGAAGAAGTGGACGGGGCGGGGGTCCGCCTGGGCCAGGGCCCTGGCGAAGCTGATGGCGATCTCGCTCTTGCCGCTGCCCGCCTCCCCTAAAAAGACGAAGCTGTGCCGCGTGCCGTCCAGCCAGGGGCCTTCCGGCAGTCCGGTGTGTCCGTTCATCCTCCGCACCTCCCTTGTTTCTAAGAGTCTGTTTAAAATCTGGCGGAATGCCAGACAGGCACAGATTTTTTCGCTGGGCAAGGCGATTTGACGCAGGAATACTTTGTGTATT
>CAJUCA010000007.1 GCA_910585265.1 uncultured Oscillospiraceae bacterium | reverse complement strand
TATAGGAGCCGTCGATCTGCTCAAAGCGGAACACGGCCCCCTGCAAGCTGCCCTTATTCTGAGCGTCCACCTTTTTGATCGTAAAGCCCCGTTCCACGTCGTCCGTGATGGTCACATACTCGGTGCGGCCAGCGGTCAGGGTGACGTTCATGGGGGCCACGATCTGATAGCCCTCCGGGGCGGCGGTTTCCGTCAGGGTAAATTTTTCGTCGGCGGGCAGGTCACGCCATACGATCTGGCCGTTGCGGTCGGTGGTGCCGCTGACGCTGGTGCCCTTGTCGCCGGTCAGGGTGAACTCGGCCCCCTCCAGGGGAGCGCCGCCCGCCCCGGCCTTGATTACCTGCAAGCTGGCGGTGTCGGTTTCCTCCGTACCGCTCCACTTAAAGGGGATTTGGGCGTCCAGATTGGTATAGCCGGGGTCGGAAATGATATAGGACTGTTCCGACGCGGCGGGGTTGTAGGCCAGATACAAGTTGAACTGCGCCACGCCGCCCGCTGCCTTGATGGTGAAGCTGCCCTCGGCGGCGGCGGTGTCCACGGGGATGCAGACCTTGAACGCGCCGTAATACTCGCTGCCGTTGGAGTTGAGGGTGGTGCTGCGGTTCTGGCTGGTATCCACCTTGTAGCAGGTGGCCCCGTTCTCCTGCACCGTTCCCAGGGGCGAATTGTTTTCCGCCACAAAGATGGTGCCCTGGGGGGCGTCGGTGGAGTACACCTTGGTTTTATAGCCGTCGATCCAGGTGGAGGTGGCGGAGGACACATACACCACGCGGGTGTAATACTCCTTGCCGTTGATGCGTTCCAGCTTGATACCGTCGGTGTTGTCCTCTGCGGCCCCTTCCAGGCCGAACTCGTTCACCACTTCCACGCCACGCACATCCTGGTTTTCCTCAGCCCGGAGGGACAGGCCGGTGCTGAGGTACTGCGTCCAGCCGTTGGCAAGGCGCAGTATGGCCTTGATGCTGTCAAAAACGCGGATTTTCTGAGCGTCCGAGGTGGGTTCCGTCAGAACATCCCGGCCAGCGGTAAAGGAGGTGCCGGGGACGGAGAGCTGGCCGCAGGTGGCCCAAACCGCCATCTGCGTGGCGTATTTGTACTCGTCCTCCGTCAGACTGGCGATGCCCCGCACATCATCGGCGTGAAGCTCCTTGAACTGCTCCAAGGTGCGGTTCGGATAGCCATTCGCAAAGGCTCCCATCGTCTTAGGTTCCCGGTTGTACTCCTGCACCGTCAGGGCCTTGGAGGGGGATACCCCTTTCAGCCCGTGGTTGACGCAGTAGGCGGTGCCGGTCACGCCGTTGTTGCTGGTGTACTTCCAGTAGCCGCCGCCGATGGTGCCGCCGTTTTTCTTGGACAGATAGTTGCCATACCCGGCCTGTTGGATGGTGACGGTGCCGCTGTTTTCCAACGTGGCGGCGCTGGCGGGGACTGCCATCAGGCCGAACAGCGTAGCCACCACCAGCAGCATGGACAGCAGGCGGTTGAAATGCTTGTGTTTCATGGGTTCTCCTTTCTTTCCGGGCATAAGAAAAGGCAGGCTGCTCTCACAGTCTGCCTATCGGATGCGCTTGTTCAGTTGTCTTACTTAGTCGAGCCGGGGACGAACAGCTCTTTCAGGAAAGCCGTCTGTTCCGGCGCTCGGTCTGGATGGTTGGGGTAGGTTTCCCGAAGCAGCATGGAATGGCTGCTTGTCAGGTCGTTCAGGGACACGTCCACATGGAGCCACTGGCCGTCCACATAGACCATATTCCAGGTATGGTTGCTGGTGCTGATGGTGAAGCAGGGGATGCCAGCCGCCCCGCACAGGAATTTGAACGCTCTGGCGTAGGAGCCGCAGGCCGCTTGAAGCTCCCCGCTGTGCTGGACAAAGGTGCGGGTCACGCCCGCCGTCTTGCCCTTTTTGTAGGCCAGCAGGGTACACAGGTAGTCGTTCAGGTACTCCACCTTCTCCCGGTCGGTCATCCCGTCTGCGGCCTGGATGGTGGGCTGGACGAAGTCAAAGGGCGCTTGGTAATTCTCCGGCATGGCGGCGGACACGGCGAAGTAGTCCAGGTACTCATAGTAGTTGGTGAAGTTCTCCGGGACGTGATGCTCGTACCGCGTAACGCCCTCCATCCGGGCCAGCAGGTTCTTGACGGCGCTGTACTCGCTGTCGCCCACCATCGTGTAGGCGGGGGCGGTGTCGCTGGTGCCGTCCACCAACGTCTGGCGAATGGCGTTGTAGAGCGCCCGGTCATAGGTGGCGGTGAACACGTCCGGGTTGGCGTCCTGGGAGAAGTCCTCCCGGCTCCATTGGGCGGCGCTGATGGTGTAGGCTTCCGGCTGGGCTTCTGCGGCGTGGGCCGGAACGCTCAAACCGGCGACAAGGACGGTGCAGGCGATCCCGGCAAGCAAGCGGTTCAGACTGTTTTTCATTATGAACGACCTCCTGTTGTGTATGTTGGGGGATTTGCTGTCCCAACAGTACCACAAAGGAGGGAAACAGTCTAAGGTGCGAATTTCTTTTCAGCGGGTATCAGACCTCCACGGCCCGGACAGCCCAGCGGTAGGCGCTCTGATTGCGAACACAGGTGAACAGGGTCACGCAGTTTTCAGAAGTGGGGGCCAGCAGGGAGTTGTCCGTTTCGCTGATCTTGTTCACGCTGGTGACGGAGTAGGTGCGGGTGCCCAGCCGGGTGGTCAGGGTGATGGTGTCGCCCACATTCAGACTGTGGATTTCTCCGAAGTAGCAGTTCGTTCCCCGGTTATGACCGGCGATACAGCAGTTTCCGTCCCAAATGCTGGTGTCCTCGAAGTGGCCCGCCCCTTTTGCCAGGACGGAGCTGCCCGTGCCCTCATAGACCTTGACGTTTACGTTCAGGCTGGGGATTTTCAGGGTAGCCAGGTAGCCGCCCTTGTAGTAGAGGTCGGACGTGACCTCCGTGAAGCCGGTGGAGGGGATGGGAGTAGCCGTACTCTCGGAGGTGGTGCCGCTGCCGGATACGATACCGCTGGGGATGGTGTTGAAGTCGGGCGGGGTGACGGTGATCCCGGTGTTGCCGTTGATGACGGCCCCCTCGCCCAGCATATAGCCGGGGGCCAGATTGGGGGTCAGGGGGTTGCCGGTGTTCAGGGTGTAGGCGGTGGGGCTTCCGAACGTGGGCGGGATCAGGGCCGCGTTCTTGCTCACGTCCACGTTGGGCAGCTCGCCCCGGTCAGCCGTGACCACCGGCTCGATGGAGGTGGACTTGCCGTACTCCGGGTCGCCGGGGCCGTCGATGTTGTACTCAAGGGCGCTGGCGGGCACCGTCAGGGCCAGGGTCAGGCACAGCAGGGAAAAAAGCATGGTGAGTTTCTTCATGGTAGATTACCTCCTGCGTTTGATGAAGTAGAACACGCCGCCGCCCAGCAGCACCACCACGACAACGGCCACCACGGGCAGGACGCTGTTCTTCTCGCCGGTTGGGGCGTCCTGGCCGGTGGGGTCGGTGGGGTCAACGGGAGCGGTGGGGTCGGCGGGGTCGGTCTGGCCGGGGTCGGAAGTGTTGCCGGGTTCCTCCGGGGCCACGGGTTCCAGGGCCGTGCCCTCGAAGATCGCCACATAGCGGATTTTGTTCAGGTTGATACGGCTGACGGTGCCAGCGTAGTCGGCGGTGACGGTGTAGCCCTTCACATAGGAGCTGGTGGTGGAGCCGGAGTAGGAGGCAACGGCGGTAAAGTGGCCGTCCCCCTCGGTCTGCCAGTTGACGGTCTGGAGGGTCAGGGAGTGGCCGTTGTCGGTGATGGACTTGGGGATATACTGCGTGTCCTGGTCGGCAAGGCCGGGGTAGGTGCGGGTGGCGGTGACGCTCTTGGTGGAGCTGCCATACCCGGCCACCTCCACCTTCACCGTGTCCAGCTTCAGGGCCAGCGTCCCGGCAAGGCCGTCCTCGGTGACAAACTCCTTTGTCTGCGGCAGGAGGGCCAGCACCGCGCCCATGTCCTTGCTCTGGCTGGGCACGGACACGGTTTCGGTGTGCTGTCGGCTCTCATTGGCGGGAAGCTCCTGTTTCAGCAGGTCGGTGAGGGTGTAGTGGTAGCCCTCCTGCTCAAAGTCGGAACGGGGGATGCCAGCGGGGTCGTCCTCCGGCCCCAGGTCGTACATCTTCCTGATCTCGCCGCCGTCCTCGCTCCGGGTGACGGCGGTGGGGTAGCAGGGGGACGGCTGGGCGGGTTCAGGCGGGTCGGCGGCAAAGGCGGCGGTGGTCATGGTCATGGTCATGGCAAGGGCCAGGACGCACAGCAGCCGAGCCGCGTGGGTGATGGTTTTCCGCTTCATAGAAAAAATACCTCCATGTTGTTGATTTTGGGCGCAAAAAAGCCCGTGGCGCTCCACGGGGTCAAAGGTTTTACCGGCTGAAAAAAGTTTTACCTGCCCATATCGCCTTGCCTTTCAAGAGAACGGATACGCTTGGCGGGATCATCCATATTGGGTATTTGCCCCACATGGATACCATGATAAAGCTGGGTAGGTCTGAACTGAGAGAAGAAATCATTTACTGTGGTCAAAAATGGTTCGATTGCGCTTTCATTCATCTCCGCGATTACGTCCTGTTCCAGCCTTGTTAAGCGCACTATGGGCAGATACTCGTTGTGGGCTAAAACAGACAGGGATAGGATGGCAAGCCTTGGCGAATAACAATCCATCGCCGCATACACGTTGAACGGAAGGCGATTCAGGGCCGTAGTAGGAACACATACGTCAAATCCATCCCAAAGTCCAGTGGATTGATCCGGCAATATGATATTTGTGAGGTAGTCCGGCACCTGTACTTCCAATACAAAAAGGTTTTGAGATAGGCTGTTTGTGATTGCAGCGGTAGTAAATGCGGACTGCAAGGCCAGTTCAAAGCACCGTTCTCTTGCCTTCCCTGGTGTCAGGTCAAACTCTTTCGCAACCATTCCTTGGTCGTAGAAATACATCATATCGGGATCGCTGCAAGTCCATACAACCGCATCGTGGCTAAATCCATTTGCAAGAATTGAGCGGCAGCTTTCCTCGGTAGTCCCGTGATACAGTCTTTCCATGATGTCACCTACCCAGTTTGGGTTCTTGTTTGCTTATAGCACAATAGCAACCACCTCCAAAGAATTACTTGCTGAAAAAGCAGATACTTTCCGATCAGTCAAGGTCTTTCTTTTCAGCAGGTACAGCAGGTTTTGAGGGGGAGAGTGTGAGAGGGGGAGGGCGTGGGAGGTGCCAGGGCCGCAAAAGGGCAGAATATCCCCCAGGTGTGACGTTCACCGCTCCCGCCCCCTTTCCCGCCTGCGGTACATCTCCAACGCTTTCACGATGGTGTCCTCAATTTTCTGTGCGGGCGTCCCCGCAGGGAAAAACTTGTCGATGCGGTTCCGGGGCATTTTGAATTGCTCCACCTGATTGGGCTTTTCCTCCTGCATGATGGACAGGATCACATCGGGGTTCAGCTTGCCCTTTTCGGAAAAGTCCCTGATTTTGATGGCCTGGGCGTGGGAGGGGGTGCAGTCCTCGCCCTCCATGACCTCCAACAAGGCGTTCTGCTCATTCTCCGGCAGATAGGACAGCTCCACGGCGGGGCGCAAGGCCATTTGTAACGTGCCCTTTTCTTTCAGTACAGTATTGTCCACCATGTCCAGCAGTTCGGGCACAAGGCTCGTCAGGCGAATATAGCGTTGAATTTGGGTATTACTGTCGGGGGAATTGGACGCTAAAATCTCTCTTGATTTCCCCACCAAAGAATGGTGTCCCGCTGGGACACTATTTTCTTTGCTCGGTCTGCCAGCCTGCCGCCGCATGGCGTCCAGCTTCATCTTGTAGGCAAACGCCTTTTCCGAGGGCAGAACGCGCTCACGTTGGAGATTGCTGTCCACCATGATAATGATGGCTTCATCGTCTGTCAGTTCCCGGACGATGCAGGGCACCGTGGGCAGTTCCGCCAGCTCCGACGCAAACTTGCGGCGATGGCCGGACACCATCTGATAACCGCCGTCTGGCATGGGCCGCACCAGCACGGGAGAGAGAACACCGCGCTCTTTGACGCTCTCCACCATCTCCGTCATACTCTCGTCCATCCGCACCTTGAACGGGTGGTCTGGAAAGTCGCTGATTTCAGCGATGGGCAAGTCGGTCACATAGCTGCGCTGGGCGTTGTCCCGTTCCTCCTGGGTGGTGAACATACTATCGACTGAGGTCAGAAGTCCGGCTGCGCTGCTTTTCGCCAATCTTCAACACCTCCTTTGTCAGACTGCGGTAGGCTTCCGCCGCCCGCCCCCTGGGTTCATGCTGGAAAATGCTCTTGTCCGCTGTGCTGACCTCCGCCAGCCGCACCGTTGCCGGGATCACCGCGTCCATCACGGGCAGGTGTTTCCCAAAATTCGATTTGACGGTGGCGACAATATCCTTGCGGAAGTTGGTTTCATTCGCCATTGT
The DNA here is from genome assembly GCA_910585265.1 of uncultured Oscillospiraceae bacterium. GTDB lineage: Bacteria > Bacillota > Clostridia > Oscillospirales > Oscillospiraceae > Enterenecus. Next base: position 84,235 of record CAJUCA010000007.1, on the reverse strand, counting down.
CAGGAACACGCCGCCGATCTTCAGCTTGGGGTTGATCTGCCGCTGGATGCTCCGCACCGTGCCCACCAGCTCCGTCATGTCCTCCGCCGCCAGATAGTCCGCCTGGACAGGGATAAGAACATAGTCCGACGCGGACAGGGCGTTGATGACCAGCATACCCAGCGAGGGACGGCAATCCAGCAGAACATAGTCATAGTCCCGCTTTACGCTGTCCACATACTGCCGCAGTACCGTTTCCCGGCTCATCACGTTCACCAAACTGACCTCCACGGCGGACAGGCTGCGGTTCCCCGGCACGAAGTCAAAGCCCTCACGGTGGTGCATGATCTCCGGGTGGCCGGTCGGCTCTTTCCCGGACACCACATCGCTCATGACATTGGCAAGGGTCAGGGGCAGGTCGTGGGGCTTGCGCTGGCCCAGCATCTTGGTCAGATCACCCTGGGGGTCTACGTCCAGCAGGAGAACTTTCTTTCCTTCCAGCGCAAGACCGGCCCCCAGGTTGTAGACAGTCGTGCTTTTGCCAACGCCGCCCTTTTGATTTGCTACGCTTATCACTTTCGGTTTCGCCATTTTGGGGTTCCCTCCTTTCCATAGATTTAGCCGCCTACGGCGAAACAGGCGGCTATGTAAAGTGGGCCAGAGGCCCACCTGGGGCCTACTGCCCCTCGTCCATGAGAAGTGCCAGAACGTCCTCCATGCCAGCGTCAAAGATGAAGTCCTCGCTCTCCGCCAGAAACTCCTCCATGAACATCTGCGCCAGGGCGGGGTACTGCTGGCAGTCGGTGAAGTCCTCCGACGGCGCGATCTCCACCAGGGCATAGACGCCCTCCAGCACCTTCATGGCCCCGGTGCAGTCGCCGTGGCTCACCATGAGCCGCAGGGTCTTCTCCGTGGCCCGCACCATGTCCAGCTCGCCCACCTCCAGGAAGGCGCTCCACAGGGCCTCCATACTCTGCTGGGCGGTGCTGCGAACCTCGTCGGCCAGCTTCTCAACGCGGGCCTCGCTGTTCTGCGCCTCATTCTTCTTCCACTTCATGACTTGTCCTCCTACTGTAAAATTCACAGCCGTCTGCGGGATTTAGACGGCTATGTAGAGTCGGGGCAGGGGGGTAATTACGTCTGCCAACCGGGACAAAAAAAGAGCGCCGTTTCATTCAGGGAATGATTCGGCGCTCTATGTATGGCTGAAATATAAACAGTATTCAGTTATGACAAATCAAGTCAAATCAGGAGAAAAATACAGATTGATCTTTTGGCATTGGGGGCCTTTAGAGAGGGTGATAGCCGCCCACGACGGCCTGCCCTAAGACCAGGCCCAAATCGACTTCTTTCGCTCTGTCAGTTAGCCCATTTTTTAACCCAAAAGGGCCGGTTAGCCCATATTTAACCCAAAAAAACAGGGTCAAATCGGGTCAAATCAGGCCAAATTTGGGCAAAGGCTATCAAAGGTTTTCAAAAGAAAAAACCCCGGAAAATTCGATTTTCCGGGGTTTTTGAGCGTTTTCGGATATAAAATCAACGTTTGGAGAACTGGGGAGCGCGGCGGGCCGCCTTGAGGCCGTACTTCTTACGCTCCTTCATACGCGGATCGCGGGTGAGGAACCCGGCGGCCTTCAGCGCGGGGCGGAACTCGGGGTCCATCTCCAGCAGGGCGCGGGAGATGCCGTGGCGCAGCGCGCCGGCCTGCCCGGTGACGCCGCCCCCGGTGACGGTGGCGGTGATGTCCACCTTGCCCACGGTTCCGGTGGTGTTCAGCGGCTGGCGGACCACCATCTTCAGGGTCTCCAGGCCGAAATACTCCTCAATGTCCCGGCCGTTGATGGTGATGGAGCCGGTGCCGCCGGGGAACAGGTGGACGCGGGCCACGGAGGACTTCCGGCGGCCGGTGCCGTAGTGATAGGGCTTCTTGCTCTTATACATGATCGGTTACCTCCTTAGTCCACGGCCCAGGCTTCGGGCTTCTGGGCGGCGTGGGGATGGCTGTCGCCGCGGTAGATCTTCAGGCGGGTCAGCGAGTCCTTGGTGACGATGTTCCGGGGCATCATGCCGCGGACGGCCAGCCGCATGGCCAGCTCGGGCTTGCTCTGCATCAGCAGGCGGTACTTGGTCTCCTTGAGACCGCCCACCCAGCCGGAGTGGGTGCGGTAGTACTTCTGCTCCAGCTTCTTGCCGGTGAGCACCGCCTTCTCCGCGTTGATGACGATGACGAAATCGCCGCAGTCGGCGTGGGGGGTGTACTCGGGCTTATGCTTGCCCCGCAGGATGGTGGCCGCGGTGACCGCCGTCTTGCCCAGAGGCTTGCCGGCAGCGTCCAGCACGTACCACTTGCGCTGGATGTTACCCTTGTTTGCCATAAAGGTAGACATTTCTGGTTTCCTCCATTTATTTAAATTTGTTTAATACTTCTTCTCAAAAACGCTTTGTTCGTCACCGGGCGGAAACTCAGAGGCCTGCGATACGTTTGTGGCGAGTTTAAAGCTCTTTTTGATACTTTTTCTCTCGAGAAAAAGTATGAAACATAGGATAGCTCCCCTTTACAACGGGGAGCATGGTGTATTATAATGCGGGAAAGCGGATCTGTCAACCGAAATATTGGTATTTTTTCAGATTTTTTTCAAATACTCGCTTTTTCATTGTCAAACGGTCGGATGCTTCCGTATGCTCGTTTTGATTTTTCAAAAGGGAGACGGCTGACATCCGCGCCGGGGGAGGGGCAGGCCCCTCCCTGACCATGCTGTTCAGAAGGGGGAAGCGGCAATGCAGCATATCCTGTCCTACCTGCGCCGGTGCGTGGAGGACTACGACATGATCCACGCCGGGGACAAGATCGCCGTGGGGGTGTCCGGCGGCAAGGACTCCCTGGTGCTGCTGTACGCCATGGCGAAGCTGCGGGAGTTCTACCCCGCGCCCTTTACGCTCCACGCCGTCACCGTCCACCCCGGCGCGCCCGGGATGGACTTTGCCCCGGTGGAGGGGCTGTGCCGGGAGCTGGACGTGCCCTACCACCTCATCGAGACGGAGATTTTCCACATCATCTTTGACCTGCGGCGGGAAAAGAACCCCTGCTCCATGTGCGCGAAAATGCGCCGGGGGGCCATGCACGCCGCCCTCAAGGAGCTGGGCATTGATAAGGTGGCCCTGGGCCACCACCGGGACGACGCGGTGGAGACCTTTTTCCTGTCCCTGTTCTACGAGGGCCGCCTGTCCTGCTTCCAGCCGGTGACCTACCTGGACCGGATGGACATCACCCAGATCCGCCCCCTGCTGTACTGCGGGGAGGGGATGGTGCGGGGGGCGGCGCGGCGTCACAACCTTCCGGTGGTCCACAACCCCTGCCCCGCCGATGGCAACACCCGGCGGCAGGAGGTGAAGGAGCTGGTGGCCCGGCTGTCCGGGGACTACCCCCGGCTGAAGGACTACGTGTTCGGCTCCATGCAGCGGCTGCCCCTGCCGGAATGGGGGCCGGTGGGCGGCGGGCGGCGTCTGCGCCGCCGGGGAATGGAGGATGGAGATGCTGAATAAATTCTTCAGCGGGGACAATATGCTGTTCAAGATCTTCAGCGTGCTGGCGGACGTGCTGGCGTTCAGCGTGCTGTGGCTGGTGTGCGCGGTGACGGTGGCGGGCCTTGGCCCCGGCACCACCGCCCTGTACGACGCCATGGCCCGCCACCTGCGGAGGAACCAGCCCGGGGGCTACCTGCGGTTCTGGGCGTCGCTGAAGGCCAACTTCAAGGTGGGCTGTCCCGCGGGGCTGGCGGTGGCGGCGTTGGGCTGGGCCATGGTAAAGCTCCACGGCTTCCTGTACGCCGGGGCGGCGGCGGGGGACGGGACGCTGTTCGCCTGCTACATCGCCTTCTGGATTTTTCTGGTGGTGCTGTGCGGCACCGCCGCCTACATCTTCCCGGTGCTGTCCCGGTTCACCTTCGGGGTGGGGGGCCTGCTGGCCGCCAGCGTGAAGCTGGCCCTGGCCCACCCGCTGACCACCCTGCTGCTGGGCCTGCTCACCGTGGGCTGCGTCCTGCTGTGCGTGGAGTTCTGGATGTGGATGGTGTGGCTGGTGCTGCCCTATGTGTGGGCACTGCTGGCCAGTTTGCTGCTGGAGCGGGTGTTCCGGCCCTTTATGGAGGAGCAGGGAGAGGCGGAGGGCACCGTCCCCGAATTGGACGATGAGGAGGAGTGACCGTGGGAATTTATCAGATCAATTCCTCAAATGCCGCCGCAGTGGCGGAGCTCATGGCCGCCATCAAGCCGGATTGGTGGGACTTCGAGGGGGCGAGCCAGCAGCTCTTGGAGGTGTCCGCGCTGGCGAAGCTGGTGGGCTGGTATATGGGGGAGCCGACAGCTCCCAAGGGGTGGATCCTGTGCGCGGAATACGAGGGCTACTCCTGTCTGAGCGTTGAGTGCCTGGGATACGACGACAACGGGAGCTTTGTCATGGAGGGGCAGCTGGAGCCGCTGCTGAGACAGGCAGAGGCCCACGCGAGGGAGAAGGGCTTCCGCAATTTGAAGTATGTGATCAGTTCCCCTGGGTTGTCCTGCCACGGCAGGCCGCTGGCAAATTATGCGGACGAGCTGAGGGTGCTGGCTTCTCACGGCAGAGCGCATTTTGACTATTTTGTGGACTATGGGTTTACTCCGGCGGGCCTGATCCCCAACTGCTACGGGATTCACTGTCATGGGATCATCATGATAAAGCCGCTGGTGTGAGCGTTCAGGAAGACAGGAGCGGTACGGCCCATGGCCGTACCGCTCCTGTTCTGTTGTGTACCTGTCAGGGCATCAGGGTGGGCACCAGCTCCGCCAGCTTGTCCGCCAGCTGGGCGTGGCCCCTCCGGGTCAGGTGCATTCCGTCCACGCGGTTGAACTCGCAGTCCAGAGCCTCCGTATAGTGCGCCCCGGTGAGGGCCGCGTGGGCCTTCAGGTAGGGGGGCAGTGCCCGGGATTTCTCAATACAGCCCCTGCCCATGGCCAGACCGTTGTCCGAGCCCTCCATCTCCGGCAGGATGCAGGGGGGGCACACCACCAGGATGTTGGGGGCGTGATCCCCCCAGCAGTCCACGCTCTGGGCCTTGCGCACCAGCCGCTCCATGCCGAGGGCGATGCAGGGGGCGTTGGCCCCGAAGCGTTCCTTCACGTCGTTGGTGCCCAGCATGATGATCAGCAGGTCGACGGCCTCGTGGCTTTTCAGCAGGGAGTAGATCACCGTCAGCGCGTCCATGGTCTCGTGGAGGGGGTCCGGGAATACGGTGGTGCGTCCGCTCAGCCCCTCCTCCGTCACCAGATAGTCGGGGCCCAGGGCGGCCTGGAGGCGGCAGGTCCACCGCTCGTCCTCGTTAAAGCGGATGCCGCCGTCGGCGCAGTCGGCGGGGTCGGCGCAGTAGCCGTGGGTGTTGGAGTCGCCCAGGCACAGAATATGCTTTTTCACGGTAAAGACCTCGCAGATAACAGAATGTGTAGGGGCCGATGTCCTCATCGGCCTTGACAATCAACGTTACCCATGGCCGGTAGAGACACCGGCCCCTACGGTTTATTTTCTCAGCTCGGGCAGGGAGGCGGCGGCCACGGACTGGCCCACCCGGCGGGCCTTCTCGTCGGGCAGGGAGGCGTCGATGGCCTGGGCCACCTGGGGGTACTCGTCCGCCAGCACCGCCTTGGCGGTGTCCAGGATGATGTCGCCGCCCCGGCCGGACATCACCCGGCCCTGGAGCTGGGCGTACTTGAAGCCGTAGTAGCCGTGGTACAGGGCCAGGGAGTGGCCCAGGTACACGCCGATGGACTGGTACACCTTCTCGGCGGCGGGGCTGCCCTCGTCCAGCAGCTTCTGCACCACCTTCAGCTTCTCGGCGGGGGAGAGGGCCTCGTCCAGCTCGATCCCGGCCCGGGGGGCCAGTTTGATCACGCCGTCCTGGGAGAAGTACTTCACGCCGCAGCCGATGTCGCCGCTCCACTCGTCCCGCATGGCCTCCGGGTTGGCGTCCACCGGGACGAAGGCCAGCTCGTTGAGCCAGCCGGTGACCCGGCCCTCAGCGTCCACGTAGCCCACCGCCTCGCTGGTGCCCATGGCGATGCCCAGCACGTTGTTCTCGCCCAGGTTCATGGCCCCCGCCAGGGCGGACACGTCGCCGTCGTTGGCCACGATGTAGGGCACGTCGCCGAAGGTGTCGGTGATGGCGCGGATGTAAATGTCCTTCACCTTGGCGTCAAAGAGGTCCTTGGGCACCTGGAGGAACAGGGAGGCGTTCATGGTGCGGTTGTCGATATACACCCCGGCGGAGGACACGCCCACCGCGTCCACCCGGGGCATATGCTCGGCGGCGGACTTCAGGGCGGCCACGATGCCGTCGTAGTGGTAGTCGGGGTCGGCGGTGATCTTGGGGAACCAGACCACCTCCTCGGAGAACACCGGCTCGCCGTCGATGACGGCGGACACCTTCCGGTCGGAGCCGCCGGCGTCGAAGCCGATGCGGCAGCCGTCCAGGTGGCGGCCGATGGCCTTGGGGTCGCCGCTCTCCTGGGGCACCTTGTCGCAGGCGATGATCTCAAAGGGGTGCTCGTACACGTTGGCCATGTAGTCCCAGTCGAAGGACTGGCGGCCGGTGGCGGAATAGTGGACGTTCATCCGGTCCGCCAGCTCCTGGCTACCGGCCAGGTACACCCGGAAGCCGCCGTACATCCACAGCATGGTCTTGATGACCCGTTCCACATAATATTCGTCGGCGGCGGCAAAGGCGGGATCGCTGTGCACCTTCACGTGCCACACCGCCACCTGGCCGTTGGAGCGTTCCACGGCCACGTCCAGGGGCTTGTCCGCCCCGGCCAGGAAAGCGCGGTTGAACTGGGCCAGCGGGATAAAGCCGGGGTCCAGCTCGGGGACATTCTTCACAGAAACTTCAATGCCGAGATGATTCATGCCGGTTGTCCTCCATTTCATTCCATAGAAGTAACGGATGCGGGCAAAACGCGGGTTGGACGGAAGAAATTTCCCGTTTTTTGTAACAGTAGCCAAAAAGTGCCCAGTATCCACACTATAAGCCTATCAGTTTTCCGCAAAATGTCAAGCATTTTTTGAAGGAAATGAAAATTATTTTCGTCCACACCCTTGACGCGGCCCGCCGGGGCAGGTATCATAAGAATATCAGGCGAGGGGCGGCGCACCCCGCTCCTTACATTAAATCCAATTCTCTGAGGAAAGGCGGAACGCATTTATGGATGTGAAGCGCATACAGGGCCACCACCAGTGGCTCAAGGAGGAGCTGGACCGCTGCGTGGCGTTTTGGCTGGACAACGGCATGGACCCGGTGCACGGCGGGGTGTACACCTGCCTGGACCGGGAGGGAAAGGTGTTCTCCACCGACAAGAGTGTGTGGATGCAGGGGCGGTGCGGCTGGATCTTCGCCTACCTGTGCCACCTCTACGGCCCCAGGGACGAGTGGCTGGCCGCCAGCAGGAGCTGCCTGGACTTCCTGGAGGAGCACTGCGTCAACTACGGGGCGGGGGGGCGGCTGTACTTCACCGTCACCGAGGACGGACAGCCCCTGCGCCAGCGGCGGTACTGCTTCTCCGAGGCGTTTTACGCCCTGGCCAACGCGGAGTACTACGGCGTGGCCGGGGGGGAGGAGCACCTGGAGCGGGCCCGCCGGGCCTATGACCTGTACTGGGATCTGAACCACGGCATGGCCGACCCCACGGGCATCGGCCCCAAGACCATCCCCGAGACCCGCACCGGGCGGGCCTTCGGCATCCCCATGATCCTCCTCAACGTCACCGGCACCCTGCTGCGGGTGGACCCAGAGCGGAAGGCCCTCTATGAGGAGCGGGCCCAGCAGTGCGTGGACGAGATTTTCAAGTACCACGTCCACCCCGAGCTGAAGTGCGTGCTGGAGAACGTGGGCCCCGGCGGGGAGGCCCGGCTGAACTACACCGAGGGCCGCATTGTGAACCCGGGCCACGACATCGAGGGCGTGTGGTTCCTGCTGGAGCACGCCCAGCGCACTGGGGACCAGGAGCTGGTGAAGAAGGCCGCCCAGATCTTCGACTGGGCCGTCGACATGGGCTGGGACCACGAGTACGGCGGCCTGCTGTACTTTGTGGACTGCCTGGGCCGTCCCCCCGAGGCCTATGAGCACGACATGAAGCTGTGGTGGCCCCATGACGAGATCCTCATCGCCAGCCTGATGCTCTACCGGGACACCGGGGAGGAGAAGTACCTGGATTGGTTCGAAAAGACCCTGGACTACTGCAAGCGGTATTTCTCCGATCCCGAGTACGGCGAGTGGTACGGCTACCTGCGCCGGGACGGGAAGCCCACCCAGCCGCCCTGCAAGGGGAGCACGTTCAAGGGTCCGTTCCATCTGCCCCGTATGCTGAGTATGTGCGAGCGGATGCTGGACGGACTCCTGAGCGGGCAGTAAGGGGGCCTGTATGCCTTACGGCGACGTATTCACCAGAATCAACCGGGAATATTACCAGCTCACCAGCGCGGAGAAGAAGATCGCGGACTATATGCTCCTCCAGCGGCAGGAGTGCCAATATATGTCCATCTCCGAGATGGCGGAGGTGGCGGAGGTGGCGGAGGCCACCGTGTCCCGGTTCTGCCGCCGCCTGGGCTACAAGGGCTACAGCGCGTTCAAGCTGGCGGTGGCGGGCTCCGGCTCCGCCCAGCGGCCCATGAACCCCCTGTACGGCGAGATCCAGGCGGAGGACAGCCTGGGCGATATGTGCCAGAAGATCTATGCCGCCGACGTGGACGCCGTCACCCAGACCCTGGCCCTCATCAACCCCGGGGCGGTGACCAAGGCGGCGGAGCTGATCCTCTCGGCGGACCGGGTGCTGTGCATGGGGCTGGGCGGCTCCATGGTGCTGGCCCAGGAGGCGGCCCACCTGTTCTCCACCGCCCTGCCCAACTTCTACGCCGTGGAGGACTCCCACTTCCAGGCCATCCGCTGCGCCATGCTGACCGAGCGGGACGTGGTGGTGTATTTCTCCTACTCCGGCTCCACCCGGGACGTGGTGGACGTGATGAAGATCGCCCAGGAGCGGGGGGCGCGCACCATCCTGATCACCCGCTTCCCCAAGTCCCCCGGGGCCTCCTGCGCCGACGTGGTGCTGGAGTGCGGGGCCCGGGAGGGGCCCCTCCAGATGGGGTCCGTGGCCGCCCGGATGGGGCAGCTTTTTCTCATCGACGTGCTGTTCAGCGAGGTGTGCCGCCGGGACATGGAGGCCTGCCGGAACAGGCGCAAGCAGGTGGCGGACGCCCTGGCGGACAAGCATTTGTGAGGGCAAAGGGCGGGGAAAGAAAACTTTTTCCCATAAAGGAAAAAACGCGAAATTATTTTCAAATACCGTATTGACAAACGTTAGGAAAGATTATACAATCTGAACAAGAGCCCGTGGTCTGCGCGGGCGGAGAATTATCAAATTTGAGGAGGAACACAGAATGAAAACGATTCGCAAGGTTCTGGCTCTGGTGCTGGCACTATGCATAGTGCTGTCTCTTGCCGCCTGCACAGGCGGCAAGGATCCTGATCCCACCAAGACGCCAGACGCCAGCAATCCCCCCGCCAACCCCACCGAGGAGGGCAATGAGCCCGCCGACGAAGTAGAGCTGCTGTGGTGGGCTCCCCCCACGTTCATCCAGGACGCGGACGACCCCGCCGGCACCTATGAGCAGAAGCTGGTGGACGAGTTCAACGCCAGCCATCCCGGCATCACCGTGCGGGTGGAGACCATCGACTTCACCACCGCCAGCGACAAGATCACCACCGCCATTGAGTCCGGCACCGCCGCCGACATCCTGTTCGACGCCCCGGGCCGCATCATTGAGTACGGCAAGAACGGCAAGCTGGTGGATCTGGGCGATATGTTCACCGACGAGTTCAAGAAGGACGTGGGCAATGACGACCTGCTCACCTCCTGCCAGGGCAACGGTACTTACTATATGTACCCCATCTCCGCTTCCCCCTTCTACATGGCCATCAACGAGAAGATGTGGACCGATTCCGGTGCCATGGAGTTCGTGAACCTGGAGGGCAACCGGGCCTGGACCACCGAGGACTTCGAGAAAGCCATTGAGAAGCTGACTGCCGCCGGCTACAACCCCGGCGTGCTGTTCTGCGGCGGCCAGGGCGGCGACCAAGGCACCCGCGCCTTCATCGCCAACCTGTACGACGGCTCCGTGGCCGACGGCAAGGAGTACACCTTTAACAGCGAGGCCATGATCCAGGGCCTGACCAAGGCCCAGGAGTGGATCGACAAGGGTTGGCTGGGCAACGGCGTGCAGTACAACGGCGGCCAGTCCATCGAGCTGTTCGTGGCCGGCACCACCGCCTATGAGTTCTGCTGGGGCACCTCCGCGGCCGGCAACAACGCCGCCACCATGGAGGCCAACGGCGTGACTCCCATCTCCCTGCCCTTCCCCTCCGCCGACGGCAAGCCCGTCCTGGAGTATCTGGTCAACGGCTTCTGCGTGTTTGACAACGGCGACGATGCCAAGGCCGAGGCCGCCAAGACCTTCATCAAGTGGCTGTGCGACAACAAGGAGAACGTCACCCGCACCGGCGCGTTCCCCGTGCTCCAGTCCATGGGCAACCTGTATCCCGGCGACGCCGAGAAGGAGCTGCTGGTGGAGTTCACCAAGATGTACGGCCCCTACTACAACACCATGGACGGCTTCGCGAATATGCGCGCCCAGTGGTTCGATATGCTCCAGAAGATCACCGGCGGCGGCGATGTGACCGAGCTGGCCAACGCGGCGGTGGAGGCCTCCAACGCCGGCATGGCGGGCTGATCCGTCCCCGAAGCGTTGAAGCCTGTAACCTGAGCTGACACTGAGAATCCGCCCCGCCTTCCCGCATGGGCGGGGAGGCGGGGCGGACTCCTATTTCTGCCATAACCAGGGAGGGATTTGTATGGCAAAAACACCTGCCCAGCGCAACAGCCACGCGCTCAAACGGCGCGAAACTGTGGTGGCCTATCTGTTCATGCTGCCCGCGCTGTTTTTCTTCGTCGCTTTCGTCATCCTGCCCATGATCACCGGCGTTGTCACCAGCTTGTTCAACTACACCATGAAGAACCCGGTAGCCGCGGAGAACTTCATCGGCCTGAAAAACTACATCGACCTGTTCCAGGATAAGACCTTCCTGCGGGCCATGCTGAACACCCTGATCCTGGTGGTGGTCACGGTGCCCGCCGTCACCCTGTTCTCGCTGTGGGTGAGCTCCGCCATCTACCAGATGCGGGAGGGCGTGCGCTCCTTCTTCCGCTGCGTGTTCTACCTGCCCGTGGTCACCGGCACGGTGGCCGTGGTGGTGGTGTGGAAGTGGATGTTCGACGGCTACAGCGGCATCCTCAACTACGTCCTCAGTTCCCTGGGGCTTATCGGCAAGAACGTCATGTGGCTGGGAGATACGCGCTTTGCCATCTGGTGCATCATCCTCATCATGTTCACCACCTACGTGGGCCAGCCCATCGTGCTGTACGTGGCGGCCCTGGGCAATGTGGACCAGTCCCTGGTGGAGGCCGCCCAGGTGGACGGTGCCACCGATTTGCAGGTGTTCTGGAAGATCAAGTGGCCCCAGGTAATGCCCACCACCCTGTACATCGTGGTGATCACCACCATCAACACCTTCCAGTGCTTCTCCCTGATTCAGCTGCTCACCTCCGGCGGGCCGGAGGGCACCACCAACACGGTGATGTACTACCTGTATACCAACGCCTTCCAGCTGTATAAGTACGGCTACGCCAACTCCATGGGCGTTGTCCTGGCCATCATCATCGCCATACTCAGCGCGATCCAGTTCAAGGTGATGAGCAAGGACGTCTCGTATTAAGGAGGGGAGGAAAAAACCATGAAAAAGAAAAAAATCACGCCCTATAAGGTGATTTCGCTCATCATTCTGTGCGTGGTGGCCTTCACCTTCGTGTTCCCCTTCTACTGGATCATCACCGGGGCCTTCAAGAGCCAGTCCGTGGCCATCGCCCTGCCGCCCCAGTGGTTCCCCACCGAACCGACCATGGCCAACTTCGAGAAGCTGTTCAAGAACCCCGCGTGGCAGTGGATGCTCAACACGGTGCTGATGGCCTTGGGCAGTATGCTGCTGGTGTGCGGCACCGCCGCCCTGTGCGGCTACGCCCTGGCGAAAAAGCGGTTCTACGGGCAGTCCATCGTATTCGGCCTCATCATCTGCGCCATGGCCCTGCCCAAGCAGGTGGTGCTGGTCCCCCTGGTGCGGATGATGGCCAGCCTGCGCCTGCGCTGGCTGTACCTGCTGCTGGGGGTGATCGCGGCCGCGGTGATCGCGGTGATCGTGGTGACTGCCATTAAAAACAGCTATAACTGGCTCACCGCCGAGGCCCGCCGGGACTGGAAGGTCAAGGACTACCTGTTCCACCTGCTGGCGGTGGCTGTGGCGGTGGTGGCGGTGGTCTACCTGGTGAAGCTGCCCGGGCTGCTCTCCGGCACCCCGGAAAAGACCCCCATGACCGACACCTTGTGGGCGGTGATCCTGCCCACCGTGGGCTGGCCCTTTGGCGTGTTCCTGATGAAGCAGTTCTCCGAGACCATCCCCAACGAGATCCTGGAGGCCGCCCGCATCGATGGCGCGGGGGAGGTCAACACCTTCATCACGGTGGTGTGCCCCATCATCAAGCCGGGCTTCGGGGCGTTGGCCATCTTTACCTTCATCAACACCTGGAACGACTACTTCCTCCAGCTGATTATGCTGCAATCCCGGGCGAACCTCACCATCTCTCTGGGTATTGCCACCCTTCAGGCGGAGTTCGCCACCAACTACGGCCTGATGATGGCGGGAGCGGCGTTGGGCGCGGTGCCCATCGTGGCTATTTTCCTCATCTTCCAGAAATTCTTCACCCAGGGCATCACCATGGGCGCGGTGAAGGGGTAATTTCCCACCGCCCCGGCGAAACTGAGAACCTGTATTCACAGCCGAAGATGCTGGGTGGGCGAGGGATTTTTTCGCCAGACAAGGCGCGTTTTCGCAGGAATACTTTGTGTATTGCAAGAAAACGCAACGCAGTATGGCGGAAAAAGACCCGCCCACACGGCGTTTGAGGTTGTGAATACAGGTTCTGGGAAAACCAGCAATCCCGCGCAGGCCAGGCGGTTTGCGCGGGATTGCGCCGGAAGCGGCCCCCGGGCCGCAGTATGAAATAAGGAGTGAATACGATGAAAGACTGCGCCAAGTACGCGGGCATCATCCCCGCGTTTTACGCCTGCTACGGCAAGGACGGGCAGATCAATCCCGACGGCGTCCGGGCCATGGCCCGCTACCTGAAGGACAAGGGCGTCAAGGGCCTCTACGTGGGCGGCTCCTCCGGCGAGTGCATTTACCAGGGCGTGGCGGAGCGCAAGCTGGTGCTGGAGCACGTGATGGACGAGGTGGGCAAGGATCTCACCATCATCGCCCACGTGGCCTGCAACAACACCGCGGACAGCCGGGAGCTGGCCGCCCACGCCCAGTCTTTAGGCGTGGACGCCATCGCCGCCATCCCGCCCATCTACTTCCACCTGCCCTCCGCCGGGATCGCCAAGTATTGGAACGACATCTCCGCCGCCGCGCCGGACACCGACTTCGTGATCTATAACATCCCTCAGCTGGCGGGGGTGGCCCTGACGGTGCCCCTGCTGAAGGAAATGCTGAAGAACCCCCGGGTCATCGGCGTGAAGAACTCCTCCATGCCGGTGCAGGACATCCAGATGTGGAAGGACGAGGGGGCCATCGTGTTCAACGGGCCGGACGAGCAGCTCCTGTCCGGCCTGGCGGCGGGGGCCGTCGGCGGCATCGGCGGCACCTACGCCGCCATGCCCGAGCTGTACCTGGCTATTTTCCGCCTGTTCCACGAGGGCAAGCTGGAGCAGGGCCGGGAGATCCAGAACGAGTGCTGCCGCATCATTTATAAGATGTGCTCCGCCGCCGGCAATATGTACGCCGTGATCAAGGAGATCATCCGCCTCCAGGGCGGCCCCGACGCGGGCAGCGTCCGCGCCCCGCTGCTGGAGCTGGCCCCCGGTGACGAGGCCGTGGTGAAGGAGAGCGCGGACATGATCGCCGCCGCCATCGCCAAATACTGTTGACGGCAGAGCGAAATTGGTGTAATATGGTATTCAGAGGTGTTTTGATATGAGAATTTATTGCGAGAAAGACTACAACGCCATGAGCCGCCGCGCCGCGGCCATCATCGCCGCCCAGGTGGTGTCCAAGCCCGACTGCGTGCTGGGCCTGGCCACCGGCTCCACCCCCATCGGGGCCTATCAGCAGCTGGTGAAATGGCATCAGCAGGGCGACCTGAGCTTCCATGAGGTGCGCTCGGTGAACCTGGACGAGTACGTGGGGCTGGCCCCCACCCACGACCAGAGCTACCGCTGGTTCATGCAGCACAACCTGTTCGACCATGTGGACATCCTGCCCGGGAACACCAACGTCCCCAGCGGCCTGGCGGAGGACGCGGCGGCGGAGTGCGCCCGGTATGAGGCGGTGGTGAAGTCCCTGGGCTACGCCGACCTCCAGCTCCTGGGCCTGGGCCGCAACGGGCATATCGGCTTCAACGAGCCTTGCGCCGAGTTCCCCGTGGCCACCCATCTGGTGGATCTGACCCAGAGCACCATTGAGGCCAACGCCCGGTTCTTCGCCAGCGCGGACGACGTGCCCAAGCAGGCCCTGACCATGGGCATCGGCACCATCATGCACGCCCGCAGCATCCTGGTGGTGGCCAGCGGCGCGGACAAGGCGGACGCGGTGCGCAAGACCGTGCAGGGCCCCGTGACCCCGGACGTGCCCGCCTCCATCCTCCAGCTCCACCCCAACGTCACCATCATCGGCGACGAGGCGGCCCTCAGCGGCCTGAAGTGAGGGGCGGAGCATGAAGATTACAGGCGGCAAGGTATTTGATCTGGACCAGGGCTTTGTGGAGCGGGACCTGTGCTTCGACGGCCCCCTGCTCACCCTGGACAGCCAGGACGGGCAGAGCTATGACGGGGCGGGGTGCTATGTGATCCCCGGCCTCACCGACGTGCACTTCCACGGCTGCCGTGGGGCGGACCTGTCCGACGGCGACGCCGCCGGGCTCCAGACCATGGCGGAGTACGAGTTGAGCCGGGGCGTGACCCAGATCTGCCCCGCGGGCATGACCCTGCTGGAGGAGCAGCTCATCAAGGTGTGCCGGACGGCGGCGGCCCACAAGCGGGAGGGCAGGCCCGGCGCGGATCTGGCGGGCATCAACCTGGAGGGTCCCTTCCTGTCCTACGCCAAAAAGGGCGCGCAGAACGGCGAATGGCTCCACGCCCCCGACGTGGCGATGCTGCGGCGGCTGGAGGAGGCCTCCGAGGGGCTGGTGAAGCTGGTGTCCGTGGCCCCGGAGGAGCCGGGCGCGCTGGACTTTATCCGGGAGGTGGCGGAGGAGGTCAACGTGTCGGTGGCCCACACCACCGCCGGCTATGACACCGCCATGGCGGCGTTCCGGGCGGGTGCCCGGGAGGTCACCCACCTCTTTAACGCCATGCCCGGCTTTACCCACCGGGCTCCCGGCGTGGTGGGCGCGGCCCTGGACAGCCCCTGGAGCCGGGTGGAGCTGATCAGCGACGGCATCCACATCCACCCCAGCGTGGTGCGGGCCACCTTCAAGATGTTCGGCCCGGACCGGGTGGTGCTGATCTCGGACACCATGCGGGCCGCGGGTATGTCCGACGGCGAGTATGACCTGGGCGGCCAGAACGTCATTGTGAAAGGCCCCCTGGCCACCCTGGCGGACGGCACCATCGCCGGGTCGGTGACGGATCTGATGGCGTGCATGAAGACCGCCGTCTCCTTCGGCATCCCCCTGGCGGACGCGGTGCGGGCGGCGGCGGTGAACCCCGCCAAGGCCATCGGCATCTTCGACCGGGTGGGCAGCCTGGAGGCGGGCAAGCGGGCCAACGTGGCCGTGCTCGGCCCGGATCTGGAGCTGAAGGCCGTGTTCTTCCACGGCAAACAGGTGGTATAGTTGACAAAAGGAGGGGAGACGCGGCGCGGCGCGTCTCCCCTCTAAAGCTATGGAACTAACGTGGCTCTCCCGCTAAACCAGCATCCCAAAGACCGGGGCGGTCGCGCTGGGGGCGGGGGAGGCGTCCGGCGTGTCCTGCCCCTCCTGCCCCGGCAGGGTCAGCCCGTGGAGGAAGCTGCCGGAGGAGGACTGGATCTGCCCGCCCACCACCTTGTTCTTGTAGATCAGCAGGGCGATCTGCACCGGCTCGTCCTGGGCGGGGTAGTTGGTGAGCTGGTAGGTGTACCGCTTTATCCGCTTGCCCCGGTAGCGGCCCAGGTCGAAGCCCTGATCCTCCTGGAGTTTGAGGTAGCCCGCGTAGCTGTCGTCAAATTCCTCCGGGATGAGCAGCTCCTCGGTGGCGATGGGCTGGGAGGACACCTGCCAGCCCAGCCCGCCCAGGTAGGCCAGCCGGTCGTCGTTGGTGCGGATGTGCTTCACCTCCGCCGAGGCGGCGACGGCCCGCCCCCCCAGGGTGGCGAGAAGGGCGGCGGCCACCACCGCGCAGCAGCACAGGGCCGTGATCCCCCCGGCCAGCAGCCGTCTCTTTGGTACCCGTGCGGTGACGATGATCATGCTATCAATCCTTCCCATGGTTTCTCAGAAAAGGATATGAATCCATTTCCCCCAATATGATTGGAGAGAAGGGAGCGAAACGGTATGGAACGGCTGGACAAGCGGCTGGCGAACACAGGAACGTGGAGCCGAAAGGAGGCCCGGGAGCTGATCCGGGCGGGCCGGGTGGCGGCGGACGGGACGGTGTGCCGCGCCCCGGAGCAGAAGGTGCCGGAGACCGCCGCCGTCACGGTGGACGGAGCCCCCATCGGCGGGGGCGGGCCGGTGTACCTGATGCTGAACAAGCCGGCGGGGGTGGTGTCCTCCACGGACGAGCCGGGGGAGCGCACGGTGATGGACCTCCTGGGCCCGGAGTGGCGGAACCGGGGGCTGTTCCCGGCGGGGCGGCTGGACAAGGACACGGAGGGCCTGCTGCTGATCACCGACGACGGGCCGCTGGCCCACCGCCTGCTGGCCCCGAAGCGGCACGTGGACAAGGTGTACTACGTGGAGGTGGACGGCGTGCTGGACCAGGGGGACGCGGAGGCGGTGGAGGCGGGGATCGTCCTGGGGGACGGGACGGCCTGCCGCCCCGGGGAGCTGGAGCTTCTGTCCGGCTCCGCCGCCCGGATCACCATCCACGAGGGGAAATACCACCAGGTCAAGCGGATGCTGGCCAGCCGGGGCAAGCCGGTGCGCTATCTCCGGCGGGAGCGGTTCGGGCCGCTGATTTTAGACCCGGATCTGCCCAAGGGTGGGTGGAGAGCACTAACGGAGGAGGAGATCCAGGCTCTTTTCCGTCAATGAGACGAAATTTTTGGCAGATTTCACAAATATTTTTTGAAAAACTATTGAAATCGGCAATGAAACCCGATATAATGGACTGCGTTGGGATGTGACATTCAGAGATTGCGGCAGATACAGGGCCGCATCGCACAATTCCCGTCCGGGGGAGACGGAGACTGTGCGACGCCGCCCTGTCCGCGGCCGCGGAGAAAGGGGAAACGAGCCATGTTCAGCCGGATCTTCCAAAGCGTCGTCCTCCAGATGAAGGACTGCTGTGACCGCGCCGTGGGCGTGATTGACGAGCAGGGGACGGTGGTCGCCTGCAATGAGCTGAGCTGCATCGGGGAGAAGTGGGGCAGCGCGGCGGCCCTGCTGGCCGCGGAGCAGGACAACCTGGTGGTGAGCGGCGGGTTCACCTTCAAATCCCTCCCCGGCTGGAACGGCCAGACCGACTACGCCGCCTTCGCCCGGGGGGAGGACGAGCGGGCCTCCCTGGTGTGCTGCATGGCGGTGATCGCCCTCAACGGGGCCAAAACCTACTACGAGGAGAAGAACGACAAGGCCACCTTCGTGAAGAACATCCTGTGCGACAACATCCTGCTGGGGGACATCTACGTCCGGGCCAAGGAGCTGCACTTCCTGTCCGAGGCCCCCCGGGCGGTGATCCTGATCCGGCAGCTGGGCGCGCCCGACGTGTCGGCGGTGGACGTGGTGTCCGGCCTGTACCCCGACAAGCAGGCGGACTTTGTGCTGTCCATCAGCGAGACGGACGTGGCCCTGGTGAAGCAGCTGGGGGAGAACGCCGACATCCGGGAGGTGCAGAAGATCGCCCAGAATGTCCAGGAGGCCCTCACCCGGGAGCTGGGCATCAAGACCGTGGTGGGCGTGGGCACCATCGTGGGGCACATCCGGGACCTGGCCCGCACCTACAAGGAGGCCCAGGTGGCCATCGACGTGGGCAAGGTGTTCGACACCGAGCGGTCCATCATCAGCTATGAGAACCTGGGCATCGGGCGGCTGATCTACCAGCTCCCCACCACCCTGTGCGAGATGTTCCTCCGGGAGGTATTCAAGAAGAACCCCATCGACGCGCTGGACCAGGAGACCCTGTTCACCATCAACAAGTTCTTCGAGAACAACCTGAACGTGTCCGAGACCGCCCGGAAGCTGTTCGTCCACCGGAACACCCTGGTGTACCGGCTGGAGAAGATCAAGAAGCTCACCGGCCTGGACCTGCGGGAGTTCGACGATGCCATCACCTTCAAGGTGGCGTTGATGGTGAAGAAGTACCTGGTGAGCCGGGGCATCGAATCCTGATAAACTGGAAAGCCGCCCGAACCGGGCGGCTTTCTTTCGCGGCGGGGCGGTTTGGACAGTTTGTAAATTTTCCTGCCGAATGCTGGGAATCGGCCCCGCCCGGTTGACATTGTTCCAGATAGTCGGTATAATAGCAAAAGATTACAAAGCAGTTACAGTTATGGTGGGGGAGACCGTTTGTGATACGATTGATCGATGTATATAAAGAATATGACAACGGCACCAAGGCACTGAAGGGGATCGATCTGCGCATTGAGGACGGGGAGTTTGTCTTTCTGGTAGGCCCCTCCGGGTCGGGCAAGTCTACCATCGTCAAGCTGCTCACCGCCGAGTCCTCCGCCTCCAAGGGCCGGGTGATCGTCAACGGGTACAATCTGAACAACATCCGCCGGTGGCAGGTGCCCTATATGCGCCGCACCCTGGGGGTGATCTTCCAGGATTTCCGCCTCATCGAGAAAAAGACGGTGCAGGGGAACCTGGAATTTGCCATGCGCACCATCGGGGCCAGCGGGCGGGAAATGCGCAAGCGCATCCCCTACGTGCTGGATCTGGTGGGGCTGGACGGCAAGGCGGAGGCCTACCCCAACGAGATGAGCGGCGGGGAGCAGCAGCGGGTGGCCATCGCCCGCGCGCTGGTGAACAACCCCCGGATGATCATCGCCGACGAGCCCACCGGGAACCTGGACCCCAAGCGTTCCCTGGAGATCATGACGCTGCTGGAGCGGATCAACGCCATGGGCACCACCGTGCTGGTGGTGACTCACGAGAAGGATCTGGTCAACCGCTTCTCCAAGCGGGTGGTGGCCATCAAGGACGGGGAGCTGGTGCGGGACGGTCAGGGAGGCTACTACAGGGTATGAAACGAATCAACATAGGGTACTTTTTCAAGGAAGGATTCCTGAGCGTGTTCTCCCACGGGCTGATGTCCTTTGCGGCGGTGTGCATGATCGTGGCCTGCCTGCTGATCATGGGGTCCTTTTCGCTGCTGGCCATGAACGTGGACGAGAACCTGAAAAAGCTGGAGGATGACAACGAATTTCTGGCCTACATCGACGAGGCGTACACCGATGCCCAGATCCAGGACCTCATCGCCCGGGTGAAGGCGGTGGACAACGTGGACGGGGCCTCGGTGAAGTTTGTCACCAAGGAGGAGGCCAAGGCCGCCTACCTGGAGGGGCATGAGGGGGACGGGCTGTACGCCAACATCCCCGATGAGGTGTTCCGGGACCGCCTGTCCATCCACGTGGTGGACCTGGAGCGGTTCATTGAGACGGTGGAGGCGGTGGAGGCCCTGCCCGGGGTGGACGGCCACCGGGCGGAGGGCGAGCTGGCGGAGGGCTTCGTGGCGGTGCGCAACGCGGTGACCGCCCTGGCCTGGGTGCTGGTGGCCATCCTGGCGGCGGTGTCCCTGTTCATCATCGCCAACACCATCCGCCTTGCCACCTTTACCCGCCGGGAGGAGATCGCCATCATGAAGATGTGCGGCGCCACCGACGGCTTCGTCCGGGGGCCCTTCATCGTGGAGGGGCTGATCCTGGGGCTGATGGGCGCGCTGGTGGCCTTCTTCCTCCAGTGGGCGGTGTACGGCGCGGTGTGCCGTGCCATCATCGGCAGCGGCGCGCTGACCCTGTTCGAGCTGCTGGAGTTTAAGGAGATCTGGAACTGGGTGCTGTGCGTGTTCCTGGCGGCGGGGGCCGCCATCGGCGCGGTGGGCTCCGGCTTCGCCATCCGCAGGTTCCTACAGGTATAAAATGGCATCCTTCCCGTCGAAGGCGGGGGAGGATGGAGGTTGAGATCTGGCACAGGAGGCGCGATATGAATAAAAAAACACAGCGAATCATAGTCATTGTGCTGGCGGCGGCCCTGCTGCTGACGGTGCTGGTGCCCGCGCTGAGCCTGCTGGGCAGCGCGGCCGTCACCCAGGGCGACATCCAGAACATCAAGGACGAGCTCACCGACATCAAGGAGCAGAAGAAGGAGGCGGATGCCCGTCTGGCCGCTATCCGGGACGATCTGTCCAAGGCCAAGGAGCAGATGGAGCTGATCCAGGGGCAGGTGGTGCTCACCGAGTCCCAGATCAACGCCAGCCAGCAGCTGCTGGACCAGTATGACGCGGATATTTCCGCCAAGGAGGCGGACATCGCCGAGCTGGAGCTCCAGGAGCAGGAGCAGCTGGAGGAGTTCTACCGCCAGGTGCGCTGGATGGAGGAGACGGGCAGCGTGTCCTACCTGTCCATCCTGTTCCAGGCGTCCTCCTTCTCCCAGCTGCTGGAGTACGCCACCCTGATCACCGACATCATGGAGTACTCCAACCGGATCATCGACCGGCTGGAGAACACCCAGCAGCAGATCGCCGTGGCCCGGGACGCGGTGCAGGCCACCCGGGACGAGGAGGCCGCCGTCAAGGTGGAGCTGGAGGAGCAGAAAGCGGAGCTGGAGGAGAAGCGGGCGGCCCAGGATAAGCTGCTGAAGCAGATCGCCGCGTCGGAGAGCGAGGCGGCGGAGGAGGCCAAGAAGCTGGCGGAGAGCGAGGCCCTCATCAACAAGCAGCTCAAGGACGCCGAGCGCAAGTACGCCCAGCAGCTGGCGGAGCTGGAACGCCAGCAGCAGCAGAACAACAACAACGTGAACATGACCAGCGGCAACTGGTACTGGCCGCTGCCGGGGCGGTATAAGATCTCGTCCCTGTTCGGAAGCCGGATCGACCCCATCAACGGCCGCCGGGACAACCACACCGGAACCGACATACCCGCCCCCGGCGGAACCCCCATCTACGCTGCCCAGGACGGCATTGTCACCACGGTGAACCGGAACGAGAACGCCTCGTCCTACGGCTACTACTGCATCATCAGCCATGGTAACGGCTACGCCACCCTGTACGCCCACCAGTGCCAGGTGCCCCCGGTGACTGAGGGGCAGACGGTGAGCAAGGGCCAGGTCATCGGCTACGTGGGCACCACGGGCCGCTCCACCGGCAACCATCTGCACTATGAGCTGCGGGTGAACGGGGTGCGGGGAGACGTGCTGAAGCTCTATCCCGGCATGAGATTCACCTCCCCCGCCGGAGGAACCATCAACGGCGGCTGAGAACCTTCCATAACAGGCCCAGGGGCGCGGGGAAAACCCGCGCCCCCGGTCTATTTCCCAGGCGATTGATTCCATTGCGCAATAGATGAGTATAAAATTTCAACCCGTATTGTAAAAGGAGGCCGTACCATGAGGGAACAGTGGACACAGGCGGCGGAGAAGCCCAAGCGCAAGTGGTGGAAGCCCACCGGCCCCGCCAAGATCGCCATCGCGGTGCTCCTGACCCTGCTGTTGTCCACGGGGCTGTGGTGCCTTGCCCTGGGGCCCAGCGGCATCGCCATGGTGCAGACCTACCTGCTGGCCCGGTTCGCCTTTGTGGAGCCGGACGCGGATCTGGAGGAGGCCACCGACAAGGCCCTGTCCGCCTTTGTGGACGGCCTGGGGGACCGCTGGTCCTACTACCTGCCCGCCCAGCGGCACCAGGAAACGATTGAACGCCGGGCCAACAGCTACGTGGGCATCGGCGTCACCGTGGACAGCGTGTCCCGGGAGGAGGGCCTGCTGGTGCAGTCCGTCACCCGGGACGGCCCCGCGGACAAGGCGGGGGTGCTGGCGGGGGACGTGATCACCGCCGTGGACGGCGTGTCCATCGCCGGGGAGGGCCGGGAGACGGCCTCCGACCGCATCCGGGGGGAGGAGGGCACCAAGGTGGCCCTCAGCCTCTTAGGGGAGGACGGGGCCAGCCGGGACGTGACCTGCACCCGGGCCACCCTCCACAATGCCTCTGCCCAGGGGCGGCTGCTGGACGACAAGGTGGGCTATGTCCAGCTCAGCAATTTCTACTCCGGCTCGGCGGACAGCTTCCAGGCGGAGGTGGACGCCCTGCTGGAGCAGGGGGCGGAGAGCCTGCTGATCGACCTGCGGGGCGACCCGGGGGGCTATGTGTCGGAGCTGGAACAGATTCTGGACTACCTGCTGCCCGAGGGCCCGGTGTTCACCCACAAGCCCCGGTGGTGGTTCAAGTCGGTGTATGTGTCGGACGAAAACTGCGTGGATCTGCCCATGGCGGTACTGGTGAACCAGCACAGCTATTCGGCGGCGGAGCTGCTGGCGGCCCAGCTCCGGGAGAGCGTGGACGCCCCCATCGTGGGGGAGCGCACCTCCGGCAAGGGCTACTCCCAGCTCACCTTCCCCCTGGCCAACGGCGGCGGGGCGGGGCTGTCCACGGCGGCCTACTGCACGGGCAGCGGCCACTCCCTCATCGGGGAGGGGATCGTGCCGGACGTGGAGCTGTCCCTGCCCGAGGGCGCGGCCCTGGGCGGGGAGGACGACGTGCAGCTCAAGGCGGCCCTGGAGCTGCTGGTTGCGGACGGCGGATAAAGAGAAGCGGAGGCCCCCGCCGCAGACGGGGGCCTCCGCTTTGGTTTTGTGGGAGGGGGTGCTCACTTCCGGAAAAAGACAATGCCCAGGGTGTTGGGCCCGCAGTGGCAGGAGATGGTGGAGCCGGCCACGGCGGTGATCACGTTGTGGAACCCGAACTGGCGCACCATGGCGCACACGGACTCGGGAATGGCGGGGTCGCAGCGGGTGTGCACCACGAAGATCCGGTCCTGGTTCACGTCCTTCCCGGTGAGCTGGTCCAGCACGTAGTCGGCCAGCACCTTGTCGAAGACCCCCCGGTACTTCTTGCCCACGGTCATTTTGCCGTCCGCCAGCACGATGCAGGGCTTCAGCTTCAGCAGGTTGGCCCCCAGGGCCACCACCGAGGAGCAGCGGCCCCCCTTGGCCAGATAGTCCAGCTTATCCACCACGAAGGTGGTGTCCACCTTTCCAATCAGGGCCTCCAGCAGGGCCAGGATCTCGTCCAGGGACGCGCCCCGCTCCGCCGCCAGGGCGGCCTCCAGCACCAGCAGGCCCTGGCCCACGGTGAGGTTCTGGGAGTCCACCACGTGGACGTTGGGGTAGTCCGCCGCCGCCACCAGGGCGTTCTGGTAGCAGCAGGAGAAGTCGCTGCCGATGGTGATATGGAGGACGTGGTCGTATTCCGGGGACAGCTCGGCGAACAGGGCCTGGTAGTCCGCGATATTCACCGCGGAGGTGGAGGGCAGGGGGCCGCCCTCCTCCACGTGGCGGAAGATGTCCTCCGGCCCGGTGTCTACCCCGTCCCGGTAGGTGCCCCCGCCGTAGGAGACATACAGGGGGACGAGGGTGATCTGGTGACGCTCTACCAGCTCGGCGGGCAGGTCGCAGGTGCTGGTGGCGGTAATTTTGATGGACATGGGAGCGGCCTCCGTTTCATTGTTCAGGTGCGCCGTCAAGGCGATCGGGCACATTATATCAAACGTCCCGGAGAAAAACAACCGGGGAATTATACAAGCCCGCCTGCCGCTTTCCCAGGCGGCGTGAAGATTTTTGACAAGGGGCCGGGACTGTCAAGGGTCCGGGCGGGCATGATTCCGGCCCCGGGCGCATATGTGTGGCCGAGGTGATGGACATGGTGGGGGAGCTGATCTGTGTGCAGGGCCGGGGCCGGGGAAAGGCGGAGCCGTCGTGGCTTGGCCCGCTGGCGGCGGCGCGGTGGACGGTATACGTCCCGGAGGGGCTGTCCCCCCGGCGGCTGGCGCGCCGCCTGCTCCGGGCGGAGCGGGGGCTGGCGAAGCTGGGGGTGGGCCGGGTGGTGCTCCGGGAAGGCTTTCCCTACGGGGACAGGCTGCGGCTGCTGCGGCCTGTGGACCCCCTGCCCCTGTGGCGGGGGCTGGCGGCGGAGCTGGCCCTGGGCGCGCTGGAGCGGGAGGGAGTGCCCCCCGGCCGGGGGCGGGTGGCCCTGTCAGCCCCCCGCCTGTGCGGGGAGCTGACGGCGGCGGCGGAGCGGCTGTGCCCGCTGGTGCGGGGCCTTGTCATCGACGCCCCCGGCGGGGAGGACTATGCCCGCTCCCTCCAGGCCCGGTTCGGCCTGCCGGTGACACCTCCGGCGGCGGGGGCGGACGTGACGGCGGCCTTCGGCCCCGGCGGCGGGCGGTGGGGCCGCTGCCTGGAGCTGCATGGGGCGGTGGATCTGGGGGGGCTGACGGTGGGGGCGGCGGGGCTGGAGCTGCCGGAGGACTGCGCCGATCAGGTGCTGGCCCTGCTGTGGGAGCAGGGGCTGGTGAAGCGGGAGGGGCTGGCGATCCGCTGAGGGCCTGTGCTCAACGCCGCTAAAAGGGCACCCCGTCGTCCCCCTCCGGCGACCGCGGCGGGGCCAGGGCCGCCACCGTCACCGCCCCCCGGCCGTACTTGGAGCGGATGGCGTCCATGGTGCGCTCCAGGGCCTCCACCTTGTCCCGCTTCTGGGGGGCGGCGGACTGGAACAGGTCAAGCTGCTGGACGGCCTCCCCCTCGGGGATCAGGCTGTGGGCGGTGAGGGTGAGGGCACGGATGGGGGCGTTGGGCTTCCAGCTCTGGGCCAGTATGTCCATGGCGGCGCGGGCCAGCTCCCGGGCGGTGTTGGCGGGGGCGGGCAGGGGCCGCTGGCGGCAGATGTCCTTAAAGGCCGGGTCCCGTATGGTCACCTGGAGGGTGGAGGCCATCAGGCCGTGCCCCCGCAGGCGCACCGCCACCTGATCGGCCAGCAGGGCCACCCCCCGGGCCACCTCCTCCCGGCGGGTGAGGTTACGGGGGAAGGTCTCCCCGTTGCCCACCGACTTGGGGGGCGTATACGTCCCCGCCGGGGCCACGGGGCTGCCGTCCAGGCCGTTGGCGTAGTTCCAGAGCTGCCCCCCCTGCTTGCCCAGCAGCTCCCCCAGGGCGAAGCGGTCGAACCGGGCCAGATCCCCGATGGTGGACACGCCGTACTGGGCCAGCACCCTGGCCGCCGCCCGGCCCACGAACAGCAGGTCGGTCACCGGCAGGGGCCACACCACCTGCCGGTAGTTCTCCGGGGTGATGACGGTGGTGGCGTCCGGCTTTTGGTAGTCGCTGCCCAGCTTGGCGAACACCTTGTTGAAGGACACCCCCACGGAGATGGTCAGCCCCAGTTCCTCACGGACGGTGTTCCGGATGCGGTCGGCCAGGGCCCTGGCGTCCCCGCCGAACAGGTGGAGGGAGCCGGTGACGTCCAGCCAGCTCTCGTCGATGCCGAAGGGCTCGATGAGGTCGGTGAAGCGGTCGTAGATGGCGTTGACCCGCCTGGAGTAGTCCCGGTACAGCCCGTGGTGGGCGGGGAGCAGCGTAAGCCCGGGGCACTTCCGGCGGGCCTGCCAGATGGTCTCGGCGGTGCGGACGCCGCACTGCTTGGCAGGCTCGTTTTTGGCCAGGATGATCCCGTGGCGGCTGTCCGGGTCGCCGCACACCGCCGTGGGGACGGCGCGCAGCTCCGGGCGGGACAGCAGCTCCACGGAGCAGTAAAAGCTGTTGCAGTCGCAGTGGTAGATCACGCGGTCCATGGTCCGTCCCCCCTTTGGGGATAGTATACCCGATCTGTTCCAAAATGTCAAACGTTCGTTCTAATTTTTTCCCTTGCGATCCCCCGTGCCCCGTGTTATACTATGGGCAGAAGAAAAGCGGGGGAGGCTGCTTGTTATGAAACGAATCTCTTTCCTTGTGCTGGGCCTGACGCTGGCGATCCTGCTGGCCGGGTGCGAGGCCAAGCCCCCGGAGTCCACCGAGACGGGCACGCTGCGCTATGACGGGATGTACTGCTTCATCCGGGACTTTGACTACAACGGCCTGACGAACAACTACGCCCTGCGGTTTTACGAGGACGGCACGGTGATCCACACCAGCGTGGAGCAGAAGGCGGCGGGGATGAACTACTTCCCCAAGGAGAAGTGGTTCAACCGGGAAAACGGATACTACACGGAGCTGCTGGGGAGCTTTACGGTGTCCGGCGGCGAGATCACCCTGACCACCAAGGCCCCGGAGGGGTCGGTGTACTACAAGGGGACGATCGGGAAGGACAGACTGGTGCTGGACTCCCGCTCCGAGATCAACGGGTTCGAGATGAGCGGCTGTGCGTATGTGTTCTATCCCTTCGAGGACTGAATGGGAAACAGGGACGCCCCCTCCGCGGCGCGGAGGGGGCGTTTTTGCGCCGGCTGGGGATCGGCTTGTAAGCCGCCCACAGGACGGCACTGGGCTTACCCGATAAACTGCACGCTGTTGACGCACACGAAGTACAGCCGGCTGCTGGACTCGTTGGCCAGCACCAGCACATTGCCCACGGTGCCCAGCAGCTGCGCGCCGCGCAGGACCAGCAGGCCCGCCGTCAGGGACACCCGGCGGCTCAGGTTGTTCTGGGCCAGGGTGGACAGCAGTCCGGCGGCGCAGCAGCAGTCCCGGCCGTCGCAGGCGCAGGAGCAGGCGGCCTGCCCGCAGGGGGAACCGATGGGGCTGAGCCGCTGGGCCAGCAGGGACCGGACGCACCGGAAGTTCCGGGCCGCCGCCTCATCGGCGGTGAGGTCGCCCTCGGCGCAGGCCGCCGCCCCCTGGATCACCACCGCGTCCAGCTGGCACAGGTTCACCTGGCTGGCGGAGAAGGAACAGCCCTGTCCGCCGGGGGTGTAGAGCTGGGCCTCAATGTCCAGCAGGTCGCAGCTGCACGGGGCGAACCGCCGGAAGCTGCCGTTGAGGGAACCCAGGTTGTCGGAGGTGCCTCCGGCGGAGCAGGGCAGGGCGGGCGGCTTGGGCCTGCCCGCGGTTCCGGCGTCGCCGTCCGCCGGGGTATCCGCGCCGTTGGGGGCGTCGTCCCCGGCGGAGGGCTTGCCGCAGGTCAGGACGGCCCCGGCGGAATAGGTGCCCGTCAGGAAGGCGGAGGCGTCGAAGTCCAGCAGGCCGGAGATCCGCTCGTCGCACAGCAGGGACAGGGCCGCCCGGAAGCTCTGCTTGCAGCAGCAGCCCTCCTCCACCTGGGGGGGCTGGGGCGTGGGCCCCGGCGCGGGGCGGCAGCAGCAGATCATGGGCTGGCAGAACTCCGGACCCTGGCCGCAGCCGTCCGGGCAGTCGGGCGTGGCCCCGCAGCCGCAGTCACAGCCCGCCGGGGGCATGGGGGCGGCTCCGCAGCCGCAGCCGGACTGGGGGCCGGGGCCCCGGCAGGCCCCGGCGGCGAACTCCTCCGCGGACATGGCATAGCCCCGGGGAGGCTCGTTCCAAAAGATTTGACTCATGAGTACGCTCCTTTCACCGGCCCCGGCCCAGGGGGCCCGCCGCCCCGCCGGGGCCGGAGACGGTGCGGGGACGCGGGCGGACCGCCCGCCTGGGTGTATCCCAGTCTATGTCCGGCGGGGATTGGGGGACACAAAGCCCGGAACCCCTTGGGGGGCAAGGGGTACGGCGGCTCATACACAATATTTGCGAAAATTTCCCCGGATAGCTTGACACAGACCACAAGATATAGTATGATGAGGAAGCTCTATTGAATGGGATAGAATTCCAGCCGGGTCCGGGACAAGCCCTGCCCGCCGGGTGGAAGGTACGAGATAAAGCCAGTTTGAGACGCTGAGAAAGGGAGACGAGCCATGAAAGTGATCAAGAGAGACGATTCCATCGTTGAGTTCGACCGCGCGAAGATCGTAGCCGCCATCCAGAAGGCCAACCAGGCGGTGGACGAGCCCTACCGCCTGGACGAGGCCTCCATCGACAACATCGCCGACGCGGTGGCGTCCACCAAGGGCCGCCAACGCCTGCTGGTGGAGGACATACAGGATATGGTGGAGACCAAGCTGATGGCCGCCGGCAAGTACGAGCTGGCCAAGGCCTACATCATCTACCGTTACACCCGGGCCCTGGTGCGCAAGGCCAACACCACCGACGAGTCCATCCTCTCCCTGATCCGCAACGACAACAAGGAGCTGGCGGAGGAGAACGCCAACAAGAACACCGCCATCGCCTCCACCCAGCGGGACTACATTGCCGGGGAGGTGAGCCGGGACCTGACCCGGCGCATCCTCCTGCCCGAGCACATCTCCAAGGCCCACGACGAGGGCGTGATCCACTTCCACGACGCGGATTACTTCGTTCAGCACATCTTCAACTGCTGCCTGGTGAACATCGGCGATATGCTGGACAACGGCACCATGATCAACGGCAAGCTCATTGAGTCCCCCAAGAGCTTCCAGGTGGCCTGCACCGTGGTCACCCAGATCATCTCCTGCGTGGCCTCCAACCAGTACGGCGGCCAGTCGGTGGAGATGAGCCACCTGGGCAAGTATTTGCGGCTCACCTATGAGAAGTACCTCCGCCGCACCCGGGAGGCCGCCCCCGAGCTGGACGACGCCACCGTGGAGAAGCTGGCCCGGGCCCGCACCCGGGACGAGCTGAAAAGCGGCGTGCAGACCATCCAGTACCAGATCAACACCCTCATGACCACCAACGGCCAGTCCCCCTTCGTCACCCTGTTCCTGGTGCTCCGGGAGGGCGACCCCTACATGGAGGAAAACGCCGCCATCATCCAGGAGATCCTGTCCCAGCGGCTGGAGGGCATCAAGAACGAGAAGGGCGTGTATATCACCCCCGCTTTCCCCAAGCTGGTGTATGTGCTGGACGAGTTCAATAACCTCACCGGGGGCAAGTATGACTACTTGACAGAGCTTGCCGTCAAGTGCTCCGCCAAGCGGATGTACCCCGACTACATCTCCGCCAAGAAGATGCGGGAGCATTACGAGGGGAACGTGTTCTCCCCCATGGGCTGCCGCTCCTTCCTGGCCCCCTGGAAGGACGGGGACGGCAATTACAAGTTCGAGGGACGGTTCAACCAGGGCGTGGTGTCCCTGAACCTGCCCCAGATCGGCATACTCTCCGGCCAGGACGAGGACAAGTTCTGGTCCCTGCTGGAGGAGCGGCTGGAGCTGTGCTTCGAGGCCCTCATGTGCCGCCACAACGCCCTGAAGGGCATCCGCTCCGACGTGTCCCCCATCCACTGGCAGTACGGCGCGGTGGCCCGCCTGGACAAGGGGGAGACCATCGACGAGCTGCTGTACGGCGGGTACTCCTCCATCTCCCTGGGCTACATCGGGCTGTATGAGGTGACCAAGCTGGTGAAGGGCTGCTCCCAGACCGAAGCTGAGGGGGAGGATTTCGCCCAGCGGCTCATGCGCCACCTGCGGGCCACCACCGACCGCTGGCGTCGCGAGACCAACATCGGCTTCGCCCTGTACGGCACCCCGGCGGAGAGCCTGTGCTACCGCTTCGCCCGCATCGACAAGGAGCGGTTCGGCACCATACCCGATGTAACGGACAAGGGATATTATACCAACAGTTATCATGTGGACGTGCGGGAGGACATCGACGCCTTCGCCAAGTTCACCTTCGAAAGCCAGTTCCAGAAGATCTCCAGCGGCGGCTGCATCTCCTATGTGGAGATCCCCAATATGCGCCACAACCTGGAGGCTCTGAAGGACGTGGTGCGGTTCATCTACGACAACATCCAGTATGCCGAGTTCAACACCAAGAGCGACTACTGCCAGGTGTGCGGCTACGACGGGGAGATCATCGTCAACGACGACAACGAGTGGGAGTGCCCCTGCTGCCACAACAAGGATCACGCCAAGATGAACGTGACGAGGCGCACCTGCGGCTACCTGGGCGAGAACTTCTGGAACGAGGGCAAGACCAAGGAGATCGCCTGCCGGGTGCTCCACCTGTAATAAGAACGAGAGGGGGCGGCCGGCGGCCGCCCTCTTTTTTGGGAAAGGTGTGATGGCTGATGGGGCCTTTTCGGTTCAGAATGACATTAGATGAGGATGTGCTCAAGGAATTGCGGCCTTGCTTTGTGCCCGCCGGATGGAGAAACGTTTTTCGCATAGCGGCGGTGTTTTTTTTGATTGGTGTCGTTATCCATTGGAACGACGAGACCTCTGAGGGCTTGCAAAAAAGTGTTTTTTACTTATCAATATGTGCAATCTACCTGTTTGCTGTTCCGTGGCGGATCGTGCGGATACAAAGGCAGCGTTTGCGTGAAAATGGCGGTGCAAATTCCGAATACGCGTTTGAGGAAGATGGAATCCATATTTCTTATGCCAGCAGCGGTGCCCAGTATATCGTGGATTATGTCCACTATGCCCGCTTTGCGGAGACAAAGAATCTGTTTTATATGGAGACAAAAGGAAGGCAGTATATTGTTATCCCAAAAGAAGCTATGGATTCGGAACGCCGGACCCAGTTTTTGCGGTTTTTGCGCGAGCACTGTCCCAATTTGAAGGGAATCAAAAAATAAAGCGGCATTTCCAAAGGAGATAAGTATGAATTACGCCACCATCAAATGGGCCGACGTGGCCAACGGCCCCGGCGTCCGGGTGTCCCTGTTCGTGTCCGGCTGCACCCACCGCTGCCCCGGCTGCTTCAACCCGGAGGCCCAGGATTTCGGCTACGGCCAGCCCTTCACCCAGGCGGAGGAGGACAAGATTCTGACCGCCCTGGCCCCCGCCCACATCAAGGGCCTGTCCCTCCTGGGCGGCGAACCCTTCGAGCCGGACAACCAGCGGGCCCTGCTGCCCTTCCTGCGGCGGGTGAAGGAGCGTTTCCCGGACAAGGAGATCTGGTGCTACTCCGGCTACACCCTGGACAGGGAGCTGTGGGGGGAGAGCCGCGCCCGGTGCGAGGCCACCGACGAGCTGCTGGCCCTCCTGGATGTGCTGATCGACGGCCCCTTTGTGGAGGCGCAAAAGGATCTGAACCTGCGCTTCCGGGGCTCCGCCAACCAGCGGATCCTGAACGTGCCCGCCAGCCTGAAGGCCCGGGTCCCCGTCCTCTGGGATGGGGATATGACCATCCAACCCATCACCCTGGACTGAGGAGGGAACCCGATGAATCTGAAAACCATGCTGGCCGCCCTCCAGGGCATCACGGCCTATAAGGATCTCCTCACCCAGCCGGTGATGGAGCGGGCCCTGCGCCTGGTGGCCTGCGCCGCCCACGGGGACGGCCTGGGCGGCCTGGAGGCCTACACCGACCTGTTTTACCAGCTCCGGGTGGAGGGCTATCCCGGCCTGGGCCAGTGGCTGTGGGACGCCCTGCGCTGGTCGGAGGGGCCCTATCCCCGTCTGGCGGAGGGGGAGGGCCGGGACCCGGCCCTGGAGCAGGCGGCGCGGCTGGACCTGTCCGCCTTCGCCATGCTGGCGGGGGTGGACTGCGACCGCTGGCTGGCCCAGCTGGGGCGGCTGCTGGACAGCGATTACCAGGGGGTGCTCACCGGACTGCCCCGGTGGCAGAGCGGGGTGCCCTTCTCCTTTGAGGAGCTGACCCGGGCCTACTACCGGGAGGGGGCGGGGCGGTTTGCCCGCTACCGGGCCTTCGTGTGGGACAGCGGGACGCTGATACCTGTGGCCCACCCGGACAGTCCGTCCGCCGGCCAGCTCCTGGGCTACAGCCAGCAGCGGGCGGAGGTGGAGCGCAACACCCGCGCCCTGGCGGAGGGGCG
Organism: uncultured Oscillospiraceae bacterium; assembly: GCA_910585265.1. Classification (GTDB taxonomy): domain Bacteria; phylum Bacillota; class Clostridia; order Oscillospirales; family Oscillospiraceae; genus Enterenecus. The sequence goes on along the minus strand of CAJUCA010000007.1, from coordinate 52,125 downwards.
GCAGGTGAACAACGTCCTGCTGTACGGCGAGAGCGGCACCGGAAAGTCCGCCACGGTGAAGCACCTGCTCACCCTGCCGGGGCTGGAGGAGCTGCGGCTCATCGAGGCGGACAAGGAGAACCTGGGCGGCCTGCCCGCCCTCATCCGCAGCCTGGACGGGCGGCGGCAGAAGTTCATCGTGTTCATCGACGACCTGACCTTCGACCGGGACGACCCCACCTATTCCATCCTGAAAACCATTTTGGAGGGGGGTGTGGAGCGGCGGCCCCAAAATGTGGCGGTGTACGCCACCTCCAACCGCCGCCATCTGGTGCGGCAGACCATCTCCGAGCGGGCGGGGGACGAGATGGACCGCTCGGAGACCATCCGGGAAAAGACCTCCCTGGCGGACCGGTTCGGACTGCGGGTGCTGTTCCACGGCCTGGACAAAACGGAGTTCCTGGCCCTGGTGGATATGCTGGCCCAGCGGCACGGCGTGGAGCTGCCCCCGGAGGAGCTTCACCGCCAGGCGGTGGCCTGGGAGCGGCTTCACGGCGCGCAGACCCCCCGGACGGCGTTGCAATTCATCCTGTCGCTGTAAGACGGGGCGGCGGGCGGTGGAAGGGCCGCACGCCGCCTGTTTTTACGGGAAACAGACGGATTCTACTGCCGGTGGCGGGTTTTCCAGCGAAAGCTGGTGGACTGCCACCGGGTTTTGCGGTAGGATAGGGGCAGAAAGGAGGTCGGTTTCATGACCTTTGGAGAACGGCTCCAGCAGGTGCGCAAGGCGGCGGGGCTGTCCCAGGAGCAGCTGGGGGATCTGATTGGGATGTCCCGGCAGGCGGTGTCCAAGTGGGAGACGGATCAGGCCGCGCCGGATATTGAGACGCTGGCCCGGCTGTGCGGGGTGCTGGGCGTGTCCGCCGATGAGCTACTGGGCAGGGAGGTCCCGCCCCGGCGGGAGGAGAACGCGCCCCTGAGCGGCGGGCTGGAGGAGTGCGTCCGGGTGAACGCCGCCAAGCGGTGCTTTACCGCCGGGTGGATCACGGTACTGGTGGGGATGGTGCTGCTGGTGGCGGAGCTGTTTTCGCTTCTTTTGCTCCAGACGAGGGACAATGAGCTGTACCACCACTTTTACAGCAATGTACTGGAGTACGCCGGGGAGGGGCCGATGCCCGTGATCTTCGGGATCACCATCGCCGTGATCGCGGCGGGGGCGGCCCTGGCGGTGGGCAGTATTCTTGTTATGAGGGGCAGAAAGCCTTAAATCAAAGGGAAAAAGCCCCGCAGTCTTGCGACTGCGGGGCTTCGTTCGTTTCCATTACTCCTCGGGCTTGTCGTCCTCCGCCGCGGGCTCGTCACAGCCGCAGCAGCAGGAGGGCTCCTCCGCCGCAGGCTCGCCGTCCACAGGCTCCGTCTCGTCCACCTCGTCATCGGACAGCTGGCCCGCCGCCTTGATGTCGGCGATGCGCTCGTTGTTGTAGGAGATCCGGGCCAGGGCGTCGGTGATCCGCTGGCACAGGTCGGCGTAGGCCGCCTCGGGGGCGGAGCCGCGCTCGGCGTAGTACAGCTTGCCCAGCTCGGAGTAGGCCTTGCGGATGGCCTCCTGCTCGGTGGAGTTCTGCACCTTCAGCTTGCCGATCTCGGTAATCTCCTTGGCCTTGGCCGCGCTGGTGTCCGCCAGCTCCTTGGCCTTGGCCACGCCGGTCTCGGTAAGCTCCTTCGCCTTGGTCACGCCGGACTGGGCGAGTACCACAGCTTTGTCCTTCAGGCTTTCAAAATCAATGCTCATGGGGAATCCCTCCTGTTAAAATGTTGTGGGCCGCCCAGCGGTGCTGCCCGGCACCGCCTCAATTTCCACGTATTTCATTTTAGGCTCCCCCGCGTCAAATTGCAAGGGCCTTTCGCGAATATTTATAAAGGTTTAACAATCTCCCGCCCCTGTCAAGGGGTTTGCCCGGCGTCCGGCTGCTCCCCGCCGTCCTCGAGCAGCTCCTGGATGAGGAACCGGGGCCTGCCCTTGCTCTCCAGGTAGAGCTTGCCCAGGTACTCCCCGATGATGCCCAGGGACAGCAGGATCAGCCCCCCGATGAACCACACCGAGCAGGCCAGGCTGGCCCAGCCCGCCACGGTGTTCCCGGTGGCCCAGCGGGCCACGTTGTAGGCGATCATGGCCAGGGACGCCAGAAACACCAGGAAGCCCAGCCCGGTGATCATCCGCAGGGGGCGCACCGACAGGGAGGTGACCCCCTCCAGGGCGAAGGCCAGCATTTTCTTCAGGGGGTACTTGCTCTCCCCGGCGAACCGCTCCCCCCGCTCGTACTCCACCGTGTCGGTGCGGTAGCCGATCATGGGCACGATGCCCCGGAGGAACAGGTTGACTTCTGTAAACCGGGCCAGCCCGTCCAGGGCCCGCCGGGACATGAGCCGGTAGTCGGCGTGGTTGAACACCGTCTCCGCCCCCAGGAGATCCATCATGCGGTAAAAGGCCTCGGCGGTGGTGCGCTTGAAGAAGGAGTCCTTTTTCCGGGAGGAGCGCACGCCGTACACGATGTCCACCCCGTCCAGGTACTTGTCCACCATGGCGTCGGCCGCGTCCACATCGTCCTGGAGGTCGGCGTCCATGGAGATCACCAGATCGGCCTTGTCCTTGGCAGTCATAAGGCCCGCCAGCAGGGCATTCTGGTGGCCCCGGTTCCGGGACAGGTCCGCCCCGCAGAACAGGCCGTCCTCCCGGTGGAGCCGCTGAATGACCGCCCAGGTTCCGTCCCTGGAGCCGTCGTTGACAAACAGGACCCGGCTGTCGGGGCCGATTTTTCCCGCGGCCATCAGGCCGCGGAGCTTGTCCCCCAGGCGGCGGGCGGTTTCGGGGAGGACCTCCTCCTCGTTGTAGCAGGGCACCACAATGTATAACGTGTTTCCGGGCATGGAACAAACCTCCTCCGGGAATTGATGGGCGTATTGCGAAACGGCGGGCGGCGGGCTGGGCCTGTTATCTGCGCCCGGTGGAGCCGAAGCCCCCCTGCCCCCGGTCGGTGCTGTCCAGCTCCTCCGCCAGGGTGAACTGGGCGGTGAGATAGGGCACGATCACCAGCTGGGCCACCCGGTCGCCATCCTCCACCGTCTGGGGCTGGGAGCCGTGGTTGTGGAGGAAGATCAGGACCTCCCCCCGGTAGTCGGCGTCGATGACGCCCACCTTGTTGGCGGGGGCCAGCCCCCCCTTGCAGGCCAGCCCCGAGCGGGCGAACACCAGCCCCGCGTACCCCTGGGGGATGGCCACCGCCAGCCCGGTGGGGATTTTGGCGGTCTCGCCGGGGGCGATGGTGACGGGGCCGCCGGTGAGGGCGTACAGGTCGGCCCCGGCGGCGTCGGCGGAGCCGTAGGAGGGCAGCTTGGCCCGGGGGTCCAGCCGCTTGACGGAAACGGGTGCGGTCATGGCGATCTCTCCTTTGCTGGGTGGGTGATCAGAACAGGCCGCTGATCACGCCGTTTTCATTCACATCGATCTTTTCCGCAGCGGGCACCTTGGGCAGACCCGGCATGGAACCCCACGGGGCAAGCCCCGCGGGGACCCCTTGATTGCACTCAAATCGGCGGAAGTGAATTCCGCCGATTTCAAGGTTTTCGCTGCGCGAAAACGCTTGACGCCGCACCTGCGGCGGGCATGACCATGCCGGCTCAGAACAGGCCGCTGATCACGCCGTTTTCATCCACATCAATTTTTTCGGCAGCGGGCACCTTGGGCAGACCCGGCATGGTCATGATGTCCCCGGTCTGCACCACCACGAAGCCCGCCCCCGCGCTCACCCGGGCCTTGGACACGGTGATGGCAAAGCCCTCCGGACGGCCCAGCTTGGCGGGATCGTCGGACAGGGAATACTGGGTTTTCGCCATGCACACGGGGAGGGAGCCGAAGCCCATGGCCTCCAGCCGGTCCAGCTCCTTGGCGGCGGCGGGGGCATAGCTCACGCCCGCCCCGCCGTACACGCGGCGGACGATGGCTTCGATCTTGTCCCGCAGGGGCAGGTCCGGCTCATAGGCGAACTGGAACTGGTGGGGCTGATCGCACAGGCGGAGCACCTCCTCCGCCAGCGGGACGCCGCCCTCGCCGCCCTTGCCCCACACCTCGGACAGGGCTACGTTCACGCCCAGGGCCCTGCACTTGTCCGCGATCAGGGCCAGTTCTGCATCGGTGTCGTTGGAGAAGCGGTTGATGGCCACCACGCAGGGCAGGCCGTACACCTGGGTGATGTTCTCCACGTGCTTGAGCAGGTTGGGCAGGCCCCGCTCCAGGGCCTCCAGGTTTTCCGCCCCCAGCTCCGCCTTGGGCACGCCGCCGTTGTATTTCAGGGCCTTCACCGTGGCCACGATCACCACCGCGCTGGGGTCCAGTCCGGCGGCGCGGCACTTGATGTCCAGGAACTTCTCCGCCCCCAGATCCGCGCCGAAGCCCGCCTCGGTGACCACGTAGTCCGCCAGCTTCAGGGCGGTGTCGGTGGCGGACACGGAGTTACAGCCGTGGGCGATGTTGGCGAAGGGCCCGCCGTGGACCAGGGCGGGGGTGTTCTCCAGGGTCTGCACCAGGTTGGGCTTGATGGCGTCCTTCAGCAGGGCGGCCATGGCCCCCTGGGCCTTCAGATCGGCGGCGGTGACGGGCTTGTCGTCATAGGTGTAGCCCACGATGATCCGGGCCAGCCGCGCCTTCAGATCCTTCAGATCGGAGGCCAGGCACAGCACCGCCATGATCTCGGAGGCCACGGTGATGTCGAAGCCGTCCTCCCGGGGGACGCCCTGCATCCGGCCGCCTAAACCGTCCACGATGCTTCGCAGCTGGCGGTCGTTCATATCCACGCACCGCCGCCAGGTGATCTTTTTTACGTCAATGCCCAGGGCGTTCCCCTGCTGGATGTGGTTGTCCAGCATGGCCGCCAGCAGGTTGTTGGCCGCGCCGATGGCGTGGAAGTCCCCGGTGAAGTGGAGGTTGATGTCCTCCATGGGCACCACCTGGGCGTACCCGCCCCCCGCCGCGCCGCCCTTCACGCCGAACACGGGGCCCAGGGAAGGCTCCCGCAGGCAGAGCAGGACGTTCTTGTCCAGCCTGGACAGGGCGTCCGCCAGGCCCACGCTGGTGGTGGTTTTGCCCTCCCCGGCGGGGGTGGGGTTGATGGCGGTGACCAGGATCAGCTTGCCCTTCCGGGGCCTGTCCCGCAGGGGGCCGATGTCGATCTTGGCCTTCACCCGGCCGTAGTGCTCCAGCAGGCCCACGTCGATGCCGGCCTTTTCCGCCACCTGGGCGATGGGGAGCATAGCCGCGCTCTGGGCGATTTCGATGTCGGTTTTCATCTTGATATCCTCCTTTGATTGGGCGCGCCCATATGAAAATGGGCGCACCGAGTCAATTCAGCGCGCCCAGACGGTCGGCAGTCAGACGCAATCGCGCCGCTGTACTTCATGTGGTGCTCCACTTCCGTCAGTCATACAGCAAGAATAGTGTACCATGCCGCCCCGGTTCCGTCAAGGGTTATACGCTCCGTATAGGCCCCCGAATTCCACGGGCCGGGGCAGGGGGCCGGGGCAGGGCGGGGGACGGAGTTTCAAGGGGTTCCGGAGCCGAGGGCGGGCGGGGATCGGTTTCCATAACACTGCATAGCCATGCAGATACGGAAAGTTATCCACAACTTCCACACAGTTTTCAACAGGCGGAGGGTGGAAGCCCCAAGGGTTCCCGGAGATATGGGGGAAAATGGAAAATCCGCAATCGAAGTTCTTTATCATGCAAAAGTACGAATTCGCTTGACATAATTCCGGCCCAGGGGGAGAAGGGGATGGAATAAGGCCCCGCGGCGGGGCCGCGGGGCCTTGGGGCTGGCTCAGGGGGGCAGGGGGGGATAGCCGCCCCGCCGGGCCTGCATCCCCTGGTAAAGCCGCTCCAGCAGACGCCGCAGAGGGCAGAACAGCACCAGGGCGATGCCGAAGTTGCCGGCGCAGTGGATCACGTCGAAGGGGATGCCGTTGATCCACCAGACGATGGCCCCGTGAAGCCCTGCGGTGAACAGGCACACCGGGGCGCACAGCAGGCCGAACAGCAGCCCGAACACCCCGGAAAGCAGGGCCCAGCCCACCGGATGGGTCATCCCCCGCAGCAGCCACGCGGCGGCGGCCAGCACCAGCCAGATATAGAGGTAGCTGATGGAGTAGAGCTGGATGCCGTAGAGGAAGAACTCCATGGACACATAGACGTAGATGGGGAATACCGCCTTCCAGCCGAAGGTGACGGCGAACAGCATCACCAGCAGGGAGGTGGGCTCCACGTTGGGCAAGCCCGCCATCGCCACCTTGGCGGCGAAGGTGGCGGCCCCCAGCACGCCGAACAGGGTGACTTCCCCCGCCGACAGGGTCAGCCGCCGGGGGGGCCGGTTAAGCAACGGTGTAGACCAGGGAGAAGGCATCGCCGTCCTGGATGGGGGTCTGGTCCGCGCTGGCGGGGGTGTCCTCCCCGTCCTGCTTCAACGCCCAGAAGGCCCCGTCCTCCTCATAGACCGCCTTCTCGCCGTCGGCGAACTTGATGTAAAGCCCGTAGGGGCCTTCCTCGCCCTGGGCGATGTTCTCCGCGTCCAGCACCGGGCCGAGATACTCCTCGTTGGTGTGGCAGGTGAAGGTTTTGGTGGAGCCGTCCTTGTGGACGACCTCCACGGTAATGGTTTTCGCGCCCTGGGTGGTCTCCGGGCGGGTGGCGAACCAGACGCCCAGCAGGATGGCGATGAGGGCCGCCACAGCCGCTACCGCGAGGATGAGCTTGGTATTCTTTTTCATGGACAGACAACCTTTCTGATAGAACCGGCGGGCATCGCCCGGCTGTCCGCCGGAGGGGGCGGACAGCCGGACGCATGGCGGCGGCTCGCTGAAGTGGTACATACGGGGAGGGCCGCTGCGCCGTGGCCGTTCCCATATGCAGAGCTTCCCGGGAAGCACAGCCCTCGTCCCGCATCCATCTGCGGCCGGGAGCGCGGGGTGGTGGAGCGGTCCGGGGCGGTCCGTGCTGGCAGACACGGGCCCCGGCAGGTCATAGAGCTGCGCCGCAAGTGAGGGCGGCCCAGCGCGAAAGGGGGTGGAAGGCCAGGGGAAAGCAAAAAGCTGCGCCCCAGAGAGGGCACAGCCAACAACCCGCTGCCGGACAGCGGGGCATCTGCACCCTCCCAATGCACGGGGAGGACATTCGTGCGTCATATGCGGGCAGGTATTCTGGCTGAAGCGTCAAGCGCGTTTTCCGGCCTTCCCAGGGAAATTCCCCAGTGACGTAGTTGGAAAACACTCCGCTAACACAGCAACGGCATTGCGCGGGATTCTCACCCGCTTCCCTCTTGCGCGCCCGGGCGGGCGCACCCACATACCACCTATTCACTTTTCGGCCTTGCTCTTTTATTATAAGGAAGGCAGGCCCGGTTGTCAAGGGCAATCCGTTTCCTTGCCCGGGAAATTCCGGGGATAGTCCCCTCCCGCCCTCCGCCGCCCGGGAAGGGCGGCGGAGGACTGGGAAGGGGGAAGGTCACTTGATGTTGTGGTAGCCGGCGAACTCGGTGACGAAGCCGTACTTGAAGCCCAGGTCATTGCCCTCGGCGTCGGCGTTGGTCTTGACGGCGAAGCGGTTGACGATCTCCTCAGTGGTCATGCTGTGGTCGATCATGTACTGGAGCTGGGCCTGGTTGTCCTCGTTCCGGAACAGCTCCTCGCTGGACTTGCCCAGGCGCAGGGTCTTGTCGCTGGCCCGGAGGCCCCGCAGGCCGTTCTCCTCCCGGCCCTGGAGGACGTAGAGGGTGTCGCCGTTGGCGTTGGCCTTGGTCAGGTCGAAGCCCAGGGTGTCCCGCTGGTAGACGGCCAGCTCGGCGATGACGCCGCCGCCGTCGGTGACCTTGCGGTCCGCCCGGTTGAAGCAGATCACCAGCTTCAGGTTGGCGAACTCGGTGCAGAAGTTATAGTCCCCGGTGGAGTCCATGAACCCGGCCAGGGGGCCCGCGCCCTTATACTTGGGGGCGATGGCGTTGACGATGGCGGTCACCTTGCCCACGCCCTGGGTCTGGGCCTTGATGGGCAGGGTGTCCCGGAGCCACTTGCCCTCGCTGTCCTTGATCCAGCCGCAGCCCGTCTCGTAGTCGTACTCGTTGATGTACACCCCGTCCACCAGCTTGTTGGTCATGGCCAGCACGCCGGTGACATAGTCATGGAGGCCCCAGGCGTCCACAGCGGCCCGGATGGGGTCGGTGGCGGAGGCGGAGCACACCCACACGTCGATGCCGTTTTCAGCCAGGGTCTTCCACAGCTCCTTGATATTCTCGGACACGGTGGTGCCGGAGTTCCAGTCATAGGACACCACGCCCGCCTTGGACTCAATGTCCTCGGGGGTGGTCCAGGTCTCCTTGCTGGTCTCCACGGTGGTGTAGTACTTGTGGGAGGCCAGGGCCAGGTCGTAGACCTCCTGCTCGGTCATGCCGGTGAACCAGTAGAGCACCCAGGGGTAGGACACGGAGACGGACTCGTTGTCCCCCACCAGGCTGTACATGGCCCGCATCTTGGTGGCGAACTCCAGCCACTGGGGATCGGCCTGGATCTTGGCCTGGGCGTCCGCGTCCAGGCCCTTGGCGGTGAAGGGGCCGTACTCCTTGTAAAGATAGGTGTAGGCGGCGGTGATGTCGGCGATCCAGTCGTTGTAGGAGCCCTTGCCGTAGCCCAGGTCGGTGAGATCCTTGTCCATGCCGCCCTCCTCCTGGCCGATTCCGGTGGCCAGCACGTCGGGCAGCTTCTCCGGGGTGATGGCGAAGGTCATGGTCTTGAGCTGGTGGATGGCAAGCTGCTCCTCCACGTCGAAGATGGAGCAGGTGTTGTCGAAGTCAAACACCACGTAGGAGCCGCCCTCCACATAGCTGGCGGAGGTCTTGCCGTAGGCGTCCATAAAGTCGTTGACGGCCTGCTTCACGAAGGGGTCCCAGTCGTCGCGCTGGACGTGGGCCGCCCCGCCAGTGGGTTCGGGGGTGGGTTCCGGAGTGGGCTCAGGGGTCGGCTCGGGGGTGGGCTCCGGAGTGGGTTCGGGCGTGGGCTCCGGGGTAGGCTCCGGCGCGGGCTCGGTGCCGGGGATCTGGAGCACCTGGCCCACGTAGATCCGGTTGGGATTCTTGATCACGTCCTTGTTGGCCTCGTAGATCTCGCGCCAGCGGGCACCGCTGCCAAGCTGCTGCTTGGAGATGCTCCACAGGGAGTCGCCCTTCTTCACCGTGTAGGTGGAGGCGAAGGCGGGGACCGCCAGGGACAGGGCCAGCACCAGGGCCAGAAGGATAGAACCGAGCCGCTTGTACTTTTTCATCATAGTCATAAACACCTTTCATCAGGACGGGGCGGCAGGGAAAAGCCCGCCGCCCCGTGTGTTGGAAGTTTTGTCTGGGGCCGGCTGCGCGGGAGGGGGATCCGCCCGGAGCGGGGTCAGCCCTCCTGCCAGTTGGCGGGATAGACGGTGTAGACGTACTTGGCGTAGCTGGGGGTCTGGAAGTGGATGTGGCTGCCCTTGGGGATGTAGATGATGTCCCCGGGGCCGCCGCTGACGATCCGCCCGTCGATCTCGATCTCCAGGGTGCCCTCCAGCACGATGTCGTACTCGTCGTAGGTGAGGGTCCACTCGAAGCTGGCGGCGTCCTTCAGCTCCATGACGCCGCAGCCCATGCGGGGGGCCTCCTCCAGGGTGGTCACATCGTTCAGCAGCACGTCGTTCCGGCCCTCGAAGGGCTGGAGGGGGACGGTGCTGGTCTTGATGCCGATGATGCCGCTGGGGTCCACCTGACGCTCCATCTGGGGGGCGGTGATGCCGCCCGCCTCCTGGAGCACCTTGGTGACAATTTCACGGATCAGCTGTTCGCTGACGTTCATAGTTCACACCTGACCTTTCTCTGCCGCGGCCCGGCCCCCCGCCCGGCGGGGAGGGGACAGGGACGGCGGCGGTTCTCGCTGTCGTCCGCGCCCGCCGGGGAGGTCCCGGGCGGGCGCGGGAAGGGGGTTGGTTAAGCGGCCTTGCCAGTGGCGGCGTCGATCTTAGCCAGCAGCTTGGGAGCCAGGATGTAGGCCAGAATGACGGCGGTGATACCAGCCACCAGCTTGCCCAGGATCACGGGGAAGATCATCTCCGGCTCGTTGCCGGCGGTGAAGCCCAGGTGGTCGCCGAACACGAAAGCGGCTGACACGGCGAAGGCCACGTTCAGCAGCTTGCCCTTGGGGTTCATCTCGCCCATGATGTTGAACATGGCGATGTTGTTGGCCAGGGTAGCCACCAGGCCGGCGGAGCCCTTCTCGTCCATGCCCAGCGCGCCGCCCAGCTTGCCCAGCGCGCCGCCGAAGGTCTTGGTGATCCACTTCACCATGGGGAAGGCACCGATCAGCACGATGCCGATCTGGCCGCAGACCAGAAGGCCATCGTCCAGGGGAGTCTTGCCGGTGACTGCGTCGGGGGTGGCCATCACGTCGAACAGGGGGAACTTGATGCCGGTGATCTGCTCGAACACGGCGATGGCGGTAAAGGCGGTGATGACGATGGTGACGCCGGTGCCGAACACGTTGAAGCCCTTGATCATCCCGGCGGGGGCGAACCACAGGCCGATGACGATGAGGCCCGCGATAACAATGACGGGCACCAGGTTGATGAGGATGGTGAAGATATCCATCTTGAACTCGGTCATGTTCATGGCCAGGCCGCCCACAATGCAGCCGATGGGGACGGTGATCAGGCCGGCCAGGACGCCCGCGCCCAGGTAGGAGCGGTCTTCCTTGGAGATGATGCCCAGGGCCACGGGGATGGTGAACACGATGGTGGGGCCCATCATGGTGCCCAGGATCAGGCCGGCGAAGTTACCCAGGGCGGGCGTCTTCGCCAGTTCCATGGCCAGGGGGTAGCCGCCCATGTCGCAGGCCAGGATGGTGGTGGCGAACATGGCGGGGTCCGCGCCGATGGCGGAGTAAATCGGGGTCAGAACCGGGCCGAGGATCTTAGCCAGCACGGGGGCGGCGGCCACGACGCCGGCCATGGACAGGGCCAGAGGGCCGATGGCGTTGAAGCCGTTCTCGAACTCCTCGCCGTAGCCGAACTTGTTGCCCATGATCTTATCAATCGCGCCCACCAGCATGAAGATCATCATGATCATCATAATGACGGAGTTGATAGAGATGCCGGACACCCATGCGCTGATGCTTTCAGTGAAAACGCTCATGTATGTTCCTCCTCTAAGTTTTCTCTTTTGACAGGAGCGAAAGCCCCCGTTAAAGACGGGTTTAAGAGCCTTACAGCAGGGAATCGAACACCTGCTTAGCGGGCCGCGGGATAACGGTGGTGCCCACCAGGAGCTGGGCGTCCCGGGTGGCGGCGGCCACCGCCGCCCTCACCGCGCCCACGTCCCCGGTGAGGGTGACGTAGCCCTTGCCGCCGATGGCGTAGCCGATGCGCACCTCGATCAGGGTGATGTTGGCGGCCTTGGCGGCGATATCGGCGGCGGTGATGGCGGAGGCCACGGAGTAGAACTCCAGCACGCCCACCGCGCCCAGGGGGGGCGTCTGGGTCGCCATGCTGATGGCGGGGATGAGCTGGGGGTGGACGTTGGGCAGCAGCAGCGTGTCTACCACGCACTCGCCGCCCCGGCTCTCGCCCTCCTTCATGGCGGCCCGCACGTCGCCGGTGTCCCCGGCGATGAGGATCAGGTATTTGCCGGGGCATACCGTGGAGGAGCGGATGAGCTCCACCTGAGCGGCCTTTACCATATAGTCGCAGGTCTCAATGCCTTTGGCGATGCTGTTCAGCTCCACCATTCCGATTGCCGTTCTCATACGCTCACTCCTTTCTTCTGATGGTCGCGCCCGTTCCAGTGACCTGCTCCACCACGCCGTCGATGCTGGCGTGGATGTTGACGGACAGGCCCTCCGCCGCCTGGGCCAGCAGCTCGCCCCGGCGCACCGTGTCCCCGGCGGACTTCACCGGGACGGCGGGCTTGCCGATGTGCTGCTGGAAGGGGATGGTCACCCGCTCCGGCTCCAGGGTCTTGCAGGCGTGGGCGTGCTTGCCGTCGTACTGGGCCAGGCCCAGGCGGGCGATGAGCCGCCCGGTGGGCGTCTTGCGGTCGTCCACGAAGGGACGGGCCTGGGGCTCCATGTTCCGGGGCACCTGGATGCCCTTCTGGCGCAGCTGGCCCTTGATGTACTGGTTCACCCGCCGGGGGGACAGCCCCATGGGGCAGGCGAACATCTCGCACACGCCGCAGTCGCAGCAGTTGGCGGCGTCCCCGAAGGCGGCCAGGTAATCGCCGTCGTCGGTGATGGTCTTTTCCCGCCACAGGTTCCGCATCACCAGGTTGGGCCGGATCTGGTGCCCGATGAGGTAGCGGGGGCACAGGTCGGTGCACATACGGCACTGGATGCACGCGCTCTTGGTCTGGTGCCGGATGGCGTCCAGGCTGAGCTGGGCGCGGCGGAACAGGTAGTGGTCCCGGGGCAGGACGATGATGTTCCCGGTGGTCTTGGTCACCACGGCGGCGTCGATGTCCGCCTGGGCGGTGAGGGGCTTGCCCATCATGGGCCCGCCCACGATAACGGCGTAGTCCGTCAGGACAGGATCCGCCGCCGCGACGCACTCCGACAGCGGGGTGCCGATGGGCACGTGGAGCATGACGGGCTCCTTCACCTCGCCCACCACGGACAGGTATTTGTCGGTGACGGGGTCGCCGTTCAGGGCCTGGAGGACGTTGAGCAGGGTGCCCACGTTGTCCACCACACAGCCCACGTCCAGGGGCAGGCCCCGCTCGGGCACGCTGCGCCCGGTGACCTGCTGAACCATGGTCTGCTCGTCCCCGGCGGGGTAGAAGGTGGCCATCTGGAAGATCTCCACCTTGGCCCCCAGCTTCTGGATCGCCCCCTCCAGGGCGGCGATCTCCTCCCGGTACTTGCCCTTCAGGGCGATGACCGCCCGCTTGGCTCCCAGGTGGGCGGCGATGGCCGCGGCCGCGGCCACCACCTCCTCCGGGAAGGTGCGGCACAGGTATTTGTCGGTCTCGATCAGCGGCTCGCACTCGGCGGCGTTGACAATGAAGCACTCCGCCGAGGCGTTGAGCTTTACATGGGTGGGGAATCCCGCGCCGCCCGCGCCCACAACGCCGGCCTCCCGCACCGCTTGGGTCAAATTCATACTCTCACCTTATTTCCTTGTGGGCCGCGGCAGGGCCCGGCCCCCGGTCCGGGGGCTCAGGCCTGCTGCAAAACGCTGGCGTCCACGTCCTGGTCGTCCACAATGCCCACCACGGTGGCGTCCACCGGGGTTTTCATGTCCCCGGCCGCGCTCCGGGCGGAGCTGCCGCCGACCACCAGCACCGTCTCCCCCACGCCCGCGCCGATGATGTCGGCGGCCACCAGGGGGATGCGGTACAGCTCCCCCGTCAGGGGGTTGATGGGCTGGACAAGCAGCAGCTTCAGGCCGGCCAGCTTTTCCTCTTTCCGGGTCGCCCAGATGTTTCCGATCACTTTTGCCACTTGCATGAATTTCCCTCATTTCGTCCGGGCGATGGGCCGAGAACCAGTCAGCGCGCCGCGCCGCGGATCAGGCGGATGCCCTTGGATTTCGCGTATTCCGCGGCCAGCGCGGTCAGAATGGCCTTTTCGCCGATGTGGATGCAGGTGACTTTATCCGCGTCGGCGGCGGTGACGTCCCGCTCTGTGATCACCCGCTTCTCCAGGTGCAGCTCCTTGGCCGGACAGCAGGGCTCCGGCGCGGGGGCGGGAACGGGCGCGTCGCAGGCGGGGCAGGCCCCGTCCAGGATGGCCCCGGCCAGGTTCTGCTGGGAGCAGATGGTCAGGCCGCAGGCGGTGAGCAGGGCCAGCTTCTCCTGAAGCATGGCGCAGTAGGGCGCGGGCAGCTTGCAGGAGGTGGCGCGCATGGCCTCCAGCTCCTCGGTGGGGACGAACACCCGCTTGCCGCCCAGCAGGGCCTGCTGGGCCAGCTTGAGGAACGGCGTGTCGCAGATGCCCCCGGCCAGCTTGCACAGCGTCTCGTTGGTAAATTCGTAGATCACCACGGCCTCGAACCTGTCCAGGTCCACCTGGTAGTTCTGGAGGAGGGCGCATTCCGTGCGGTAGCGCGCGGTCAGGCGCGGGTCCTCCAGAACGGAGTGGCAGGTCTGCCCGTGCTCCTGGGTCAGGATCAGCAGGCCGGGCCGCCCGTCATCGGGGGCGGGGCCGCCGCAGGGGCACTCCTGGGAGCAGTCGCCGCCCTGGGACAGCTTCTCCATGACGCGGGCCAGGATCAGCTCGACCAATTCCTTATGATCCATGGCTGACCCCCCTTTCAATGGTTAGATTTTGCAGTTCATTGCAATCCCTGCCGGCGTCACCAGGAAGGGGTCCGCCGGCTTTACGGTTTTGATTTGGGTTTCCTTCTCGAAGATGCCCTCGATCCCGGTGAGGCAGCAGGTGCCGCCGCACAGGTAGATGGCGTCCACATCGGTGCCCGCCAGATAGCGGCGGACGATGGCGGCCATTTTCTCCACCACCGGGCGGACCACGGGCAGGATCTCCCGGTGCCGGGCGTAGTCCTGCTTGATGGCCTCCGCCTCCTGGAAGCTGACGTGATAGTTCCCCGCCAGCACCAGGGACAGGTGGGTGCCGCCCGTGGGCTCGTCCTCGGTGCGCACCACCTTGCCGTCCCGGAGGATGGCAAGTCCGGTGGTGCCGCCGCCGATGTCCACGATGACGCCGTTCTGAATCTGGTAGATGGCGTTGGCTGCGCTGGGCTCATCCAGCACGGCGGTGACCTCGAACCCCGCGCCCTCCGCCACGTACTGGTGGGTGCGCGCGCTGGATTCCGTTCCGGCAGGCATGGCGATGGCGCAGTTGAGCAGCTCCGCGTCCAAACGCTCCTCCAGCTTCTTCTTCAGCTCCCGCACGATGTTCAGCGCGCCGGTGTAGTCCACCACCACGCCGTCCTTCAGCACCCCCGCCGCCTGCTTTTCGCAGGCGATGGGGTTATCCTCCTCATCCAGCACCACCAGGGCGATATAGGCGGTGCCCAGGTCCACGCCCACCTTGAGCCTGGAGCCCACGGGGCGGAAGGCGGTGCGCTCGGAGGCCTTGATCCGCTCCATATAGGTGTTGACCCGATCCAGATCCATCATAGCGATACGCTCCTTTTGGCCCTCACCGGAGAATGCGGCCCAGGGTGAAGCCCTTGACCAGGGCGGCGTTGGCCTCGTCGAAATCAATGTGCATCTTGCAGCTGAACCGGGTGCTCACCCGGATCAGCACGTCCCGCAGCACCACGGGCCGCTCCGTCAGCAGGGCCACGTCCACCCGCTGCTTATCCCGCAGGTCGAACATGATGGAATCGGGGGCGGTGACATGGATGTGGTTGCGGGCGATGATCACGCCCTCCTTCAGCTCCAGGGTGCCGCAGGGGCCCTCGATGACGATGGAGCCGGAGCCGGCCACGTCGCCGGACTCCCGCAGGGGCGCGTCCACGCCCAGCTCCACGCAGTCGCTCTTGGACAGCTCCACCTGGGACGCCGGGCGCACCGGGCCCAGGACGGCGGTGCGCTCCTTGCGGCCCTTGGGGCCCACGAGGGTCACCCGCTGCTGGGACAGGAACTGCCCCGGCTGGGACAGGGGACGGGCCGGCTCCAGCCCGACGCCGGGGCCAAAAAGCACCTCGGCGTCGGCCTGGGACAGGTGGACGTGGCGGGCGGAGACCTCGACCTCAACCAGCCCCGCCCGGTGGACGGAATTCATCACCGCCGCGGAGATCTGTTCTGCCGTCATTTCGCCGCCCCCTTGTAGTCGCCCGCCAGGTACTTGCACATCATGATGTGCAGCGCGCTGGACAGGCGGTTGAGCTCCTCAATGATGTCGCTCCGGCTGAACCGGAAGCCGTCATAGAAGGCGTTGGCCGCGGCCACCTCGGTCTCCCGGATGGCGGCCCGCAGCTGGTTGAGCAGGGCGTAGTCCCGGCCCATGGTGTAGCTGGGCAGGATCATCTGCCGGATGTTGTAGAACTTCATGGGGTTGTGGGAGTGCTCCCGCAGCTCCCCGTGGGTCAGGCCGATGATGGTGCCGCTGTGCAGCTCCTCGTCCAGCACGTCGCAGCGCATGAGATTGCGCAGAGCCTTCAGCACGTCGTCCAGGTCGGCCAGCAGCTGCTGGCTGCCGCCCGCCCCGGCGATCAGTGCCTGATCCAGCACCACCAGGGCCTGGAGGCTGTCCAGCTTGCCCCGGAACAGGATCCGGGGGTGGTTTTTCGCCACCAGCTGGTTGTCAAAGAGCTGGGTCATGTGCTCCGGCTTCTCCATGTAGTAGGAGCCGCTCTGGTAGTCCACATACTTGGGCTTGGGGGCGGCCGTCACCGGCTGGGGCGCGGGCTGGGGCGCGGAGGGGGCCGCGTCCCCCTCCGGGGCCCGCTGGGGACACTCCCCCTCTTTGGCGATCTTGATCTTGCGCTGCTGGAGGTATTCCCGGGCCGCGGGCGTGAGGATCTTCCCCGTGGGGATGTAGTACACCTCCGGCTGGGAATTGCGCAGCTCCAGCCGCAGGATATCCTCGGTGATTGCTCTCAATGGGTGTCCCCCCTTTCTCGGCGGAAGTTTATGGGCCTACTTCACTTCTCCAGAGAGGGAAGGATGAACTCCACTTCCTCGTGGGGCCTGGGGATCACGTGGACGGAGATGAGCTCGCCCACCCGCTCGGCGGCGGCGGCCCCGGCGTCGGTGGCGGCCTTGACCGCGCCCACGTCGCCGCGGACCATGACGGTGACCAGACCGCCGCCCACATGGACCTTGCCGATGAGGGTGACGTTGGCGGCCTTGACCATAGCGTCGGCCGCTTCGATGGAGCTGACCAGACCCTTAGTCTCGATCATGCCCAGTGCCTGCATTGCTGCCATATTATTTCACTCCTTGATAGTTTGGGTTAGCCCTTGTCCAGGGAGGGGAGGATGAACTCCACTTCCTCGTGGGGCCTGGGGATCACGTGGACGGAGATGAGCTCGCCCACCCGCTCGGCGGCGGCGGCCCCGGCGTCGGTGGCGGCCTTGACCGCGCCCACGTCGCCGCGGACCATGACGGTGACCAGACCGCCGCCCACATGGACCTTGCCGATGAGGGTGACGTTGGCGGCCTTGACCATAGCGTCGGCCGCTTCGATGGAGCTGACCAGACCCTTAGTCTCGATCATGCCCAGTGCCTGCATAGTTGCCATTGTATGATTCACTCCTTATTTCAGTAGGGGTCGCGCGGCCCGTTACAGTGCCCGGAGCTTGGCCAGGATACTGTTGACGATGCCGTCGATGTCGATGCTGCTGAGATCGGGGTTGACCCGGCACACGCCGTCCTCGCAGGAGGGCACGCCGGCGCGGATCTCCTCCAGCTCCTTCAGGCCGTGGGCCACGTAGCGCAGGTTCAGCAGGTGCATGGGGCCCACGTTCTCAGACGTGGCCGAGCCGCCCACCGCGCCGCAGCCCAGGGTCAGGGAGGGCATCAGGCCGGTGGTGCCGCCGATGCCGCCCAGCGCGCTGGGGGTGTTCACCAGAATCCGGGAGGCGGGCACCCGGCGGGCGAAGTAGTCCTCGATCTCCTTGCTCTGGGTGTGCATGGAGAAGGTATGGCCCGCCCCCTCGTAGTGGAGGATCTCGCACACCTTGTCACACACGTCCTTGTAGTCCTTGCCCACGTAGAAGGCCAGGATGGGACCCAGCTTCTCGTTGGAGTAGGGATGGCCCCGGCCCACGCCGGTCTCCCGGGCCACCAGGACACGGGCGGCGGCGGGCACCTTGGTCAGGCCGGCCAGCTTGGCGATGGTGGCCACGCTGCGGCCCACGATCTCGGGGTTCATGGTGCCGTTGGCCCGGAGAATGAACCGGCCCAGCTGCTCCCGCTCCGCCTCGTCCAGGAAGTACGCGCCCTGCTTTTCCATCTCGGCCTGCACCGCCACCACCATGTCCTCGTCGCAGATGATGGACTGCTCGGAGGCGCAGATGGTGCCGTTGTCGAAGGTCTTGGAGTCCAGGATGCGCTTGACGGCCAGGGGCAGGTCGCAGCTCTTTTCCAGGTAGGCGGGGCCGTTGCCCGGGCCCACGCCGATGGCGGGGGTGCCGGAGGAATAGGCCGCGCGGACCATGGCGGAGCCGCCGGTGGCCAGGATCATGGCCACGTCCCGGTGGCGCATCAGGTTGTCGGTGGCCTCCATGGTGGGGATGGTGATGCAGGAGACCAGATCCTCGTTCCCGCCCGCCTCGGATACCGCCTGCCGGATGACCTTCACGGTCTCCAGGATGCAGCGCAGGGCGGTGGGGTGGGGGGAGAACACGATGGCGTTGCCCGCCTTAATGGCGATCTCCGCCTTATACAGCGCGGTGGACGTGGGGTTGGTGGACGGGATCAGGCCCGCGATCACCCCCACGGGCACGGCGATGGTGTGGACGCCCCGGGCGGGATCGCAGCTGATCTCGCCGATGGTTTTCATGTCCTTGATATGCTCGTACACGCCGCGGCTGGCAAAGACGTTTTTGATGACCTTGTCATCTACGATGCCGAACCCGGTGTCCTCGTTGGCCATCTGGGCCAGGCGGCGGGCGTTGCGCACGCCGGCGTCGGCAATGGCCCGGACGATGCGGTCCACCTGGGTCTGGCTCATCTGGGCCAGCTCCCGCTGGGCGGCCTTGGCGGCCTCCACCAGCTCGCGGACCTCCTGCATGGACAGTAAGTCCTTATCAATTAACTGCATTTGTCACATCACTCCTATTGTCAGCCCGGTCACCGCTGGCCCCGGCGGGCGAGACACGCCCGGATCTCGGCCAGCAGAGGCTCCTTCTTGGCGTCCCGGATCTCCCGGCGGCTCATGCCCTCCACGTTGAGAGAGCGGGCCAGCACCCGCAGCTGCACCACGGGCATGGCCTCCAGCTCCTCGTCGGTGGGGATGCCGCCGTCAGGGGCGGCCTGCTGGGGCCCGGACTGGGATTCCGGCTGGGGCTCCGGCTCAGGCGGCACCACCGCGGCAGGCGGCTCCGGCGGGGCGATGGGCTGGGGAGGCTGCTCCGGTTCGGGTTCGGGTTCCGGCTCTGGCTGGGGCTCCTCGCCGTGGGGCTCCGGCTGGGGCGCGGCGTCCGGCGGGGGCAGCTCGCCCAGGATCTCCTCTACCTCGCCGTGGGGCCTGGGAATGACGTGGACGGAAATCAGCTCGCCGACCCGTTCGGCGGCGGCGGCACCCGCGTCGGTGGCGGCCTTGACCGCCCCTACGTCGCCCCGCACCATGACGGTGACCAGCCCGCCGCCCACGTGCTCCTTACATTGGAGGGATACATTGGCGGCCTTCACCATGGCGTCGGCCGCCTCGATGGCGGCCACCAGGCCCCTGGTTTCGATCATTCCCAATGCTTTCATAAGTACCTCCGTTCAAACGCGGACCGGGACTTATTCCACGGGACGGTCGGCAACAGACTCCACGGCGGCGGCAAACGCGTCGCAGGCGGACTTGCAGGCGGACTGGCTGCCGGTGAGCAGGGCACCGCCGAAGTTGGTCTCGGAGGGGGGCGCGTACAGCACGCACATACGCACGTCGGCGGCCTTCAGCGCGGCATCCACGCCGTACATGGCCTCCAGCGGGGGGGCGATGAGGTAGGCGATGGCCTCGCCCTCGGCGATGCCGCAGCCGGCGGACAGGTAGGAGCCGGTGCGGGAGATGCAGTGGGCGTAGTAGCACACGTCGTCGGTGTCGTTGGCGGACACGAAGTGGCACACGTTCTCAATCATGTCCACAGCGGCGTCCAGTCCGGCCTTGGCCTCGGCGGGGTTGGGAGCGGCCAGGATGCCGATGATCTCGCCCGCCAGGGCGGTGTTGGCGTTGGCCGCGCCGGCGTAGAAGCTCTTGGCGTAGACCACCTTGCAGTCGGCCTTCTTGGTGGCCTCGTCCAGGGCGGTGTAGGTCACGTCGTCGCAGTCGGCGGTGATGAGGGCCAGGGACTTCTGATCGGGGGTGAGCCCCAGCTCCTTGGCCATGTCGGGGGAAACATTGGGGATCAGGCGGGTTGCCAATACCTTGGCGGGAATGGGATCTCTTTTCATGGTTGTTTTCCTCCCTCTGTTACAGTTTCAGATCCGTGCCGCTGGCCTTCTTCTCCAGCATGATCTTGATGATCTCGGCGATGTGCGCGCCGGCCTCGGCGGGGATGGTGCCGGAGCGGTGGATGTTGGACACCACGGTGCGGCGGGCCTCGGGCATACCCACGGTGGCCTTGTAGACGATGTAGGCGGACATGGACTCGGCGGTGATCAGGCCCGGACGCTCACCGATGAGGGTGCACGTCACGTCGGCCCCGGTCAGCTCGGAGATCTCGTCCATCACGCCCACGCGGCCGTACTTCACGAAGAAGGGGGTGCCCACGTCGATGCGGTAGCTCTCCAGGCCCTGAAGGATGGCGGGGAGCAGGTCGCCGATGTTGGCGGCCACGGACGCGGAGGACAGGCCGTCGGACACGTAAATCTGGACGGTGGGGTTCTTCTTGGCCTTGGCCTTGATGGTCTCCACGGCCTCGGGGCTGAGCTTGCGGCCCAGGTCGGGGCGGGTGAGGTACACGTCCTTGTTCTCGCACTGGGTCTGGACGGTCCACAGGCCCATCTTCTCCACGAACTCGGTGTCCACGTCGTTAAACACGGCGTCCTGGGCGGCGGAGTGGGCGGCGCGGAACTCCAGCTGGGGCAGGGTCAGGTAACGGGCCCCGGCCCGGCCGATGCCCAGGCGGCAGGGGGCGTTATACTTCAGCTCGGCGTACTCCTCGCCGTGCTCGGGGTTCTTCACCAGGTACTGGGTGCGGATGTCGATGGCGGTCACGTCGGGCAGCTCGCCGCTCTCCACGTTGGAGGACTGGACGGCCTGCGCCACGGCCTGGGCCGCCGCCGGGGTGTTGGCCGCGGAGGTGCCCAGCTCGGAGAGTACCTGCTCAATAATGGCTCTCAGATCTTTCTCGTTCATTGATTCCAGCCTCCTTTACTTCGTCATGAACACGGAAGCGTCGCCGGCGCGGCCGGTCAGCTTGCCGTTCTCGGAGAAGCCCATCTTCTCCAGCCACTGGTCGAACTCCTTGATGGGACGCAGGCCGAAGATCTCGCGCAGCGCGGCAGCCTCATGGAAGCCGGTGCACTGATACATCAGCATACAGTCGTCGCCCTGGGGCACGCCCATGACGTAGTTACAACCCGCGGCCACCAGCAGGGTGGCCAGGTTCTCGATGTCGTTCTGGTCGGCCTTCATGTGGTTGGTGTAGCAGGCGTCGCAGCCCATGGGGATGCCGCTGAGCTTGCCCATGAAGTGGTCCTCCAGGCCGGCGCGGGTGACCTGCTTGGAATCATACAGGTACTCGGGGCCGATGAAGCCCACCACGGTATTCACCAGGAAGGGGTTGAAGTGGCGGCCGAAGCCGTAGCAGCGGGCCTCCATGGTCACTTGGTCCCAGCCGTTGTGGGCCTCGGAGGACAGCTCGGAGCCTTGCCCGGTCTCGAAGTACATCACGTTGGGTCCGGTGCAGGTGCCCCGGGTCAGCATGGTCTGGCGGCCCTCCTCCAGCATCTGGGTGGTCAGGCCGAAGGCCTCGTTGCCCTTCTGGGAGCCGGCGATGGACTGGAACATCAGGTCCAGCGGCGCGCCGAACTTGTTGGCGGCCTCGGTCTGGGTGGTCACGTGGGCCAGCACGCAGATCTGGGTGGGAACCTCCCACTTGTTCTTGAACTCGTCCAGCATCTTCAGCAGGCGGGCCACGCTCTCCACGGAGTCGTCCACGGGGTTGATGCCGATGACGGCATCGCCGCAGCCCAGGGACAGGCCCTCCATCACGGAGGCGACAACGCCCTTGGGGTCGTCGGTGGTATGGTTGGGCTGGAGACGGGCGGAGAAGGTGCCGGGCAGGCCGATGGTGGTGTTGCAGTGCGCGCTGACGCGGATCTTCTTGGCGGCGTACACCAGATCCAGATTGCTCATCAGCTTGCACACGCCGGCGATGCACTCGGAGGTCAGGCCCCGGGAGGCGCGCTTGATCATCTCGCCGGTGGTCTTTTCGCTGAGCAGCCACTCGCGGAACTCGGCCACGGTCATATTCTTAAAGCTGTTGAAAATGGTCTCGTTCAGGTCGTCCTGGATAATGCGGGTTACCTCGTCCTCCTCGTAGGGAACGGCGGGGCAGTTGCGCAGATCATTGAGCGTAAGGTTGGACAGAACCACCTTAGCAGCGACCCGCTCCTCCGCGGTCTCGGCGGCGATGCCTGCCAGCTTGTCGCCGGATTTTTCCTCGTTTGCCTTGGCCATGACCTCACGGATGGATTTGAACTCGTAGACATGGCCGAACAGCCTGGTTTTGAGAATCACTTTTTTTCACCCCTCATAATTGTTCGTCAAGAATTAAATACCAGTGTTTTGATCACCACAGGCAGAACCTGCCCACCGGCCACCGGCTCCCCGATGTCGATATAGTCGCCGTTGGCGGTGTGGACGCCGTCGATGCAGATCACGGGCTTTTCGTGCCTGAGCATCACATTCAGCGCGTTGCCCAGCACCTTGCCCACATCGTTTTCCACCACCACGATGAGCGGGAACCTGCTGTCTATCACCTCCTTTGCGGATTCGATGATTGCCGCCGCCAACGCCTGGACTTCCGCAAAGCTGGTGCGTTTTTCCCCGGCGAAGGCGATGGCGATCTGCTCGATCTTGCCCTCCGGCATATGCAGCGGCAGTTGATATGCGATAGAGGCCTTCAGCGTCTCCAGCGACGCCTCGTCCTCTGCGGAGACTTTCAGAATGGGCACGTTTTTCACCGGCAGCAGCTTGGAATCATAGCGGATGGTGCTGCCGCTCACGTCGGTGGCGTGGGTGCCCGCCCCCACCACCGTGGCCCGGATGGTCTCCAGGGCGGGGCACCGCTCCACCCTGGACAGGTCCGGATCCTCCCGGATGGCCCGGCCAAGCAGGACGCCGATGTCCCCGTACTGGAACACGTCGCCCCGTACCTCCTGGTACACGCAGTCGGCCACGCCGCCGGAGAAGGTGACCGCCTTCACCGGAGGCTGGGCGGACAGCAGCTTCCCGGCGTTGGTATACAGGCCCTTGTGCTCCCCGTCCGCCGGGATCAGGTGGAGGGCCTGGGCCAGCTGGTTGGCCATCAGGCGGCAGACCTGGTAGAGCACCTCCGGGTCGGCCCGGTTTCCGGCGGAGATCTGGATGCCGTGGCGGTTGGCCAGGGCCTGGATCTTGGGATAAACGTAAGTAATCCTCCCATCGGACACCTTGATGAGCCGCCCGCCGATGTCCAGGCAGCAGGTGCTCCGGAGGGAGCCGGTTTCATACAGGGCGATGTTGCTGGTGCCGCCGCCCACGTCCAGGTTGGCCACCGCAACGCGGCGTTGCTTGGACAGGGCGTCCGCCCCGGCCCCCCGGGCGGAGAGGACGGACTCCAGGTCGGGGCCGGCGGTGGCTACCACGAAGTCCCCCGCCATGTCGGACAGGGCGGCCAGCACCTCGTTGGCGTTCTGCTTCCGGGCGGTCTCGCCGGTGATGATCACCGCGCCGGTCTGGATATCCTTGGGGCTCATGCCGCCGGCGGCGTACTCCCGGCGCACGATATCCTTCACCGCCTCCGCGTCGATCTCCGTGGGGGATTTCAGGGGGGTGAAGTAGATGGGGCTGCGGTAGACGACCTCTTTGTCCACAATATCGATCTGGGGGGCCATATAGCTGACGGCCCGGTTTTCCAGGGTCAGGCGGCTGAAGATCAGCTGTGTGGTGGACGTTCCGATGTCGATGCCCGCGCTGAGGATGACTTCATGCAAAATAACCACCCGCTTTTTTTGGTAATGTAGTCCGCGTGCTTGAAAAAAGCAGCCCAAGGCAAGGGGGCCGCCCCCCGTGCCTGGGCTGCGCCGCTCCAAGCGAGGTCCGGCGGCGTTACGCCACGTCGTCGGGGTTGGTCAGTTGGGTTCTGAAATCAAAGGTCACCTGGGTGCCCTGGGGGCCGGACTCGATGTCCAGATTGCCGAACAGCTTATCCTCCACCAGGGTCTGGACGATGGACAGGCCCAGCTTGGGCTTGGAGGCGTCCTGTACGTTGAAGCCCCGGCCGTTGTCGATGACCTGGATGCGGGAGTAGAGGTCCCCCCGGGCCATGATGATGCGCACCAGCCCCTCGCTGTCCGGAGGGAAGGCGTACTTCATGGCGTTTTGCAGCAGCTCGTTCACCACCAGGGCCACGGACGTGCCCACCTCGGAGTCCACGGTGAAGTCGCCCCCCTCCAGGGAGACGGCCACCTTGAAGTGTGGGCCGGCGCAGGAGCGCAGCACGTTGCTTTTGATGTTGCGCACCACGTCGCTGAGCTGGACCTCGTCCATGCCGCTCTGGGCCAGCAGCTCGTGGGTGCTGGCGATGGCGATGATCCGGTTCATGCTCTCCTCCAGCACCTGGCGGGTCTCCGGGCTGTCGGACCGGCGGGTCTGGAGCCGCAGGAGGCTGGCGATGGTCTGGAGGTTGTTCTTCACCCGGTGGTGCATTTCCTTTACCGCCACCGACTTGAGCACCAGGGCCTTTTCCTGCTCCCGCCGCCAGGTGAGATCCCGGATCACCAGCACGAAGGCCATGTTGGGGGCACCCAGGGGGATGTACTTCACATCCAGCACATAGCGGCCTACCTCGACCTCCATGTGGGAGCCCTCGCAGGCGGGGTCTGTATTGACCAGGAACACGTTGTCGTAGGGCTGGCCCAGCACGTCGTCGATGTACCCCAGCTTCTGGTACAGCTCCTTGGCCAGGGAGTTGCGGAAGGCGATGATGCCCGCGTCGTTGACGATGAGCAGGGCCTCGTCGATGCACTCCGTCAGCCAGTTGTTTTCCGGCATGAGCCGGGCGAAGCCCCCGGAGATGGCCTCATAGCTCTGCTGGGCGGACTGGAGCCGCTGGCTGGTGAACACCTTCTCGTCGATGTGCCGCTCCTGTATGAGCACGCCGATGATGTGATCGCCGTTGCGGATAGGCTCCACCGACTGGATGGTGCGGCGGTTCTCCTGGGTGACGGCCTTCATCTGCTTGGTGCTCACCCCCAGGCGGGAGGTGCGGGCCACGGCGGGCTCGTTCTCCGCCTTGGCCAGCAGGCCCACCACCGAGCTCTGGTAGGAGGAGGGGAAGCCGGAGGGCTTGGCCTCCGCCACCACAATGGAGTCGGCGTTCCGGCAGGGGCAGTCGATGAAAATATCCGCGTCGGTCAGGTCGGCGATGGTCTGTAAAAACGGGGCCAGGGCTTCGATGGTGGAGATCTCGTCCTCCGTCAGGACGGTGTATTTGTGGCAAAGATCCCGGATGACGCCCACCTTGCCTACCCCTCCTTCTGCATCAAAATGAACTCGGCAATCCGGTACATGGACAGGTGCTTGGCCTGGCTCAAGGCCCGGATGTAGTCATAGGCCTCCTGCTCGGTCTTGCCCTGCTCCGACATGATCAGGCCCTTGGCCTTTTCGATGACAATGCGGTTTTCCAGCCGGGCCGCCGTCTTTTCCATATCCTTGCGGAGCTGGCGCAGCTCCTGGCTGCGGGCGGTGGCCAGCTCGATGCTGGGCACCAGGGACTTCTCGTCGATGGGCTTTACCAGATAGCCGCTGACGCCGCAGCTCTTGGCCCGGTTGATGAAGTCCCGCTCGCTGTAGGCCGTCAGCATGACGATGGCCCCGGCCAGCTGCTCCTCGTGGATGATCCGGGCGGCGGAAAGCCCGTCCAGGAAGGGCATTTTCACGTCCAGCAGGATCAGATCCGGGCGGTGCTGGCGGCACAGCTCCACGGCGTCCAGCCCGTCGGAGGCCTCCGCCACCACCTGGTAGCCCGCCGAGGTGAGCAGCTCCCGCAGGTCCATCTTGGTGACGGGTTCGTCGTCGGCGACGATGATCCGTATTTTTTCGTTGTCCATGAACCCTCCCACCGCGTCCGGGGCCGGAGGGCCGGGACGCTGCCTACAAATTCAGAAATTCCACCAGCTCGGGCACGCCCCTGCCGGTGACGCCGCTGGCCACGAAGATGTCCTCCGCCCCCGCCATGCGCAGGTATTTCTTGGCGTTCTCCACCTGCTCCGGGGTGGCCAGATCCTCTTTTGTGACCACGCCCACAATGGGCTTGGCGAACATGGTGCCGTAGGCCGGGGGGAACATGGTGCCGTCCTCGGTGGCCTCCTGCACCAGCACCACGATGTCGGCGTCGGCGGCGGTCACCATCAGCGCGCCCCGAAAGCCCCGGCGTTCCAGGTATTCCCCCGGCGTGTCGATCATGCTCTGGTTGACGATGGACACGGTCTGGGTCTTGTGGTAGCGGATCTGCTCGTGGCTGATGCACTGGCACAGGGTGGTCTTGCCCGCCGCCGACCGGCCCATCAGGATGATGCGCGTCTTGTCCCCCATGCCGTCAGGTCTTGGTCATGGGGGCGGGGGAGAAGCCCATCATGTCGCACAGCACCTTCATCACGTCCCGGAGGGAGGCCTCCACGGCGGCCACATCCCCGGTGAAGACCAGGGAGCCGTTGAAGCGGTCCACGAAGCCGATCTTCACGTCGGCGGCCTTGGAGGCCACGTCGGCGGCGATCATGGCCCCCTCGCTGGGGGTGATGGTGAGGATGCCGATGGCCCCCTCCGCGTCCAGCAGGCCCAGCTTGGCGTAGAGATCCTTTGTGGGGTTGGCGATCACGTGGGCCAGCGTGACCTGCTTGCCCGGGACAAATTCCTGAATAATTCGCTTTTTCTCGTCCAGCTCGATCATGCAGTCCCCTCCTCAGCCCTGCGCACAGCGGAATGACCGCGGCCCTGAAAACCCGGTAAAAACACAATAACTCCTGTCAATATTTCTATCAACAGAAGTTACATCACTTCAAGTTAAACCCATACCAGCCGCTGCGCTGTCGTCGCGCAGCCGCGGGCGGTGCCGCAGTATTCAATTGTGGATATCATGAAATTCGCTTTTTATTCTACCAGACCATTTAACCATTGTCAACAAAGACGGCGAAGTTTTGTGAAATTTTTTCGTCCCCCGGGACAGACGGGCGCGGGGCTTTACAGCGGGACGGATCCTGTGCTATACTTGTCCCAAAACGCCGGGGGACCCGGCGGAGGAGGGGCGGATATGTATACCACCCAGGTGAAGACGGCGGCCCTGCCGGTGGCGCGGTGGCTGGACGCCTATTGCAGGCCGGAGCGGTTCCGGGACGCCTGCCAAGCCTGCCCGGAC
This sequence comes from uncultured Oscillospiraceae bacterium, assembly GCA_910585265.1. Taxonomy (GTDB): domain Bacteria; phylum Bacillota; class Clostridia; order Oscillospirales; family Oscillospiraceae; genus Enterenecus. The sequence continues at coordinate 24,860 of CAJUCA010000007.1, read as the reverse complement.
TACGGGAAGGTGTGGTCCTGCCCGCCGGGGGTGCCCGACGCCCGGACGGCCTTCGCCCCCTTCCGCACCGTCTGTCTGGTGGGGGTGCGGGTGGACTACGCCCCCGAGACAATCGCCGGGGCCGTCACCCCGGAGCGCACCGAGGAGCTGCGCCAGGCCAGCTACGGCGTGGTGAAGAAGCAGCTGCTGTCCACCCTGCTGGAGCTGGAGAAGGCGGTCCCGGGGAGCTGGACGGTGGCGGCGGGGCGGTGCGAGCAGTGCGAGACGTGCGCCCGCCGGGAGGGGCGGCCCTGCCGGAAGCGGTCGCGGATGCGGTACTCCTTCTCCGCCTTCGGCTTCGATCTGGGGGAGCTGGCCCGGAAGGAGCTGGGGCTGGAGCTTTTGTGGGCGGAGCGGGGCCTGCCGGCCTACAACGCCGCCATCGCCGCGTTTCTCACCCCTTAACAAACAAGGCAGGAACCGCCAAGCGGTTCCTGCCTTTCGCGTCACAGGGTTTTGACCATGATGTTCTCGTGGTTGCCGGGGAGGATGGCGTCGGGCACATAGCCCACCTTCCGGTAGCCCATGGACTGGTAGAGGGCCTTGGCCCTGGGGTTGAAGTGGCTCACCAGCAGGGAGGCCTTCCGGAAGCCCAGCTCCCGGGCCACCCCCTCGTAGACCTTCAGCAGGGTGCGGCCCACCCCCATGCCCCGGAACCGCTTCTTCACGCCCAGCAGGGCCAGGTAGGGGAACGCGCCGAAGAAGCCGTTCAGCTCCACCTGCATGGCCCCCACCACCTCGTTGTGGGAGTCCAGCGCAAGCCACAGATCCCCCTTGTCCACGGCGGCGGACAGGATGCCGTCCAGCCGCCCCTCCTGGGCGAAGTAGCGGTCGTAGAGGACGCTGTCCAGAAAGACCTCCCGTATCTCGGGGAGACGCTCCGGCGCGGCCCGCTGGATGGTTACCTTGATCGCGTTCATAAAGACCCCTGCTTCCCGTCAAAAATAGGTGTAGTTCACAGGCTTCCTGTGCCAGCCGATGGCGTTCTGCACATCGGGGAGAAAGGACGGATCGGATATGTCCATGACGCCCCGGGCCACGGCCTTGTCCAGGGAATAGGCCCCCATCACAAGGGAGGACAGGGCGGCGATGTCCGTCCGCAGCGTCACCTGGGGGGCGGTGCTGCCCGCCAGCTCCACCCGGTCCCCGGACACGCGGAGGAAATAGCTGCCGGTGTTGTCCTTCAGGAAGCCGTCCTCCACCTGGAGCTCCAGCACGAAGTCCCGGGCGGCGGGGGCGGAGCAGTGGGGCTGGCTCCGGAAATAGGCCGCCACGTCCAGAATCCGGCACATATAGCCCATGGTGCGCCGGCCGATCTCCTGGATGCAGCCGTCGTGGGCCCGGTTCTCCCCGGTGTCCGGGTTGAGGAACAGCATATGGAGGTCGGGGTCGGGAGAGAGGAAACGCACCCGCTCGATCTGATCCTCCTGGGAGGCGAAGAAGGTCATGAACTGCTTCAGGGTGTCCAGATCGTCGTACACCATCTCCCGCACCAGCAGATCGTGGTAGCAGTCGGTGTAGTGGTCCACCTCCACGAACTCGAAGGTGAAGTATCCGGTAATCCGCCCCTCCCGGCGGCAGAGCACCACGTAGGGCATATCAAAGATACGGTGGGGGTCCATGTAGTGGTGGAGGGTGGCCCCGTGGGTACGCTCCACCCAGCGGCGGTAGTAGGCCAGCACCGCCTCCCGGTCGTCGGCCTGGGCGTAGCACAGGCCGGACTTGTCCCCAAAGGACCGGATGTAACAGGGCTTGGGGGCGTACAGCGTGTTCTCGTTGCAGAAGCCGTAGCCCATCTTGTGGTAAAACGCGGGGTTGAAGGGGTGCAGGCAGCTGATTGGCGCGCCTGACCTGGCGTAGTACCGCATCAACACCTCTAACAGCGTGCGGGCCACGTGCTCCTTTTTCCGTAGGAAATTGGTGGAGACGTAGGCCGCCGCTCCCATCGGCGTCATCACCCCTCTGACGTTGAGGGTGAAGTCCATCATCAGGATGGAGCCCAGCAGGGTCCCATCATCGTCGAAGCAGCCGAGGTAGCGTCCCTCGTCCGGCCGGTACAGTTCGCCCTCCATATTCTTCAGGAGGAGCTCCGGCGTCTTGGACGGGAACGAGGTGACCACGTTCCGGGCCAGCTGCCCAACCTCCGAAGGAAGAACAAACCTGATATCCAATTTAGATGAACACTCCTTTGCCCGGGCCGTCCGGCGCGGGCGCGAAACTGCGGAACCGGCTGGACGGCTCCGCACACACCAGCTTTGCTGTTGTTCATTATGTCAGGTTTGGAGAGAAATGTCAACGGGTCTGCGTAAAATTGTGCCAAAGGGCTTGACAAGTCCCGGCGGATTGGGTAAAGTGGAGGTGTCCCCCGGCGATGGAGCGGGGGGACGGTCAGGGAGCGACGAAGCGACCTGGACCGCCGCGGGGCGGGTCCAGGCGCGTTTTGTGTTTTTATACGGTATTTTCGCGGACGGAAGGGGTATGGATATGGATCAATTTCAGCTGGGCACGAAGATTTTCATGGGCGGCGGGCTGGACGGCCTGCTGGAGGGACGCAAGCGGGTGCTGATTGTCAGCGACAGGTTCCTGGTGGACAGCGGCAAGGTGTCCTATGTCACGGACGCGGCGGACCGGGCGGGGGCGGAGCGGCGGATCTTCTCCGACGTGCAGGCCGATCCGGACGTCTCCACCGTCACCGCCGGGGTGGGGCTGCTGCTGGACTTCCAGCCGGACGCGGTGATCGCCTTTGGGGGCGGCTCCGCCATCGACGCGGCCAAGGCCATCCTGTTCTTCTCCGCCAAGCAGCGGGATGTGCGGGACGTGCTGTTCGCCGCCATCCCCACCACCAGCGGCACCGGGTCGGAGGTGAGCCGCTTCGCCGTCATCACCGACCGGGAGAAGGAGGTCAAGTACCCCCTGGTGGACGACGGGCTGCTGCCTCACGCGGCGGTGCTGGATCCGGTGCTCACGGTGAGCGTGCCCCCCGCCGTCACCGCCGACACGGGCATCGACGTGTTCACCCACGCGGTGGAGGCGTTCGTGTCCACTGCCCACACGGATTTCTCCGACGCGGCGGCGGAAAAGGCCCTCAAGCTGGCCTACCGCAACCTGCTGGAGGCCTACCGGGACCCGGAGAATCTGGAGGCCCGGCAGAAGATGCACAACGCCTCCTGCCTGGCGGGGATCGCCTTCTCCAACTCGGGGCTGGGGCTGAACCACGGGATGGCCCACGCGCTGGGGGCACACTTCCACATCTCCCACGGCAGGGCCAACGGCATCCTGCTGCCCTATGTGATGAGCTTCAACGCCGGGTGCATCGACGGGCTGACGCCCACGGCGAAGCGGTACGCCCAGATCTCCCGCCTGCTGCGGCTGGACAGCTCCAGCGTGCGGCAGAGCGCGCTTCAGCTCATCCGCACCATCCGCAATTCCATGGACAAGCTGGGAATGCCGTCCACCATCAAGGACGCGGGGGTGCCCCAGGCGGAGTTCGAGGCGGACGTGGAGGCCATGGCGGCGGACGCCCTGGCGGACCGCTGCACCGCCACCAACCCCAGGGAGTGCAGCCGGGAGGATATCGTGCGGATCTACCGGCGGGCTTATTCGGGGAAGCTGTTTTGATTGCGAGGGCCTGTATTCGCGGCTGGTTGGCTGGCTGCGGATACAGGCTCTTTCAGCGTGTTGCGGGGATGTCTGGGGTGCCATAGGACGAAGGGGGATTGACATTTGGGCGGGGATGGGGTATTTTAATAGGGCGGGTTGTGACGGGCAGCGGTATCGAAGTGGTCATAACGGGGCTGACTCGAAATCCGCACGGTCCACTCCCCTGGCAAAACCCGCAAACCCGCATGGGGTGGGGCTTCCCGAGCAGGAAGCAGCGGGAAAGTTTTCTGAAACGCTAACGATTTGCTCACAGTTTTCCAAAAGCAGTTTTTCCGCCTGTGCGGTGAAACGATATAGGCAGCGGTATCGAAGTGGTTATAACGGCCCTGACTCGAAATCAGGTGTACCAGCAATGGTACCGTGGGTTCGAATCCCACCCGCTGCGCCAAAGCAGGGCGTACCAATGCGATACGCCCTGCTTCGCTTCTCTGTTGATACGAAAAATGTGGATAAATTTTTGCGGAGGAAATGTAAATGGAGAAAATTGTTGTTGCGAATGTGCTCTACACCACAACAGACGAGACTTTTTATGTATTAAAGAGCCAACTTGATGGTGCAGAAAATTACATAAAAGATACGTTGGACGAAACCATTGCAAGTTTAGAAACCGCTGGCTGGAACAGATGCGGAAAAGTGAGTCGATGGGACGGGGTTCATGTAGACATGATGACAAATGGGAAACTGGATTATATCGCTCTTTGGGTAGAATAGTTTTTGCTCACTACAGCGACATGGAGCCCCACTCCATGCCGCTGTTTTGTTCCGCTGTCTGAAATTCCTCCAGCAGCTCCTCATGGAGTGCCGAGCGGGTGGGGATCATCTGCCCCTCACAGGATGCCAACCGCTCTGCCAAAGATTCCTTGGAGATCAGGTTGCTGCCATAGCAGCGCACAGCTTCCACGATACCGTCCCTGACCCAGCGGTTGATCGTCGAAAGCCCGTAACCGCACAGAAAGGCCGCTTGTGGGACGGTTAGCATATCCGGGGCATCTACCCACCGATCCAGCAGAAAGGCGCACAGCGCCCCGCTGTCGAGGATTTGGCGGGGTTCTTGGAGGGTGCGTCCACCGCTGGAGAAAATCCCCGGCGGGATATCCCCCCGGAGCAGGCCGGCATCCCGCCGCTCCAGAAATGTGATGATATCCTCCAGCCGGATTTGGAAGCGTCTGGTCTGCCTGCCGGAGTCCTGGCAAGGGATGATCCTGTTCTCCAGCAGCCATTTGGCCTTGCGCTTGCTGATGTGGCAGATGCGGTAGAGCTGATCCATGGAAACGGTTTCAGGGTATTCATTGCGGAGGTAATCGTAATTCATCCGCACCTCACATACCCAGCGACATCCCAAAGCCCCGCTCATCTTCTTGAATTTCCTCCAACGGTTCCTGCTCAAAGGCCGAGGCGATGGCGTTTGCCGAGTCCTGCTTGGAGTTGAAATCCAGATGGGAGTAGATGTCGGCGGTGGTGGCGAAGGTGGAGTGGCCCAGCCAGTCCTGGATCTGCTTCATGGGAATGCCCTGGCTGAGCAGGAGTGAGGCACAACTGTGCCTTAAGTCATGGAAACGGATGGGCCGCAGGCTGTGGCGGTTCAGCAGCAGCTTGAAATGGTCGGTGACGTAGTTGGGGCGGAACAGCTGGCCCATCTCGTCCACACAGATGTAATCCAAGTACTCAGTGCAGTAGGACTTTTTGAACATGGCCCAGTAGTGCGCTTGCTTCTCCCTCTGCGCTAAGAGCAAATCCCGCACTGCGGGGATCAGAGGCAGGGTACGGAAGCTGGACTTGGTTTTCAGCTTATCCTCGGCATAGAGCTGGTGCCTGCCGTCCACGGTGCTTTCGGTGACTTTGTGGTTGATGGAGATGGTTCCCCGCTCAAAATCTACCGCGCTCCAGCGAATGCCCAGCACCTCGCTGCGCCGCAGGCCGTAATAGGCCGCAAGCAGGATGACCACCGACATGGAGTCGTCTTTCGTCGCTTCAAACAGGGCAGCCAGCTCATCCTTGGAGTAAAAACTGGCCAGATATTTCCCCTTTTTGGGGCGATCCACCTTGTCCGCCGCATTGTCCGGGATCAGTTCATTTTTAACGGCATATTGCAGGGCCTTGCGGACGACGGCGTGATAGTGGATGACCGTGTTAGCATTACAGCCGTCCTTAAAAATGGACTCGTGCAGCGCTCGGATATGACGGGGTTCCACATCACACAGCCGCAGGTTCCGTTCCCGGAAGAAGGGGTCAAGCCGAGCAGAAATGATACTTTCGTAGCTGTGATAAGTCGTGCGTTCAATGGTGGGGGCGGTAGTTTTCAGCCAATCCCACAGAAAATCAGCAAACAGTGGGGAGCTGGCTTTGGCCTTGGACAGTTGGTGGTCGGGAGTGCTGTATTCCCGCTTCAGCTCGTCCAGCCGGGCTTGGGCCTTTCGCTTGTTGCCCTTGACGGGGATGCCCAGGGCGATGGATTTCTGCCTTCGCTTGCCGTTTTCATCGTAAAGGTTGAGAATGGCGGTGTATTTTCCGTTTCTTTCTGTAAGACTGCCGGTGATTTCCCGATGCTTCATAAAATGCCTCCTTTCAGTGTCTGCCCAGGGTCGTGTGATGATACCTTGGACGGGCGCTTTTTTCAAGTCTTTTCTTCGCTGTACAGGTAGTCGATGACCGCCGACTTGGGCACCCGGTACAGCCGCCCCATACGGACGCTCTGGATTTTGCCCTCCCGCAGCAGGTCATAGGCCATGCGCTGGCCGATTCCAAGCATTTCCTGCACTTGCCGGGGCGTTAGGGCGTCCGGGTAGTGGCGGAACATGGCCCGGTAGCGGGTCGCTGCTTTTTCTTCTCTGCTCATAAACTCCTCCTCCTTCCTCTTGACAGCAAATATGTAATAGATTATAATAATTACATAAATTACACCGTCTAATTTATAGACGATGGGAAAGTCAAAAACGGTACTATGGAGGATAAAATTTTTTGAGGGAACTGTATAGGGACATCCGGGAGGAAAAGCTGGAGCAGAAAATCAAGGAACTGGCGGAGACGGGAGATTGGCAAGCGGTGATCCAGGCGCTGGATGAGTTCGACGCCAACAATGAACGGCGGCACTCAAGCCACCGGGCGGACATGGATATCACCCTCGCGGATCGGGAGCCCCGCGAGGGCGAACAGTACCGGGTGGCGGATCTGCTGAAGCTGAGCAGGGCGGAGGATTGGGATGAGATCATCTTCTCCCAGCGATCGGAGGATCTGTACCAGCTGGTGGGGGAGTACCCGGTCAGCGCGGCCCTGCGTGAACTCACACCGGCTCAAAGCAGGGTACTATTCGAGAATGTGGTTCACGGAACCCCCACAAAGGATATCGCGGAGGCCATGGGATGTTCTGCGCGGAACGTCACCAAACACCGAAAGGCAGCACTGGACAAAATCAGGTTTTTGGTGACAGGGAGAATAGAAACCGGGGATTAAAACAGAAAAGGGGCAGGGTCAGCCTTGTGACCCTGCCCAAAAGATGATATGATGGACGATAAGAATAGCTGGGAGGCAAATCGAATGGATTTGGCAGTATTTTCAAACCTGAATGTGATGTGGACGCGCTGGTCGGAGTATACGCTGGCCACCTGCGAGATGAGCGGGCCGGAAGTCCTGTATCTGGTGCCCGCGCCGGGGGCCATGGAACTGCAATTCAACTGTGCCGAACAGCCGGAGCAACTGGTGGCCGATGCTTTGGAGCTGGGGCGCCAGATTATGAACGGAGTGCCGGAGCAGGAGCACTTGTGTGCCGCTTTCGCGGCCCGTTACGGGCTTCTGGGGCTGGAGGTGGACAATGGTGCGGCATATGTAGACGACCCGTATTTGCCCCCTTCTTATCGTCCGCTAAACAGCCGGGAGTATGGGGAGGACGTGGAATTGTTCAAAGGTTGCTTCATGCAGCTGTACCAGCACTTTACGACTGTTCGGGGAGAACTGGCGGCAGGGCCCATTCCGGCGGTGCTGGATGTGTCTGGCCTGCTGTCCTACCGCCTCACCAGCGGGCGGATTCCCCAGCTCGTGTGGCAGGTGCGGAGCTTGCAGTCGGTGCTGAAGCTGTCCTACGCGGCCATGGTCACAGGGGAAAAGCCGGGGCTGAGGGTTTGCAAAAACTGTGGGAAGGTGTATTATAATAGTCATGCCAAGAGTGAGTTTTGTGGAACAAAATGCAGAAATTATTATAATGTGAAGGTATTCAGAAGAAAAAAGTGAAGTTAGCAACCGTACATGGCCTTGACTTGCACAAGTCAGGGCCGTGCTCCATTCTCAAGAACGGAGCTTACGTCTACTCATTCATACGGAAATCATTCGCTGCCATGTGCTCAAGGGCGCGAAAATCCACTTTTCCGGCCTGGGTTGTGGGTAGATAATCCACGAAACAATAGGCATAAGGCCAAGAAGTTTCCGGCAGTTCTTTGCGGCAGAGCATTTCTAACTCGTTCTGCGTTTGTACTGTTTTGCTGTTTTGTTCATTCTGCCAGACAGGGCGGCTGGGGGCTTTCCTGCCGTGCTCAATGACAGATAGCCCATACTCCCAGCAAAGCCGGTCTGAGGTGTCCCGAAGGCACTGCTGCTCGGTTTTAGCCTTGGCTTTTTACCCAGGCAGAGTTGGCAGATGTATTCCGTTTGCGACAGGCCGCAGATGGCTGCATCATGCTCTACCTCGGCTTTTTCTTCTTCGGTTCGCCTGAGTTTCATTCGTACTTTTTCATCATTCGTGCTCAAATTGATTCCTCCATTCTGTTAGGTTTCCGCCGTGGAAGGGGGTATTCAGGGGTCTCCTCTGGGATGGATTTTGGCCCGCTGGGGGCAAAATCCGATGCTCACTCACTCCCTGCGGTGGAGAGGTCATGGCGAAGTATCCCGTTCGGACGGTCATTCAGTTGTTAGGTCAAAAAAGAAACCGGCTACATACACGACAACCGCACCAGCAGGACGGCCTTGCGTCCCGTTGGTGTATTTTGGGTTTGTGTATGTAACCGGCTGAAAAGCCGTATTCAGTTGGCCCCTTATATGAGAATATTAGTCTAACATATGGAACGGGCGTTTGTCAAGTGCTGTATTTGAAACTTGCTGATGATGCGAACTGCAAAAACGCTATGCGGACAGCACAGTTGAAAATTGGGGGCACATATGGTAGAATAAACCACAAACACTTGACCAGCAGGAGTTGTTATGCTCAGTGACACGCCAGGGAGAACAACATCAGGTTCAAGGCCCTGCGATCCCTCGGAAGGAGTCTTTCAATATGCAATATATCACGCGGGAGGACTCAATCGAGCTCCTTCACCTGACCACCCGCACCCACAACTGTCTCCGGCGGGCGGATATCCATACCATCGGCCATCTGCTGGACTACCCCGCAGAGGCGTGGCTGGAACTCAGAAATATGGGTCAGAAGAGCGTAGTCGAACTCCAGGACATGATTGCCCGATTAAACAGCGGCGAGGAATTTGCGCTGACCGAGTCCAAACCGCGCTCCTCCGGGGAACCTCAGCCGCAAAACACCCTGTCCAGGCTGTCCACCATGCCTATCAGCGATCTTGGCCTGTCCGTCCGGGCGGTCAACAGCCTGACCGCTGCCGGATATCAAACCGCCGCCGATCTGATTGGCGCCACCGAGGAGTCGCTCAGCTCCGTGCACAACATGGGGCAGAAAACGGTACGGGAGGTCCTGGCCAAACTGGACGGGCTACGGGACAGGTTTATCCCAGTATCGTCGTCTCCGTCAGACGAAAACAATCTGTGGTACAGCGTGGCGCAGGACTTCTCCTCCTTCACCGGCCTGCCGGTGGGGAATCTCGTGCGGCTGCTGGCTGTTTACTGCGAAGATCGACCCGACGCGGACGGAGCGGAGCTGTGCGCGGCCCTTTACCGGGACGATTCTGTCCGGGAGGAGGTATGTCATGCCCTGCTCCGGATACTGGCGCAGCGGGAGGACGGAATGAGCCGGGACACGCTGCTGGAGCGCCTGCCCGCCCACACCACCGCCGGGACGCTGAACGGCCTACTGAACGAACTGAACCGGAACCGGGAGATTGTCGAGCAGGACGGCCTGGTGGTGCGCCAGTATCCCACGGCGATGGAGTATGTGCAGGGCCTGGAGGACCAGCGTAGCCGGGAGATCCTGCTGGCCCGGCTCCAGGGGGAGACGCTTGAGAGTTTGGGCAAGCGTCTAGACATTACCCGGGAGCGAGTGCGGCAGATCACCGCAAAAACGCTGCCAAACCGCCCCGCGCTACGGGAGGACCGGTATCAATATCTGTTTGAACACTATGAATTTTCCAGGGAGGAATTTCATCTGGCCTTTGACGAGCCGGACGAGGTCTATCACTACCTGGAGATGATACGGCCCAAGGGGGACCGAAAGCCCATTCGGGAGCTGCTGGCCGACGAGCATGTCTCGGTCGCCCTCCGGCGCAAGGCGGAGCGGGCGGTTTACAAGCAGTATGTGACCATAGACGGCGTGCGGGTTCTGAAAAGCCGCGCGGAGCTGTCCGATTACACCGTGCGCACCTATTGCAGGGAGCTGACCAGCATGGACGAGTTCCTCCATCTGTACGGGCAGGTTCTGGAGTCTGTGGGTCTGGAGAACGACCCGTCCCTGGCCATTGAGGTGCGCACCTACGAGAACAGGTTCAGCGCCAGCAATGATATTCTGTGGAACCAGCGGCACCGATTCCGCTACTACCCCATCGGAGAGCGGGAGTACGATACCCTGCTGGAGACACTGGATCTGGCACAATACGAGGACGTGGAGCTCTCCACACTGAAACTGTTCCGTGACTACCCCGAGCTGATGGCGGAATACGACATCCGGGACGAGTATGAGCTGCACAACCTCCTGCGGAAGATCTGGCCAAAAGAGCAGGAGGGGGACGGACGGGTCCGGTTCAAAAAAATGCCCACCGTTGAAATCGGCACGCCTGACCGGGAGCGGCAGGTGATGGATCTGCTGATGCAGTACGCGCCGATCTCCAATATCGAACTGGCACAGCGGTATGAGGAGGCATACGGAATTAAAAGCGGCTCGGCGCTGGCCAACCACTTTCCCTGCATTGACGCCTACCTGCACAACGGCGTGTACTGCATTGACCTGCCTGTCCTGCCTGCGGAGCAACGGCAGCGCATGGCGGAGCTGCTTACCAGGGACTTCTACCGCATGGCGGAGGTTCGGCGCATCTACCGGCGGGCGTTTCCGGGTGCCAACGGGGCCTGCCTCAACCCGTTTACCCTCAAGAGCCTGGGTTTCCGCGCCTATCCCGACTACATTGTGTCCAATCGCTTTCCCAATATCAGCGGTTACATCCATCATCTTCTGACCGGCAACGGTATCGCGGATATGCGCAGCAAGTCGCAGGACCTGGCCACTGTCAAGATCTACTGGAGCGCACTGGCAAAGCTGAAATCCGAGCGGGAGATCGTGGAATTTGAGCCGCAGCAGTACATTACCCTGAAACGGCTCCAGGCCAGCGGCGTTTCTGCCGCCGACCTGGAGGACTACTGTGCCGCCGTATCCGCCTGGGTGAGACCGGGCGCATATTTTACCGTGGCCTCGCTGCGGCAGGACAGTTTTACCCACTCTTTGGATGATCTGGGGTTTGGCGACTGGTTCTACGGCTCTCTGCTGGCGGAGGATCCGGCGCGGTTCTCCTACCGCCGCATGGGCGGGACCCGGGTGTTCCGCCGGGGCCGGGACGGCGTTCAGCAGGCGGACTTCCTGCGCTGGCTGCTGGAGGCGGAGGAGAGAGGCCGCATGGATATCTACGACCTTGCGGAGCTGCTGGAACAGCGGTACGGTGCGGTGTTCCAGCGTCACAAGCTGCAAGAGGTCATCCACAGCTCCGACCTTTACTACGACGCCATTATGGAGGCCGCCTATGTGGATTACGATACTTATTTGGAGGAGATTTGAACATGGCAGATCTGTTACAGGAGGGGGTCGCCCTGCACGCGGTGGAGGAGACCTCACTGTCCCGCAAGCTCACCGTGGACGGCATGACCAGGGCCTACCCCGTCTATAAAATCAAACTGGACCATCTGTACTACAACGACCAGAACGACCGCATTGCCACCTGGATCAGCCAGTACCGCACCCAGCACGACGGCCGTGCCCCCGACTTGGAAGATCGGGACGCCTACAACCAGGTTATTGAGCAGTTCATCGTGGAGAGCAACCCGGACGCCCTGCGCAAGACCAGGACCAACATCAAGCTGGTGGGCCAGCGGGAGCCGGGTGTGGTGCTCAACGACGGGCGGATCATCGACGGCAACCGGCGCTTTACCTGTCTGCGGCAGCTAGCCGGGGAGGATCCCCGTTCCGGCTGGTTCGAGGCGGTCATCCTGGACCGGAGCATGGAGCACAGCGCCAAGCAGATCAAGCTGTTGGAGTTGTCCATTCAGCACGGCGAGGAGAGTAAGGTGGACTATGACCCCATCGACCGGCTGGTGGGGGTCTACAATGATATCGTGAAAACCGGTCTGCTCTCTCCGGAGGAGTACGCTCTGAGTACCAATGAGATGGTGAACGAGGTCAAAAAGCGGATGGAGCTGGCCGGGCTGATGGTGGAGTTTCTGGAATTTATCAACGCGCCGGGACAGTTCCACGTTGCCCGGGACTTGCAGGTGTATTATCCGCTGGAGGAACTTCAAAAGCTTTTGCGGAAATGCCGCACAGAGGATGAGAAGGAGGACTTGAAAAATAGCGTATTTGTCAATATCCTTGTGCAAACCACCGGAGATATGACCCGGTTCGTCCGGAAGTTCAAGAGCATCATGGGCAGCGATCAGCAGGAGGTATTTCTGAAGGAACAGCGGGAGATTGCCGCTCAGGTGCTCGACATTCTCCCCCCTCCCCAGGAGATGAGCACCCAGGCCATCCGGGACCGTGTGCGGGCCAGGGAGGACCTGGGGGATGCGCTGGAGCGGTCTATGGACAAATTCGAGACCCGGACAAAAAAGACCGAGACCCGAAACCGCCCCATCCAGCTGGCCGAGAAAGCCACCAGCTTTCTGGAGGGCATCGACATGAACATCCTGCGCAAGCTGGGGGACAGCGAGGTCACCCGCCTACGGCGGCAGCTGGACCTGCTGGAAGAGGTGCTGGAGGAAGTTCGGAAAAATCTGTCGTAAGGTGATACGGCCGGCATAATGACAGGGCACGGCGTTCCGCCGTGCCCTTCCCTATCACAAAGAGGTCCCCTATGAATGAATGGTTCCTGGATTACGACGGTGCCTTGACCCTCACCCTCCTGCCCGAGGAGGCTAATGCCCTGCCATACACCGGCTTTTACAAGCTGTCCCTGCGCCGCTACATCGCGGAACAGGCGGACAGCCTGTTCACCTGTAAGCCCTCCCTCACCTACCTGGACTTCCAGCATGTTATTGCCCTGTGCGAGAAGGAGTGCGCCAAACGGGGAGCAGTGCTGACGGTGTCCAGCGCCCTGTCAGACTACATCGCCAGCCGGGAAAACCACCTGGAGCAGCGCTCCCGGCTGGGGATTGAGATCAAAAACCGGGAAGAAAAGCTCCTGCCTCAATTCCGGGCGTATAAGGAAACGGTGGACGCTGCCCTGGCCCGCCCGCTGCGGGAGCGGCAGATGTGGGACTCCTTCTTTATGTACGCCATGCGGCGCTCCGCCAACTTCTCCGTCCCCGGTTCCGGCAAGACCGCCTCGGTGCTGGGCGTGTACGCCTGCCTCAAAGCCCTGGGGCTGGCAAAGCGCATCGTGGTGGTGTGCCCCAAGAACGCCTTCGGCTCGTGGATGGACGAATTCGCCCTGTCCTTCGGCAGACGGGAGGAGCTGCGGGTGCTCAACCTCCACGCGCCTGGGCTGTCCACGGCGGCGGAACGACGGCGCGCGCTGCGGTACGACGCGGGGAACCGGAACCTGATTCTGGTGAACTACGAGTCGGCGGGAGGCGTGCTGGACGAGCTGATTCCTCTGGTCCGGTCGAACGCTCTGCTGGTGTTCGACGAGGTACACAAGGTCAAGAAGGTGGGCGGGGAGTACGCCGCGGCGGCGCTGGCTCTGGCGGAGGAGACCGGCTATACCGCCGCCCTCACCGGAACGCCCATCCCCAACTCGTACCTGGACGCCTACAACCTGCTGCACATCCTGTTCCCCGACGAGTACGAGGAATTTTTCGGGTTCTCAGTCCCCACACTAAGAAATCCCAGCAAGCGGGAGATCGACGCTATCAACGACAAACTCCAGCCCTTCTTCTGCCGCACCACCAAGGAGCAGATGAAGGTGCCGCCCGCCCTGCCCGACGTGGTGCTCACCCTCCGCGCGGGCGGGGAGGAAAACCGCCTGCTGCGGCTACTGCAAATGAAGTACCGCAAAAACAGGCTGGCTTTGTTTCTGCGTATCCTCCAGATGGAGAGCGACCCGCGGATGCTCCTCACCCGGCTGGACTTGAAGGATTTTCGCTACCTGCTGGACGACAGCGCCCCGGTGGAGGAGATCGACTTCGCCGACTACAGCGTCGAGGTGCGGCAAATGATCGAGAACTGCCAGCCCTCCGGCAAGTTCCTGCGCTGCGTCGAACTGGCGGAGGAGCTGGCCTGGGCGGGCAAGCCGGTTATCATCTGGTGCATCTTCCTGGACTCCATCCGGGGGATGTCCCAGGCGCTGGAGGCGCGGGGTATCCCCACCCGGTGCGTCTATGGCGCAGTGCCGCTGGAGGAGCGGCAGGAGATTTTGCGGGACTTCAAGGCGGGGCGGTTTCAGGTGCTGCTTACCAACCCCCACACACTGGCCGAATCCGTGTCCCTCCACAGCGTCTGCCATAACGCCATCTACTTTGAGTACAGCTACAACCTGGTCCACCTGCTCCAGTCCAAGGACCGCATCCACCGCCTGGGCCTGCCTGAAGGGCAGTACACACAATATATTTATCTCCAGACAGAGTATGAGACAGAGGACGGAACCTGGTCCATGGATGACGCGGTGTACCGGCGGCTGCTGGAGAAGGAGCAGACCATGCTGGAGGCCATCGACCGCCGGGTGCTGGAGGTTCTGCCCACCAGCGAGGAGGATCTGGAGATGATTTTCGGGCCGCTGTTCCGGCGGGAGAAACGGGAGAAAAAAGTCTGACACTATGCAGGCGGCATATTGCCCGCATTCTGAAAACCTGTTATACTTGCAATGATGAAATATATGCCGAACCGGCGGAAAAACGACCAGGAAAGGATGAACATCATGCGAGTAACCGGAGTTCCCAAAGGGGGAAAGCGCGTCCAGCTTTTTGAGGGGCTGACTGTTCAGTTACCCGGCGGCGCGGTCTATTACACGGACGATGAGGATCAGTTCTGTATCTCCATGCCAACCGTTCCCGCCCGTGCGGGAATGACTGAGCTGGCGGACGGTACAGAGACCCGTTGGAGTATCAGTCAGTTGACTGAATATGCGGCGATCAATTTCGATACGGACGGAACGGTGGAGCTGTCCGATTATCACAACGTTGCCAGGGATGGTATGGAGGCAGCGGCCAAGGGCATGGCGGAGAAAATGTCCGAACTCTTTGGCTTTGCGCACTATGAGGCCAGGTTTGGCGCTGCGGACGAGAACCGGATCGTGGCCTATACCTGCGCCAATAGTAATTTCCTTGGGGATCGTTACCTTCCCGGCTATTTCCTGATTGGCATTCCCCACTACCCGGAAAAGGTCACACTGTACATGGGCTACTACGATGCTATGGATGGCCCGGTCTTTGAGAAGGAGTTTCTGCCCCTGCTGAACTCCGCCCAGGCCGGGGGTCAGGCGGAGAAGGCGGCGGTACAGGACGATGGAGGGCTGGGGCCGTTTGCCGGAGACAACGGGAAACTGGACGCCATGAAAGCTCTGTCTTTGTTCCAGAACGATGTAATCTTTTTTAATGAAGGAGAAATTCACTGGGACGGGAAACGCCACACCATCGCGGGCATCCAGTTCAACGCCGAAAAGGTGGACGAAAACCGCGCGCTTATGAAACGGGCACAGGCGGTCATCGAGGGGCTGGGCGATCTGGCGTCCTATCTGGAGGATAATCCCAAACTCCGTGTGCCCGCCTCCCGGCTCCATTCCCGAATGCGGGAGTTCCTGCACGGTGAGGACGTGACAGGCATGATGTTTTTCCATCTGTCCGCCTGGCACCAGTTCTGGCTGATGGCGCCCGATCAGGTGGGTGCGGACGCGGACGGAAAAGACGTGGTAATGCTGGACGTAAACTTCCCCAAAGCCGTTCCCGGCTGCCGCGAGCTGATCGGGGAGTTGCTGCGAACCCTGCGGGCCTATAACGGCGTCACGGAGGATCGGGAGATCGTTTTCAGCAACGTCCGCAATTTGGACGGCACCGAACCCTTTGATGGGGATCTGCTGGAGTACGAAACGGAGCCGGAGCCGAGTAAGCCTGCACACTCCACAGCAAGCTCGGCGGCAAAAAAGTCCGGTGCCACGTCTGCGAAGTCCGTCGCGGCCCCGTCCAAGCCTGCCACACCCGCACCGCAAAAAGCGGACAGCGCTGTGGAGGCCCTGCGCGCCAAGGCGCTGGCGGCGATTGACAGCTGTACAGCCCCGGAGCATCGGGCAAATGTCAGACGGATCATCGGCGAAGTCCTGACCGGTGAGCTGATGACGTGGTTCGATATCAGGGAACACCTGGGCATCGATATCAACGCGGTCCAAACCGTCTATGCTCTGTTGAAGAACCCTTATGTCCAAACGGACAAGGTCATACAGACATCGGGAATCAGTGCCGGGACGGAACTCACCGCGTTCTGCCTGGGGGAAAAGGACGATCCCCGACCGGCAGGCTCGAAGTCTGCTGCCGCCGCTCCGGCAAAAACCACCATGTCCGCCTCCTCACAAAGGGCTGCAGTCCCCAACGAAACACTTGCGCGTGCTAAGGAAATTGAAGGGGTTCTGTCGGCTACTCCTATGACTGCCGCGGAGATCAACGCCGCTTTGGGTACAGACTATACCGCGCTCCAGATCGCCAATGGCTGCAAGCTGATTTCCGGCGTCAGCACGACGAAAGTGATACGGAAGAGTACGAACGCCAAGGGTCTGTCGGTGGATCGCGAATATGCCGCCTACTGTTTCGACGGCAGCTCTGCCGCGCCGTCGTCCTCCGCCAAACCAGCCGCGCCGTCCAAACCGGCTCCGGCCCCGAAGCAGGAGAACGGACAGCCAAACTACTATAAAGCGGTAAAGGCCATGAAAGCGGCGGTCCAGGAGGCAATCGACCAGACGAAACAGGAGGTCGCCGATCAGAAAGCGGAGGTCGAGCGGCTCCGGCAGAAGAAAACCGCCGCGGAGCAGAAACTGAAGGGTCTCGGATTCTTCCAATTCTCCGAAAAGGCGGCAGCTAAAGAGGAGATTGCCCAATGCGCCAAAGCGTTGGCGGGCGCGGAGCAGAAACTGGGGTCAATCAAAATGGAGCGGATGCGCAAGGTAAAACAGGTTCTGGACCAGAATCCCATCCCTATGCCTCCCGCGCCGTCTAGAGCCTCCCGGAGCAAGTCCAGAATGAAAGGTGCCTCCGCAGAAATCGCCGAAAAGGCACGGAACATCGAGAGCGTACTTAGCATGACCCCGATGACGGCCGCCGAGATCAACGCCGCGCTGGGTATGGATTACACGGCGCTGCAAATTGCAAACGCCTGCAAGTTTATCTCTGCCGGCACGACCAAGGTGTTCCGGATCGAAACCGACAATCAGGGAGAGCCGGTGCTGAAAGAGTACAGCGCGTACTATCTGGTTTAAGAAACCGCCGATTCAGGGTTATCGTCCCACCAGGGGCGGGGCGATAACCCTACCGGATTTGCTTTTGAAACAGAGGAGGCATCACGATGCGTGAATACAGCGACACGGAATCCCTGCGCCAGGAGCTGCTGGACGAAATTTACGCCGGGACGTTCTCCGGCTTTGGTGCCATGCTGTTGGACGAGGACGAGATCAGACACGCCGATGAGGAGAATCTGGAGGAGATTGCCCGGCGGTGTTGGTTACAATAGACATTTTCTACTGCAACATCTAAACCTTTACCCCAAGGCCGCAATGCTGAGGCATTTAGTCCAGCATTGCGGCCTTGGGAAAAATAATCGTCTTTTTTGTTCAAATTTTCTGCAATATACCAACTGTCTCTACTACATTTGTTTGAAACCATCGTTACGGAACCTCACCATTACCAGAGGGACGCCCTAACAGAATTCTTCGATGAGGTTCGCCAACGATGCCGATTCAAATACTGGTTTTTCGGACACAACTACGAGGACATGTGA
Organism: uncultured Oscillospiraceae bacterium; assembly: GCA_910585265.1. Lineage (GTDB taxonomy): Bacteria > Bacillota > Clostridia > Oscillospirales > Oscillospiraceae > Enterenecus. The sequence continues at coordinate 6,883 of CAJUCA010000007.1, read as the reverse complement.
TACCGCTACATAATCTTCTTCATGTTTAAAGATTAACCGAAATTGTTCACACCCTGTAGGCGCTATCAAGAGGCAGGAATGTAGAGGCACTTCCAATATCATTCGTCTTATTACACGTGCCTTTAGCTTTAGTGGTATCTTTTGACTTTTTCTCCAAAAGGCCAAATAGCCTTCGCTATTTTCTGAGATTTGATAAAGTACCCCGAGCTTGTAGTAAAACTCTGTCATTATTTGAAATGTTTTCACAATATGATTCTTTGGTAGAATTGTTACAACTCCAGATTTCTCGGCTGCAAATGATTCACCTATTTTGCGGCCAATTTCGAGAAGCTCACAGTCGGTTTTATGTTCCACTTTTATAATACTCATTGTAAACACACCTGTTTTTAAGAAAGTGTACCTTCCTGCAAATTTGCCCTTCTACTATTCAAGGAATAAGATACCACAAAAATGGCTTGTTTTCAATACTTCAGCCAATATTTTTTGTCGGTGAGAATGGCTTGCAGGAAGGTACACGTTCCTGCAAATCTGCCCCCTTTACAATAACTTGGCTTTTTCGTAAATCTCCGCCCGGTAGCGGAACGTAGACAGCGGCATTCCGCACTCCTTCGCCGCCGCTGTACCCGTGATTGTCCCGGCTTTCCACCGCTGGAAGGCGCTGTGGTAGCTCTCCGGCAGCGGCCTGGGCGGTCTGCCGAACCGGACGCCCCGCGCCTTTGCCGCTGTGATGCCCTCCTTTTGCCGCTGGCGAATGTTGGTACGCTCGTTCTCCGCCACAAAGGACAGCACTTGCAGGACAATATCGCTGAGAAAGGTGCCCATTAGGTCTTTGCCCGGCCGGGTATCCAGCAGGGGCATATCCAGCACCACAATGTCGATCTTCTTCTCCTTGGTGAGAATCCGCCACTGGTTTTGGATTTCTTCATAGTTGCGTCCCAGCTGGTCGATGCTCTTGATGTAGAGCAAATCGTCCGGCTTAAGTTTTTTAACCAGCTTTTTATACTGAGGACGGTTGAAATCCTTGCCGGACTGCTTGTCCATAAAAATGTTCTGCTCCGGAATGGACATCTCCCGCAGGGCAATCAACTGCCGATCCTCGTTTTGCTCTCTGGTACTGACCCGGATATAGCCGTATGTATTTGAAATAGTGATCGAACCTCCTTTCTGCGCCGCAAGATGATACCACACCCCCGACGCACTGGCCACTCCGCACCTCCGGGAGGTGTGGAAAAATCATTTTGTAAATTTCTGCTGTTCCTGCTCCATTTCATACCTCTGTCTCAATTCCGCAAGCACATCTTCTGGGATGGAGTCGATGAAATCCTGATACTCCCGCAGTTCATGAATGAGCGACAGGTTTTCCTGATGCTCCTGCTCAGTGCGCCACTGCGCACGCTCCGCATCACCGCGCAGTTCACGGGCCCTCTGTTCCAGCGTTCTGATCTGCTCATCGTAAGGCTTCAGTTTTGCCTCAAACGCATTGACCTCTGGGTACCATTTCGTCAGCAGCGCCAGAATTTTTTCTCTCTGCTTTCCTGCGTTCAACGCTCCGATGTTTTTGAGCTCCTTCTGGATTTGAACCATTTCATCGCTCAAGCGGTGTGCCTGTTTATAGAGCCATGTGGGAACGTGCTTCCGCTTCGTGACGGCGGCGGCCTGACCGCGCTCCAGTTGGGGGAATTCCTGCGCCATGTAGTCATGGAATTTGTCCTGCCATTGGATCAGCTTGTCCCGTCCGCCCATGACCTCTTTGGCGCACAAGCGGTTGTCTTTGGTCAGTGGGACAAAACACAGGTGCATATGGGGGTTGCGCTCGTCCATGTGGACGACGGCGGAAAAGATATTCTCCGCGCCAACCTCCTGTTGAAGAAATTCCAGTGCCCGCTCAAAGTAGCGGCGCACCTTGTCTGGCGGCAGAGACGCGAGATATTCCGGTGTGGCAGTGACGATGGTGTCGATGAATTTCACGCTGTCCTTGCGCACTTTGCATTTCGGGTTTTTCCGCTGTGCCTTTTCGATTCTGGTTTGGATCTCGCCGTAATACTTCAGCGTGGGTTCGACCAAGTGGTAGTTGAGATGGGAGCGCTCCCGATCGATATCCGGGTTGCTGGCGTACTGGTTCTTTTTTCGCTCGTGGTGCTTCTCAAGGGCGGAGGCCGGGCCGCCCTTACGTTTCTCAAACCGCAGGATTGCGTATGGCATAAAGCGATGCTCCTTTCTGTTCGGGGATGGATGGCAGAGAGCGGATGTTTCACATACCGCCCCGCCATGTGGAACCCGCCGCAGGACAAGCTGGCGCAGCCCTGCCGGCAGGTGCGGCGGCGGTTTCCCCGCCCACGCAAATGTCCGGCCCTGGCAGAGGGCCGGACATTTGCGCGTGCGGTTGTCAGGGCGGTATAACGCACTATACCTTGCCGTTGGCAAGGCTGTGCGCCCGGGGACACCCCGGGACCCCGACGGGGGCTATTGCAGAGAAAAACACAGCGCCTGCGAACAATCACAGGCGCTGGCACAAGGATGAATCAAAAAGGAATCTCCCGGATATACTGATAATCTGGGAGATTCTTTCGTATGCAGTTGAATTATCTCCTGAAATGTGATATGATTCGGGAAATAATAGTTGGCTTCAGGAGGTGGCACGATGCGGGAATTTGACTACACGAAGCTAAAAGAGCGCACTTGGGACAGTGAAATCCTGGGTTATGTAGCCCAAATACATGAGTACAAAGGGAGACAGCAGGTGCTCTTAAAACAGCAGCCCACAGAGCTTGAACGGCTGGTGGAAATCGCCAAGATACAGAGTACGGAGGCGTCCAATGAGATCGAGGGCATCCGCACCACCAACACCCGGCTGAAGCAGCTCTGCGCAGACAAGACAACGCCCCGGACGCGGGACGAGCGTGAGATCATGGGCTACCGGGATGTGCTGAACACCATCCATGAGAGCTACGAATATATTCCCCTGCGATCCAGCTACATCCTCCAGCTCCACCGGGATTTATACCGATACTCCGAGAAGGGGATTGGCGGCAGCTTCAAGAACACGCAGAACTACATCAGCGCCACCGATGCAGCGGGGAACACATTTGTGCTGTTCACTCCCCTGCCGCCCTATGAAACCCCGGCGGCGATCGATCAAATCTGCAATAGCTATAACCGGGTCATTGACACACAGGAGATCGACCCGCTGATCCTGATCCCGGTGCTGATTCACGACTTCTTGTGTGTCCATCCGTTCAACGACGGCAACGGCAGAATGAGCCGTCTGCTGACCACACTTCTGCTCTACCGTGCCGGGTATCAGGTTGGGAAATACATCTCGCTGGAAAACAAGATCGCCAAGAACAAGGATTTGTACTACAACGCACTGGAGGCCAGCCAGTCCGGCTGGTACGAGAGCGCTGACGACCCCACTCCGTTCATCAAATATCTGCTCTGTGTCATTCTGGCCGCCTACCGGGAGCTTGACGAACGGCTGGAGCTGGTGGGCGGCAAGCGTTCTGCAATCGAAGTTGTGCGCCGCACAGTGGGGTGCAGGATCGGGAAATTTACGAAGGCGGATATCATGGAACTGTGCCCAACATTGGGCAAGACCTCTGTAGAAAGTTCCCTCAAGCAGTTAGTGGATGAGGGTGTCCTCATCAAGCACGGTAAAGGACGAGCAACATTCTATACCAGAGCCTGACGCACACAGTTTGCTCACGATTATCCGGGGAATGGTCTTTTTGCCCCTATTCTCTGAACTGCCTGAAACAAGCAGCTTTGCACCTGCAAATCCGCTTGTTTCAACGGGTTGCGCCATTTTGAAACGCCACAAGATGCCGCTCCATGACAGCAAAAGCCAACGCCTTCCAATGACTCGAAATCGTGCAGGTCAGGCGGGCGGCCAACGGCGGGAACCGTTGGTATTACTGGGCTTTCGGGGATATCTACGTTTTTCTACGGCTCCATATCTACGGATTTTCTACGTTTTTTCTACGCTTTTCTACGCGCTGCCCCTCGCTGCGGTGAGGCGGCAAAGCGTTGGGAATCAATCATGCAGCGGTATCGAAGCGGTTATAACGAGCCTGACTCGAAATCAGGTGTACCAGCAATGGTACCGTGGGTTCGAATCCCACCCGCTGCGCCATATTAGACAAAACCCGAGTATAGCATGACTATGCTCGGGTTTTGCTATTTCCTCAGCAAAACACACAAAGTATCTGCTGAGCTATTGTGCGAAATAACCACAAGCAATAAATAATTCATGTCATATTCCTATGTTTTATCTCCTGTTTAGAGATAAGGACATGGGAAATTTTATTTTTGAGGAGAATGAAACATGAGAATACCATATGGTTTTGACTTGACTTCTATCGGTTCTCTTGCGATCAATGAAAATGAAGCTGAAACTGTCCGTATGATTTTTGGCTACTACCTCGCCGGGGCCAGTTTGGGAAAGGTTGTAGATATGCTGTACAAAAAGCAAATTCCCTCTCCGACAGGAAAAGTAAAATGGACACGTGCGGCGGTCGACCATCTGCTTTCCAACTCGAAATATATTGCCATTGTTGGCTTCAAATCCTTCACGGATGCACAATTTGAAAAAAACGCTCGCTGTAATATCGATTATGACAAGGCCGGTGCGCCCCGTAGGGCAACCCGGTATGTCTCGCCTTCTATGCTCCAAATATAATTTCTATTCCCAATCTCCACAATATCTGTTACAATAGCTTCAAGAGGTGAGGCGTGTGGCAGAGAAAAAGAAACTCAACCCCGTGGATTTAGCTGGGATCGGTAATCTGCTGAAATACCTTGTAGCGGCAGATAACATTACCTGTGAAGAACGGGACAGGATTATGCTGCGAATTGCAAAGGAAAACGATCTTACTGGATATTTGGTTCTTGGTTTCGCCGGCTATGGTCAGAGCAAAGATGAAGTACTGAAGTGTGCTGCCCAAAGAAATGCGTCTGTATCACAGGAGAAAGAGCAGACTGAAAGTTATACTTCTCTTACCGAAATTGCCCGAGCGCACAGCGAAGATGCGTCAGGATACGTGATCCAGAGTTGGCTGCGAAGCGGAAACACTTTGGCATTCTTGAATTTATGGGAGAAGGAACACAACCCTGATTACAGTGAAGCTGGTTACATGGAACTGCTGGAAAAAAAGAAAGCTGCTTCCTTTACATTGACGCCAAAACTGTGGATTGAGCGGACAAAAGCAATTGGTATTATTTCTAAACAGGGTAAATCCGGTGGAACTTTTGCTCATCCCATGATTGCGTGTGAATTCGCCGCATGGCTTGCACCGGAATTTAAGATGCTATTGCTGGAACTGTCGTTGAATCGCGGACAGCTTAGATGACAGTGTGTACTATTGGCAGATAGATATTATCAGGAGATGCAAATACATGAGCAACAATAGGCAACGTAAAAATCGAAGCAAAGTTCATATCAAAGAGGTAACTATGGAGTTAGGGGATAGGAGAGTGTCCTTTTTGCTTTCTGATATGATACAAATATTTATGGCGGTTATAGCCTGTTTGTCTTTCATTGGAGTTCTGCTAACCCTCAATGAAATGCGAAAAGATCGTGATGCCGCCTACAAACCAGCAGTCCTTATGAATGCAGCAGATTTTCAAATTTCGTGGGATGCTAATGGTGAAGAAAAGTGGCTTTCATCTTTACCCAAAAAGTCAGATGGTAACTATGAGGTTAACGAGGATGGAAGCATCACAGGGACATTCAGCCTGCCCGTCAATATATTTCCGAATGGGGAATTAGAAAGTTTTACCGCTGTAAATATAGGTATTGGTACCGCCAGAGATATTTGTTTCGAATGGGATCAAAATAATCTCCTCCTTTTGACTGATTATCTATCAGTGTGCAATCCATCAAAATCAAATTTTTGCACGTTTGACAAGAGTGCAGCCTTTTCTTTTGGCGGAAGACTTGTTGTCACAAATATGGAGCGCAACCCACGCTTAATGTATATGTTGTCTGATGCAACAGAAACATATACGCTCCCATTGCCAATGGCATACTCGATTTTGATCCATGAAATTATGAAATGTGCATCCTTGCCAGAAAACTTATACATTGTTCTATATGTTGAATATTCTGACATACAGGGAAAGCGCAGCAGAGATACGATTTATATCTCCATCAATAGAACATATTTTGAAAATGATGTAGATGGCTCAGGAACTGCTACATATCAGCTTGCTCCATTTTTGCCAACTGAGTAAATCTATTGGTATCATATATCGGTAGTTAAGCATTGTTTTGTCAGGGAATAAGCCCATTATAACAATTGTCAAAATTGCTGTAGGCTGGTATAATATGCATATACAGAACGGTCTACAATCTAAAAGGAACCATGAGGAGGATGTAAAATGAGGAAAGACTGTAGCACCTGTGAGTTTAACTTTGAAGGCATATGTGCTGGTTCTGGCAATGTTTATCGGTATGGAGAGCCAATTACTGATGATACCAAGTGTTGTAATGATTGGGGCGCAAGTTTTAAGTATTTTGAGCATCAAACAACTACTGCCCCTCGTTTTCTGAGAGAGGCCTACAACGGCGGTCACATTTCCTATCAAGATTTTTCTCGTCTTGTTGACGACTATAATGAAGGGAGACCCGTATCAATTAACTTTTTTGATGCAATCAAGTGTGTTTATGGAATCAGCATGGTGGATATTGCAGTAGTATTAGGCGTTTCATTTGGCGTTGTTTATAGCGCAAAAACCAAAGGATTTGCAAAGAAAAGGATTGCCCAGTTTGCAAGTGGCTTATGTGTGCCAGAAGAATTGCTTTTGAACACATCAACAAATGATTTTGATAAATTAGGGCTTGCTGAAAAAAGCACATAAGGGAACAAGGACAGAATGGAACGGAAAA
>CAJUCA010000006.1:50449-98150 GCA_910585265.1 uncultured Oscillospiraceae bacterium | reverse complement strand
AAAAGCGCGGTCAAGCGTATTCCCGCCCCAGCCGGGGCGGGGATGCCAGCCAAGGCCGCGCAAACCCAAAAGGCGCGGTCAAGCGTATTCCCGCCCCAGCCGGGGCGGGAATGCCAGCCGAAACCGCGCAAATTCAAAAGGCGGTGAATGGATTTGAATGAAGAAGCAAGACCATTTGTGGGGGCGGCGGTGCTGCGGATCGCGGGGCTGCTGCTGGCGGCGGTGCTGACCCTGTGGCCCGCCACGGCCTGGGCCAGTCCGGCGGCGGTGGTGCCCGTGGGCCGTGCCGTGGGCATCAAGCTCTTTTCCGACGGCGTGGTGGTGGTGGGCACCTCCGAGGTGGCGGCGGAGAGCGGCAACGTGAACCCGGCCAAGGACTGCGGCCTGCGGGAGGGGGACATCATCACCCACATCAACTCCACCGAGGTGGACACCATCGAGGAGGTGTCCGCCCTCCTCCAGGAGCTGGAGGGGCAGACCATGAGCATCCGGGCCATCCGGGACGAGAAGCAGGTGCAGCTCACCGCCACCCCGGTGCTGTGCCCCGCCGACGGGGCCTATAAGCTGGGGGCGTGGATCCGGGACTCCATGGCGGGCATCGGCACGGTGACCTTCTACGACCCGTCCACCGGGGCCTTCGGCGCGCTGGGCCACGGCATCAACGACGCGGACACCGCCCTGCTCATGCCCCTGGAGAGCGGCTCCATCCTGCCCGCCACGGTGGCGGGGGTGGAGAAGGGCAAAAGCGGCGCGCCGGGCCAGCTCAAGGGCGTGTTTGACACCGCGTCCACCCTGGGCCTGCTCCGGGCCAACACCGCCGGAGGCGTGTTCGGCACCATGACCAACGGCGGCTGGGCGGACGGCCCGGCGGTGGAGGTGGCCGCCCGGGAGGAGGTGCGCACCGGCCCCGCCGAGATCCTGTGCAATATCTCCGGCGACCGGGTGGACAGGTTCCAGGTGGAGATCGCCAAGGTGTTCGCCCCCCGGGAGGGCGACTGCCGGGACTACCTGATCAAAGTCACCGACCAGCGTCTGCTGGACGCCACCGGGGGCATCGTCCAGGGCATGAGCGGCAGCCCCATCCTGCAAAACGGCAAGATCGTGGGGGCGGTGACCCACGTGATGGTGGACGACCCCGCCAGCGGGTACGGCATCTACGTGGGCCGTATGCTGAACCTGGACGGGGCGGCGTAAGCCACCGGGCTTGACAAGAAACGGCGGCGGGTATATGATCCCCTCATCATTTGAAAAAGGAGCGATCGCCATGATACCCACACCGGACCAGGCCTGGGAGCTTTTGTGCGAATACAACGAGGGGGACTTCCACCGCAAGCACGCCCGCACCGTGGGGGACGTGCTGCGCTGGTACGCCGTGGAGCTGGGCCGCGGGGACCAGGCCGATTACTGGGAGGCCGTGGGCATCCTCCACGACCTGGACTTCGAGCGGTGGCCCGACGAGCACTGCGTCAAGTGCCAGGAGCTGATGGGGGAGCGGGGCATCGACCCGTCCCTCATCCGGGCGGCGGCCAGCCACGGCTGGCCCGACTGCGTGGACCTTCCGCCTGAGCTGGAGATGGAAAAGGTGCTGTTCGCCGTGGACGAGCTGACGGGCCTTATCGGCGCGGCGGCCATGATGCGGCCCTCCAAAAGCGTGTCCGACCTGGAGGTCAAGTCGCTGAAAAAGAAGTTCAAGGACAAAAAATTCGCGGCGGGCTGCTCCCGGGACGTGATCCAGAAGGGGGCGGAGCTGCTGGGCTGGGAGCTGGACCAGCTGATGGAGAAAACCATCCAGGCCATGCGGGCCAGCCCCAACGTGGACTGATGGAGCCTGTGGCCCGCATCCGCACGGAGTTCCCCGGCAAGTTCGGGGTGCCCCGGCAGGCGGGGCTGGTGCCGGAGCTGCGGGGCCGGGTGGTGTTCGAGCCGCCCTTCCGCAGTCCGGAGGCCCTGCGGGGCATGGACGGCTTCTCCCACCTGTGGCTGATCTGGGAGTTTTCCGAAAACAAGGAGGCGGGCTGGTCGCCCACGGTGCGGCCTCCCCGCCTGGGGGGGAACCAGCGGGTGGGGGTGTTCGCCACCCGCTCCCCCTTCCGGCCCAACCCCATCGGGCTGTCCTGCGTGAAGCTGGAGGGGGTGGATCTGTCCACCCCGGACGGCCCGGTGCTCTTTGTCTCCGGGGCGGATCTGGTGGACGGCACCCCCATCCTGGACATCAAGCCCTACCTGCCCTACGCCGACTGCCGCCCGGAGGCGGTGGGCGGCTTTGCCGGAACGGCCCCGGAGCCATGCCTGGCGGTGGACTTCCCCCCGGCCCTGCTGGAGCGGGTGCCGGAGGGGGACCGGGCCGCCCTGCTGGGCGTGCTGGCCCAGGATCCCCGCCCCCCCTACCAGCGGGACCCCCGGCGGGTGTACGGCTTCGGCTTCGGCGGCGTGGAGGTGCGCTTCACCGTGGGGGACGGGGTGCTGGCGGTGGCGGAGGTGCTGCCCCGGGCCTGAACGAAAAACCGCCCGCGGCTCGTGAGGCCGCGGGCGGTGCTTTTTCTGGGGGGCTGATTGGCAGTCATAGGACGCCGCGGAAGCGCGGCGGCGCAAAAGGAACCGGGAGATTGCCCCCCAGCCCTTGCCTTTGCCGCTGTAATTTGATATAATCTCTTATCTATGGGATCTTTGGAAGTGAGGTGTGCGCGGTGTATCAAAAGCTGACCCGGATGCTGGCCCCCCGGATCGGGCTGTATTTCGCGGTGATGCTGGCCTTCTGCGGGGTGACGGCCCTGGCGGGCCGGCAGGACGCCGCCGCGGTGGAGCTGGCGGTGGTGGCCGCGCTGTTCGCGGTGTACCTGGCCGACCGCCTGCGCCGCCGGAAGGAGGCCGCCCACTATCTCAAGGAGCTGCTGGACGGCATGGATCAGGCCACCCGGGACAGCACCCTCAACTGCCCCCTGCCCCTGGTGATCTTCCGGCCGGAGACGGACGAGGTGGTGTGGTCCAACGACCGCTTCCTGCGCCTCACCGGGGACACCGAGGGCCTGTTCGACACCAAGCTGGCCGACCTGGCCCCCAGCTTCGACAGCCGCTGGCTGCTGGAGGGCAAGAGCGAGTGCCCGGAGGAGGTGGAGCTGGGGGGACGGCGTTACCAGGTGTTCGGAGACGTGGCCCGCCCCGCCGCCGGGTCGGACGGCGGCTCCCTGGCCACCACCTACTGGCTGGACGTCACCGAGCTGGCGGAGACCCGGGACATCCACCGCGCCACCCGGCCCGTGCTGGCCCTGCTGCTGCTGGACAACTACGAGGACGCCATCAACAGCCAGGACGAGAACGTCCGCTCCGCCATGCTCAGCCAGATCAGCGCGCGGCTGTCCCACTGGGTGGAGGACTCCAGGGGGGTCTTCCTCCGGCTGGACCGGGACCGCTTCCTGTTCCTCTTTGAGGAGCAGTACCTGGCGGGCTTCAAGGCGGAAAAGTTCTCCCTGCTGGACAGCGTGCGGGAGGTGGTGAACCCCGCGGGCATCGCCGCCACCGTGTCCATCGGCGTGGGGGTGGACGGGGAGACCTTCGACGAGCTGTACCGCTTCGCCAACCTGTCGGTGGAGATGGCCCTGAGCCGGGGGGGCGATCAGGCGGTGGTGAAAAACCGCTTCACCTTCGAGTTCTACGGGGGCCGATCCAAGGAAGCGGAGCGGCGCACCAAGGTCAAGAGCCGGGTGATGGCCTCCGCCATGGGGGAGCTGGTGGCGGACGCCTCCCAGGTGCTGGTGATGGGCCACAAGACCCCGGACATGGACGCGGTGGGCGCGGCGGTGGGCGTGTGCGCCATCGCCCGGTTCAAGGGCGTGCCCTGCCGCATCGTCCGGCCCCACGGCCCCACCCCCGCCGACGAGCTGTATGAGCGGGTGGGCCGCCTGCCCCAGTACGAGGGGGTGTTCCTGGACCCCCAGGAGGCCATGGTGCGGGCGGACTCCCAGTCCCTGCTGGTGGTGGTGGACACCAACCGGCCCGAGCAGGTCCAGGACCAGGAGCTGCTGGCTTCCTGCAACAAGGTGGCGGTCATCGACCACCACCGGCGGGCGGCCACCTACATCGAGGGGGCCGCGCTGAACTTCCACGAGCCCTACGCCTCCTCCGCCTGCGAGCTGGTGGCGGAGCTCATCGCCTACCTGATGGAGCCCACCGACCTGCTGCCGGGGGAGGCCCAGGCCATGATGGCGGGGCTGATGCTGGACACGAAAAACTTCACCATGCGCACCGGGGGCCGCACCTTCGAGGCGGCGGCCATGCTCCGCCGGGCGGGGGGGGACACCGGAGAGGTGCGCAAGCTGTTTCAGACCAACCTGTCCGACGCGGTGGCGAAATACGGCATTATCCAGGCCGCAAAGCCCTACCGCCAGGACATCGCCATCGCCGCGGTGGACAACACGGTGGGCCGGGTGACGGCGGCCCAGGCGGCGGACGAGCTGCTGAACATCGCGGGGATTTCCGCCTCCTTCGTGCTGTACCCCGACGGGGAGCGGGTCGTCGTCTCCGCCCGGAGCATCGGGTCCGTCAACGTGCAGGTGATTGTGGAGGCCCTGGGCGGCGGCGGCAACGCGGCGGCGGCGGGTGCCCAGATCCCGGACCGCACGGTGGAGGAGGTCCGGCGGGAGCTGACCGCCGTGCTGGACAGCTACTTTGACAGCGGCAAGGAAGCACCCAAGGAACCGTAAACCGCACTGTAGGGGAGGGGGCGATGTGTGCCGGTGGCACACGCCCATCGCCGGCCGAGCCGAAGGCGAGACATTGCCCCTCCCGGGGTAAGGGTTCGCGCTCCTGACCGGCGGGAGGGGCAAGCCCCTCCCCTACCATATCATATAACAGGATACGCGGAGATTGATCCGCAATTCACAGGAGGTAACCAATCATGAAGGTAATTTTACAGCAGGACGTGAAGGGCCAGGGCAAGAAGGGCCAGATGGTGGAGGTGTCCGACGGCTACGGGCGGAACTTCCTCCTGCCCCGGAAGCTGGCGGTGGAGGCCACCGCCGAGAACGTGAACACCATGAAGATGCAGGACAAGGCCAAGGCCGCCCGCCTCGCCGAGGAGAAGGCCGCCGCCCAGGCCCTGGCGGAGCGGCTGGAGGGCGTGCAGGTGAAGATCAAGGCCCGGGCGGGCCAGGGGGGCAAGCTGTTCGGCTCCATCACCAGCAAGGAGATCTCCGAGGAGCTGAAGGCCCAGTTCGGCCTGGACGTGGGCAAGAGCAAGATCGTGCTCAGCGACCCCATCAAGTCCTTCGGGGCCTTCGACGTGAAGTGCAAGCTGGGCAGCGAGGTGTCCGGCGTGATCCACGTGCTGGCCATCGAGGACAAGTAACATGGCCAAAAAAGAGAAGGCACCCCCCGCCCCCCGCCGCTGGACCCCCAAGCAGGCCCTGTCCATCATCGGGCGGATCCTGGTGCCGTCCATGCTCATCGTGCTGGCGGCGGTCTATTTCCGGCAGGAGCTGCTGCTCCTCCCCGCCTTTCTCCTGTGGGTGGTGATGGCCCTGATCCTCTACAAATACTGGCGGTGCCCCCAGTGCGGCAAAACCCTGCCCAAGACGGGCAAAACCTTTGAGTGCCCCAAGTGCGGGGCCAAAATCGACTGATCACCGAAGGGAGGCCGGCCCATGCCCGCCGAGGAACTGATGGAACTGCAAATGCCCCACTCCGTCATGGCGGAGCAGTCGGTGCTGGGCTCCATGCTCATTGACGAGCGGTGCGTCCCCGCCGTCATGGAGCGGCTGCGGCCCGACGATTTTTACCTGCGCCAGAACCGCGCCCTGTTCGACGTGATGTTCACCATGTTCAACCGCTTCGAGACCATCGACCCGGTGACGGTGGTGGACCGGATGAAGCAGGCGGGGGCCTATGACGACAACACCGTTCCCTACCTGCGCCAGCTCATGGAGATCACCCCCACCGCCGCCAACGTGCTGGAGTACGTGGACATCGTGGCGGACAAGGCCCTGCTGCGCCGGGTGGGGGAGGCCGCCGGGGAGCTGGGGGAGCTGGTGCGGGCCGAATCGGGCACCGCCTCCCAGATCCTGGAGGCGGCGGAGCAGCGCATCTACGCCATCCGCCAGGGCCGCTCCGCCCGGGGGCTGAGCCACATCTCCTCCGTGATGAACGAGGTGTGGGAGACGATTAAGGAGCGGCAGGCCCAGGGGGGGGAGTTCCCCGGCATCTCCACCGGGCTGGTGGACCTGGACCGGCGGATCTCCGGACTGAACGACTCCGACCTGATCATCGTGGCGGGCCGTCCCGGCATGGGCAAATCCTCCCTGGCCATGAACATCGGGGTGGAGGCCGCCAAGCAGTCGGGGAAAAGCGTGGCGGTGTTTTCCCTGGAAATGAGCAAGGCCCAGCTGGGCCTTCGCCTGGTGTCCACCGAGGCCCTTATCGACAACAAGAAGCTGACCACCGGGCGCATCGTGGGGGAGGAGGAGTGGGGCCGGGTGGCCCTGGCGGTGGCCAGCCTCAGCCAGGCCAAGATGTACCTGGACGACGACGCCTCCCTGTCGGTGGCGGAGATCAACGCCAAGTGCCGCCGGATCGACGATCTGGGGCTGATCATCATCGACTACCTCCAGCTCATGACCTCCGCGGGCGGGCCCCCCAAGAATAACGAAAACCGGCAGCAGATCGTGTCCGATATGTCCCGGGCCCTGAAGCTGATGGCCAAGGAGCTGAACGTTCCGGTGATCTGCGCCTCCCAGCTCTCCCGCGCCAACGAGAGCCGCAGCGCGGGCCAGCGTCGCCCCATGCTGTCCGACCTGCGGGAGTCCGGGGCCATCGAGCAGGACGCGGACATCGTCATGTTCATCCACCGGGAGAGCTATTACGAGGACGACACGGAGAACCCCAACGTGGCGGAGTGCATCGTGGCGAAAAACCGCCACGGCGAGACGGGCACCGTGATGATGGAGTGGCGGCCCGAGTTCACCGTGTTCCGCAACCTGGCCTACCAGTACGACGATGAGGAGCTGTGATGGACGGCTTCCGGTTTGACCTGATCCCCCCGGGGGCGGGGGTGCTGTGCGCCCTGTCCGGCGGGGCGGACAGTATGTACCTGCTGTGCCGCCTGCTGGAGGGGCGGGAGCGGCACGGCTGGACGGTGTACGCCGCCCACTTCAACCACGGCCTGCGCCCCGCCGCCCAGCGGGACGAGGACTTTGTCCGGGACTGGTGCAAGCGGCAGGGAGTGCCCCTCGCCGCGGGACGGGCGGACGTGCCCGCCTTCGTCCGGCGGGAGGGCCTGTCCGTGGAGGAGGGGGCCAGAATCCTGCGCTACCGCTTCCTGGCGGAGACGGCGGAGGCGGAGGGCCTGGCCCTCACCGCCACCGGCCACCACGCCGGGGACAACGCGGAGACAGTGCTGATGAACCTGATCCGGGGCTGCGGGCTGAACGGCCTGACGGGCATCCCGGAACGCCGGGGGGACATCGTCCGGCCCATGCTGAACGTGACCCGGCGGGAGATCGGGGACTACTTGAAGGAACATGGCGTCCCCCATGCGGAGGACGAGACCAACGCCGACCCGGCCTTCACCCGCAACCGGGTGCGGCTCCAGCTCCTGCCCCTGCTGGAGGAGCTGAACCCCCGGGCCGCGGAGCACATCTGCGCCGCCGCCGCCCGCCTGCGGGAGGACGAGGCGGAGCTGTCCCGGCAGGCGGAGCGGATCAGCGGCCAGGGGCTGGACATTCCGGAGGGGCTGGCGGTGAATGTGGAGCCGCTGCGGGAGGCCCCCCGGCCCATCGCCCTGCGGGCCTGCGGGCAGCTGCTGGACAAGGCGGGGCTGTCCGGCGAATCCGTCCACCGGGAGGGAATGCTGGCCCTGGCCCTGGGGGACGACCCCTCCGCCCAAATCGACGTGCCGGGGGGAAGCGTGCGGCGGCAGTACGAGCTGCTGGCCCTGGCCCGTCAGACGGCTTCGGACGCGGAGCCGCCCGCCCCCAGGGAGCTGGCGGAGGGCGAGAGCCGCTGGGGGAGCTGGATCATCCGCTGTATCCCGGCGGAGTGTCCGGGGAAGGCATATGTCAGCCCCCGGGAGTTCTATTTGAGGCCGGGCCGCTACCTCATCCGCCCCCGGCGGGAGGGGGACGTGATCACCCTGGGGAAGCGTCCGTCAAAGACGGTGAAGAAGCTGATGATCGAGGGCCGCGTGCCCGCCTGCCGCCGGGAGCTGGTCCCCGTGGTGGACGGCGGGGGACGGGCGGCGGCCCTGGGGGGCTTCGGCCCGGATCTGGATTTTCTGGCGGAGCCGGGATACCCGGCCCTGCATATCATTTTAAAAGCAGAGGAGAATGAACATGATCCATCCAGACATTGAGCAGGTGCTCTACACCGAGGAACAGCTCCACAGCCGGGTCCGGGAGGTGGGGGAGCAGATCGCCGCCGACTACGCGGGCCGGGAGCCCATGCTGATCTCCGTGCTCCGGGGGTCCTACATCTTCATGGCCGACCTGACCCGGGCCATCAACCTGAACGTGACGGTGGACTTCATGGCGGTGTCCTCCTATGGGGCGGGCACCGTCAGCTCCGGGCAGGTGGAGATCAAGAAGGACCTGTCCGACTCCATCGAGGGCAAGGATCTGATCATCGTGGAGGACATCCTGGACTCGGGGAACACCCTGTACTACCTGATGGACGTGCTCCGGGCCAGGAAGCCCGCCTCCATCCGGATCTGCGCCCTCATGGATAAGCCGGACCGGAGGACCAAGCCCATCACCGCCGACTACGTGGGCTTCACCATCCCGGACGCCTTCATCGTGGGCTACGGCCTGGACTACGCGGAGAAATACCGCAACCTGCCCTATGTGGGGGTGCTGAAGCCCTCCGTCTACAGCGAGTAACGGGCGGAGCCCATGGGGGCCCCCGCAAAGCCGTACTTCAGGCTTTGTGGGGAGAGGAGGGACAACGGAATGAAGGAGCTTTCGCCGCGGGCGGAAGCGAGTGATATGAAGTTTGTCCCGACGAAAAAAGGAGAAAAACATCTTGAAGCAGCCAAACAAACTTGTAAGCATCGTACTGTATGTGGTCATACTGGCGGCCCTGCTGTGGGGGCTGTCCGTGTTCACCGGGGCGGGCCGGGGGGGCGAGATCGCCTACTCCGCCGCGGTGGACTGCTTCCGCCAGGGGCGGGTGGAGGAGTTCGTGGTGGGCGGGGACGGCACGCTGACCATGCGGCTCACCGACGGGTCCCTCCGCCGCCACACCCTGTCCGACCCGGAGGGGTTCCGGCGGGAGTTCGGCCCCCTGTTTGAGGAGCAGCGGGAGCAGGGGATTCTGAAAAGCTACGACTTCCGCAAGCCCTTCGAGACCCCGCTGTGGCTGGTGGTGCTCATCCCCTGCGTGGCCTCGGCGGCCCTGGCCCTGGGGCTGTGGGCGTTGCTGAACGCCCGGCAGCAGCAGTCCTCCCAGGGGGGCGGCGGCCCCGGCCCCAGCCGCTTCGGGCAGGCCCGGGCGGTGGAGGGCGGCAAGGACAGCACCGTCACCTTCGCCGATGTGGCCGGGGCGGACGAGGAGAAGCAGGAGTTACAGGAGCTGGTGGACTTCCTCAAGGAGCCCCAGAAGTTCATCGACCTGGGGGCCCGCATCCCCAAGGGCGTGCTCTTAGTGGGCCCGCCGGGGACGGGCAAGACCCTGCTGGCCCGGGCGGTGGCGGGGGAGGCGGGGGTAAAGTTCCTGTCCATCTCCGGCTCCGACTTTGTGGAGCTGTACGTGGGCGTGGGCGCGTCCCGGGTGCGGGACCTGTTCGACCAGGCCAAGAAGGACTGCCCCGCCATCGTGTTCATCGACGAGATCGACGCCGTGGGCCGGCAGCGGGGCACCGGGCTGGGCGGCGGACACGATGAGCGGGAGCAGACCCTGAACCAGCTGCTGGTGGAGATGGACGGCTTCTCCGCCAACGAGGGGGTTATCGTGCTGGCGGCCACCAACCGGCAGGACATTCTGGACCCCGCCCTCCTCCGCCCGGGCCGGTTCGACCGGCAGGTGTACGTGGGCCGGCCGGACATGAAGGGCCGGGAGGAGATCCTCCGGGTCCACACCCGGAAGAAGCCCCTGGCGGAGGACGTGGACCTGAAGGAGATCGCCCGGGAGACCACCGGCTTCACCGGGGCGGACCTGGAGAACCTGATGAACGAGTCCGCCCTGCTGGCGGCCCGGCGGAACCAGCCCTATATCACCCTCACGGACGTGCAGGAGTCGGTGATCAAGGTGCTGGCGGGGCCGGAGAAGCGCAGCCGGACCCGGATTCAGGAGGATCGGAAAATCACCGCCTACCACGAGGCGGGCCACGCGGTGGTGAGCCACGCCCTGCCCACCCAGGACCCGGTGCAGCAGATCACCATCGTCCCCCGGGGCACCGCGGCGGGCATGACCATCAACCGCCCCCAGGAGGACCGGGACCACGTGTCCCAGAAACGGCTGGAGGAGACGCTGTCCACCCTGCTGGGGGGCCGCTGCGCCGAGGAGACGGCCCTGGGCTTCGTGTGCACCGGGGCGGTGAGCGACCTGGAGCGGGCCACCGCTATCGCCCGGGACATGGTGACCAAATACGGCATGAGCGGCAGGCTGGGCCACACCGCCTTCGGCGCGGGCCACGACGAGGTGTTCATCGGACGCTCCATGGCCCAGGCCAAGCCCTACTCGGAGGAGACCGCCGCCCTCATCGACCGGGAGGTGAAGGCCCTGCTGGACGGGGCCTATGAGCGGTGCCGGGACATATTGCGGCGGGATCGGGATAAATTAGAGCTGGTGGCCCAGTACCTGCTGGCCCACGAGAGCATGGACGCCGCCCAGTTCCAGCTGGCCTATGACGATCCGGCCGCGCTGGACCTCCCGGCGGAGGAAGGCTGAGCCATGGAAGGGGACAATCGGATGGATGACAAGTTAGAGCAGATGCAAAGCGGCCCCGACCCGGAGAACGCCCCGCCGGAGGGCACCCCCGCCCCGGAGGGGGAGCAGCCCCCCCCCAAGGCCCAGCGGGACGGCTCCGCCAGCCGGGACCTGTACCTGAACGTGCGGGTGCTGGTGGGGATGATGGCGGCCTTTGTGCTGCTGTTCACCTTCGTGGTCCGGGTGATCGTGGTGAGCGGGCCGTCCATGGAGAGCACCCTCTGGGAGCGGGACCTGATCCTGGTCTGGTCCCTGGGCTATGAGCCGAAGCAGGGGGACATCGTGGTGCTCACCCAGGAGCGGTATCAGGAGGACTCCATCATCAAGCGGGTCATCGCCACCGGGGGCCAGCGGGTGGACATCGACTACGGCTCCGGCACCGTGCAGGTGGACGGCCAGGTGATTGCCGAGGACTATATCAACGAGCCGATGCGCCTGCCCAACTGGGGGGAGGGGGTCAACCACGTGACGGTGCCCGAGGGCTGCATTTTCGTCATGGGCGACAACCGCAACCACTCCGCCGACAGCCGCCATCCGGACATCGGCATCGTGGACAACCGTTGCGTCATCGGCCGGGGGCTGGCGGTGCTGTTCCCCTTCAGCCGCTGGCAGGGATTATGAGGTGGAAACCATGAAAAACAGCGTATCCGGGCGGACGGCCTGGCTGATCTCCGCGGGGGGGGCGGCCCTGGCCGCGGCCCTGCTGCGGAGGTGGCAGCTCGCCTCCGCCTTTGAGCCGGACTCCGGCCTGGCCATACCCGGGGCCCAGGCCAGCGTGATCCTCACCTGCGTGGTGGTGATGGCGGGGGCCTGGTTTATCCTGCTGGCCCTGCGCCAGACCCCCGATCCCGCCCGCCGCTGGGACATGGTGTTCCTGGGCACCGGGGACCCCGTGTTCCCCGGGCTGGAGGCGGCGGCGGCCCTGCTGGCCCTGCTGGCGGTTCCGGTGCTGTTCGTGGTGGGGGTGGGGCAGTTCCAGCTCTACCAGGCCGCGCTGGACGCCGGCGTGCAGCCCCCCAGCAACAACGGGATGCTCACCCTGGCCACGGCGGCGGGGTCCCTTCTGGCCGCCCTGGGTCTGCTCCAGATGGGGCGGGACGGCCTGCGCCCCGGCAGGCGGGGCAAGGGGGGCTTTTCCGCCGCCCTGCCCGGAGTGGCGGGCTGCGTGTGGCTGATGGAGAGCTTCCGGGCCCACGCCGCCAACCCCGTCCGGTGGGACTACGCCCCCCAGCTCATCGCCATTGTGGCGGGCATGGCGTTCTACATGGACTTCGCGGGTATGTCCGCCGGATCGCCCCGGCCCCGCCGCCTGCTGTGGCTGGCGGGTATGTCCGCCATCCTGTCGGCGGCGTCCCTGGTGTCCACCCTGGCGGAGCTGTCCCTTCTCGCCGGGGGGCCGGACGGTGCCCTGTGCACCGCGGAGCTGGGGGATGCGCTGCTGCTGCTCTCCCAGACCCTGGCGGCGGCGGGGGTGCTGTGGCGTCTGCCCCCCAGCCTGGACCGCCCCGCCCGGCCCAATTCCCCCCGGCCCGCCGGGGAGCAAAGCATACAGGAGGAGACCACCGATGAATGACAAGAAATACTATATCACCACGCCCATCTACTACCCCTCGGGCAGGCTCCACATCGGCCACGCCTACTGCACCGTGGCCACCGACGCCATGGCCCGGTACAAGCGTCTGTGCGGGTATGACGTGATGTTCCTCACCGGCACCGACGAGCACGGCCAGAAGATCGAGGACAAGGCCAGGGAGGCGGGCGTCACCCCCCAGGAATTTGTGGACAATATCGTGGCCGCCCCCGGCGGCGTGCTGGACCTGTGGAAGCTGATGAACATCAGCTACGACCGCTTCATCCGCACCACCGACGATTACCACGTGTCCGCCATCCAGAAGATCTTTAAGCAGATGTACGACAACGGGGACATCTACAAGGGCTCCTACAAGGGCAAGTACTGCAAGCCCTGCGAGTCCTTCTGGACGGAGTCCCAGCTGGTGGACGGCAAGTGCCCCGACTGCGGCCGGGAGGTGATGGACGCGGAGGAGGAGGCCTACTTCTTCCGGGCGTCCAAGTACGCCGGCCGGGTGCGGGACCTGCTGCTGAACACCGATTTCCTGGAGCCGAAAAGCCGGGTCCATGAGATGGTGAACAACTTCATCGACTGCGAGGGGGGCCTCCAGGACCTGTGCGTGTCCCGCACCTCCTTCACCTGGGGGGTGCCCGTGGACTTCGACCCGGGCCATGTGGTGTACGTGTGGCTGGACGCGCTGTTCAACTATATGACCGCCCTGGGTTATCAAAACGATAAATATAACGACCTGGAGCAGTTCTGGCCCGCCGACGCCCATTTCGTGGGCAAGGAGATCGTCCGCTTCCACGCCATCTACTGGCCCGCCTTCCTCATGAGCATGGGCCTGCCCCTGCCCAAGAAGCTGTACGGCCACGGCTGGCTCAACTTCAACGGGGACAAGATGTCCAAGTCCAAGGGCAACGTGGTGGACCCCCACCTGCTGTCCCAGCGGTACGGGGTGGACGCTCTGCGGTTCTTCCTGCTGCGCTCCTTCCCCTTCGGCTCCGACGGCAACTTCACCAACGAGCTGCTCATACAGACCATCAACAACGACCTGGCCAACGACCTGGGCAACCTGGTGAGCCGCACCACCGCCATGGCGGAGAAATACTTCGGCGGCACCCTCCCCGGGGACTGCCGGGGGGACGAGGCCCAGGACGGCGAGCTGCTGGCCCTGGTGAAGGGCCTGCGGGACCGCTACGAGGGGCAGATGGAGAAGTTCCAGTTCCAGAACGGCCTGGAGGAGATCTTCAAGGTGATCCAGCGGGCCAACAAGTATATCGACGAGACCGCCCCCTGGGTGCTGGCCCGGGACATGGAGGCCAGCGGCCCCCGGCTGGCGGCGGTGCTGTACAACCTGCTGGAGACGGTCCGGGTGTGCGCCGTCCTGCTGACCCCCTTCATGCCGGAGAGCTGCGGGAAGATCTTCGCCCAGATCGGCGCGGAGGAATCCGCCCGCACCTGGGACAGCGCGGCGCGGTGGGGGGTTCTGCCCGCCGGCGTGTCCGTCTCCAAGGGGGACAGCCTGTTCCCCCGCATTGATATGGCAAAGGAGCTGAGCGAATTGGACGCCATCATGGAGGAGGCCAAAAAGGCCGCCCTGCCCGCCCTGGAGGTGGAGCCCTTTGTGGAGGAGCCGGTGGATTTCGACACCTTCTGCAAGTCCGACTTCCGGGCGGTGAAGGTAAAAGCCTGCGAGAACGTGAAGAAGTCCGCCAAGCTGCTGCGCTTCACCCTGGACGACGGCACGGGCGCGGACCGCCAGATCCTGTCCGGCATCGCCATGTACTACAAGCCGGAGGAGCTGGTGGGCAAGACCCTGGTGGCCATCGTCAACCTGCCCCCCCGGAAGATGATGGGGCTGGACAGCTGCGGTATGCTCATTTCCGCCGTCCACACCGAGAAGGGGGAGGAGCGGCTCCACCTGCTGATGGTGGACGACGCCATCCCCGCCGGGGCCAAGCTGTGCTGACGGGCTGTGATGCCTGCCGCCTGTTCCGTGATATTCTGAAAAAGCATTTGCGTTTCCTCCCGCAGGGGGATATACTTAGGGGACGGCGAAAGCCGTCCCCTGAGATTGTCAAAAAAGACGCTTTCCTTCCGACAACGGGAAGGAAGATAGTGTGAAAGAAACCCAGGAGGTCGGTCTTTCACGTTCAATCAACGACTTTTTTGAACGTTCTTTGTTCAAAAAAGCCGTCCCCTAATGTAAGGAGTGAACCCCATGCGAGAGCCAAAGCCCCGGAGGAGGAAGCCCTATGGATAGCCGCCTGCTGAACATACTCCTGGATTCCTTCCCCAGGATTCTCCTGCCCGGCCTGACCATGACCCTGCCCCTCACCGCCATCGCCTTCTCCATCGCCATGGTGATCGCCGTGGCGGCGGCCCTGGCCCAGTTCGCCCGTGTGCCGGTAATTACCCAGATCTGCCGCCTGTACATCTGGATCTTCCGGGGCACCCCCCTGCTGGTGCAGCTCTTTGTGGTGTTTTACGGCCTGACCAAGGTGGGCATCACCCTGGCCCCCTTTCCCGCCGCCGTCCTGGTGTTCTCCCTGAACGAGGGGGCCTACTGCGCGGAGACGGTCCGGGCCTCCCTGGAGGCGGTGCCCGCGGGACAGCTGGAGGCGGGGCTGTGCGCGGGGCTGAGCTATTTGCAGACCATGCGGCGGATCATCCTGCCCCAGGCCATGCGCACCGCCTTTCCGTCCCTGTCCAACTCCCTCATCGCCATGGTGAAGGACACGTCGCTGGCGGCCAATATCACGGTGGTGGAGATGTTCCGGGCCACGGAGCAGATCAACGCCCGGGTGTACGAGCCGCTGGCCCTTTACATCGAGGTGGGGCTGATCTACCTGCTGTTCTCCACCGTGCTCACCTGGCTCCAGCGGTGGGGGGAGAAGAAGCTGGGAGCCTATGAAGGCCGGGGGGTGTGATCCGTGCTGCTGCAAGTGGAAAACGTGCGCAAGTCCTTCGGCCCGCTGGAGGTGCTCAAGGGCGTGAGCCTGCCGGTGGACCGGGGGGACGTGGTGGCCATACTCGGCCCCAGCGGGTCGGGGAAAACCACCCTCCTGCGGTGCGTCAACTTTCTGGAGCGGGCGGACGGCGGCACCCTCACCTTTGACGGGGAGCGGTTCGACCTGTCCCGCGTCTCCCGGAGGGACGCGGCCCGCCTGCGGAGGCGGACCGCCTTTGTGTTCCAGAGCTACAACCTGTTTCTGAACAAGACCGCCCTGGAAAACGTGGCGGAGGGGCTGATCACCGCCCGGAAAATCCCCAGGGCGGAGGCCCTGGACGCCGCCCGGAGGGCCCTGGACAAGGTGGGTATGCTGGATCGGGCGGACCACTACCCCAGCCAGCTGTCCGGCGGGCAGCAGCAGCGGGCCGCCATCGCCCGGGCCATCGCCGCCCAGCCGGAGATCATCTACTTCGACGAGCCCACCTCCGCCCTGGACCCGGAGCTCACCGGGGAGGTGCTGTCCGTCATGCGGCAGCTGGCGGACGAGGGCATGACCATGCTGGTGGTGACCCACGAGCTGGGCTTCGCCCGCACCGTGTCCAGCCGCACGGTGTTCATGGAGGGCGGCGTGGTGGTGGAGTCCGGGCCGTCCCGGCAGATGTTCGAAAGCCCCCGGGAGGAGCGGACCAGGGCCTTCCTCCGCACCGGGGCGTGACGCAATTTTGACGATTAGGAGTTGTTACCCATGAATTTCAAGCGTTTCGCGGCGGCGGTGCCCGCCTTTGCCGTTATTTTACTGGGCCTGCTCATGCTGGCGGGCTGCGCCCCCAAGGGGGAGGACAAGGGCGGCGACGCCCTGGCCCGCATCCAGGCCAAGGGGGAGATCACCGTGGCCCTGGAGGGCACCTGGTCCCCCTGGGGCTACCACGACCAGTCCGGGGAGCTGGTGGGCTACGACGTGGAGGTGGCCCGGGCCATCGCAGAAAAGCTGGGGGTGAAGGCGGCCTTCGTGGAGGGCGAGTTCAACGGCCTGCTGGCGGGGCTGGAGGCCGGGCGGTACGACATCATGGTAAACGGCGTGGAGATCGACGAGGCCCGGAAGGAGAAGTATGACTTCTCCGCGCCCTACGCCTACAACCGCACGGTGGTGATCACCCGGGCCGACGACGATTCCATCCAGTCCATGGAGGATCTGAAGGGCAAGCTCACCGCCAACACCCTGCAAAGCACCTACGCGGCGGTGGGGGAGCGGTACGGCGCGCAGGTCACCGGCGTGGACGATTTCATCCAGACCATCGAGCTGCTCACCGACCGGCGGATTGACGCCACCCTCAACGCCGACGTGAGCTTCAGCGACTACATGGCCCAGCACCCGGACGCCCCCATCAAGATCGCCTGCACCGACCCGGACGCCAGCCAGGTGGCCATCCCCATGCCCAAGGGGGCGGACAGCGACGCCCTCCGGGCCGCCATCGACAAGGCTTTGGGGGAGCTGGCGGCGGACGGCACCCTCACCGGGCTGTCCCTGAAGTATTTCGGCCTCGACATTTCCAAGGGGGGATAACATGGATCCGCTGACGCTGGAGAGCGCGGCCCTGTCTGCCGACGGGCGGTCGCTGGTGATACTGGATCAGACCCTTCTGCCGGGGGAGGTCAGGTACCTGTCCCTGACGGAGACGGAGGACATTGTGGAGGCCATCCGCGCCCTGCGGGTGCGGGGTGCCCCGGCCATCGGGGTGGCGGCGGCCTACGGGCTGTACCTGGCGGCCCAGCGGCTGGACGCGGAGGATATGGACCAGTTCCTGTCCGGCCTGCGGCAGGCGGCGGAGACGCTGAACGGGGCGCGGCCCACCGCCGTCAACCTGTCCTGGGCGTTGAGCCGGATGCTGGGGGCGGCGGAGCAAAACCGGGCCCTGCCCGTGGCCCAGGTGAAGGCCCTGCTCCGGCGGGAGGCGGACGCCATCCGGACGGAGGACATCGCCATCAGCCGGGAAATCGGGCGGCTGGGCCTGGGCCTGCTGCGGCCCGGGGACGGCATCCTTACCCACTGCAACGCCGGGACGCTGGCCACCGCCAAATACGGCACCGCCCTGGCCCCCATCTACGCCGCCCTGGAGGCGGGCCGGACGGATCTGCGGGTCTACTGCGACGAAACCCGGCCCCTGCTTCAGGGGGCGCGGCTCACCGCCTTTGAGCTTCAGTCCGCCGGGGTGGACACCACCCTGATCTGCGACAGCATGGCGTCCATCACCATGGCCCGGGGCAGGGTGGACATCGTGTTCGTGGGCTGCGACCGGGTGTGCGCCAACGGGGACTTCGCCAACAAGATCGGCACCAGCGGGGTGGCCATCCTGGCGAAGCACTACGGCATCCCCTTTTACGTGTGCGCCCCCTCCTCCACCATCGACATGGGGCTGGCCCGGGGGGAGGAGATCCCCATTGAGGAGCGGCCCGCCGAGGAGGTCACCCAGCTGTGGTACGCCCAACCGATGGCCCCGGCGGGGGTGAAAGTGGACAACCCGGCCTTCGACGTGACGGACCACGGGCTGGTGACGGGGTTCATCACGGAGAAGGGGATCGCCTATCCGCCCTTCGACAAGGCGTTCCGGGACTTTGGGTTCTGACGGCCATTTGATAGCAGACGGGAGTATTTCCATGAGAGAATACCTGAAGGGCCGCGTCACGCCCTACTACGAGACGGACAACGAGCTGCTCCTGCTGGGGGACACCTTCGAGCTGCTGAAAAAGCTCCGGCCGGGGACGGTGGATCTGATCTTCGCCGACCCGCCCTACTTCCTGAGCAACGACGGGATCACCTGCCAGGGGGGGAGGATGGTGTCCGTCAACAAGGGGGACTGGGACAGGGCCCCCGCCGCGGCGGACAAGCACCGCTTCAACCGGAGGTGGATCAAGCTGTGCCGCCAAATCCTGGCCCCCAACGGCACCATCTGGATCAGCGGCACCCTCCACAACATCTACAGCATCGGGCTGGCCCTGGAGCAGGAGGGGTTTAAGATCCTGAACAACATCACCTGGGAAAAGACCAACCCGCCCCCCAACCTGGCCTGCCGCTGCTTCACCCACAGCACGGAGACGGTCCTATGGGCCAGGAAGGACGACCCCAAGGCCAAGCACCTGTTCCACTACGAGCTGATGAAGGAGCGCAACGGCGGCAAGCAGATGAAGGACGTGTGGACCGGGCCCCTCACCCCGCCGGGGGAGAAGCGGCAGGGGAAGCACCCCACCCAGAAGCCCCTGTACCTGCTGGAGCGGATTCTGGAGGCGTCCACCGAGCCGGGGGAGCTGGTGCTGGACCCCTTCTGCGGCAGCTCGTCCACCGGGGTGGCGGCCAAGGCCCTGGGGCGGCGGTATATCGGGATTGACAGCCAGGAGGAGTATCTGGAGCTGTCCCGGCGGCGGCTGGAGGAGCGGCTGGCGGGGACGTGAAAACAGGCCCGGACGAGGTTTCGTCCGGGCCTTTATTTTTACCACTTATTCTCCACCTTTTCCGCGAAGCCCATCAGATCCTTCACCTGGATCGCCGTGCCGTCATCCAGCACCGCCGTCCCGGTGAACCGCCCGAACACCTGGTGCTGGTCGCTCTTGATCAGCTTCACATCGGTGCAGGACGCCCGGTCGATCACCGGCTGGAACTCCATCTCAAACCGCCCGTCGTCGCTGGTCATGGTCCACGTCCGCAGAAAGCACTCCTTCCCATTGCGCAGGGGGATGCCGAAATCCACCTGGGACAGCTTGTGGGCCTTCCCCCGGTAAAAGAGCATATTTTCCGTGGCGGCGGAGGTGTCCCCAAAGCCGTACCCGATGTTGAACCCAAAGTCCGCCCCGTCCACCAGGCCGGAGGCGGACCCCCAGTACCAGGTGTTGTGGTAGGTCCACACACCCCGCCCCCAGTCCAGCACGGCGAAGGAGTCGTCCGGGCGGAAGCTGTAGAGATCGTCCCCGATGCGCACGGTGCCCTGGGCCCGCATACAGTTGATCTTCTGGTTGTAGTAGAAGTGCCCCGGCTTGGGGAAGGGGGTGCAGATCACCAGGGACTCCTCCGGCTCCTGGGTAAGGGTGAGCTGCACGTCGATGGGCTCCGCCCCCCGGAAGCGGTCCATGTGGGCGGTGAGCCGGCGTTGGCCCTCCGCCGCCTGGAACAGCAGGGCGTGGTGCCTGCCGGAGCTGGCGGTGACCCCCGCCGCCGACGTGGCGGGCAGCCCCGTGCGGCCCATGGGGAAGGGGGACATGGGGCTTTTGGTGATCTCCCAGGGCCTGTCCTCAAAGGAGAGGAAGGAGATGGAGTCCAGCCCCATGTAGCTGTTGTCCGCCACGGTGAGGGCCACCCCGTAGCGGCTGTTGCCCACGTAGTAGTAATCCCACTCCTTGAGGCGGGTGAGGCCGCCCCGGACCTTTTTCCGGTCGTACACCGGCAGGAGCCGCTTGGCGTACCCCGCCTGGGTCAGGTTCCCCGCCCCGTCCAGCAGGGGGATGGGCCGCGTGATCTCGACCTGCATCAGAGCACCTCCTTGTCATATTGAGGGCGGCGGGCATAGGCCCATCCCCCTCCGGCACGGTTCACGCGGGGCGGCGAGGACGCCGCCCCATGCGGCAGGGGCCGGTGTCCTCACCGGCCCGCTCAAAGCCCCGTCAAATCAAAGGCGGGGATAAAGCCCTCCCCCACGCTGGCCAGATCCTGGACGTACCCCGCCAGCCCCAGGTTCTCCATGTACTCCCGGGCGGAGCGCAGCTCGGAGGGGCGCAGAGGGCGGTTCAGCTCCGGGAAGCGGTCCAGCCGCCCCGCCGGGGTGTACTGGGCCATGAGGGAGAACAGCACCCCGCCCCGGGGGAAGCTGTCCGCCACCCAGTCCATCACCGCCTTGGCCTCCCGCACCTGCCCCGGCAGGATCAGGTGCCGGATGAGCACGCCGCTTTTCAGCAGGCCGTTTTCCAGCCGGACCGGGCCCCGCTGGCGGACCATCTCCCGGATGGCGGATTTGGCGTGCTCCGGGTAGTCCGCCGCGCCGGAGTACCGCTCCGCCAGCTCCGGGGTGACGTATTTCAGATCCGGCAGGTATACGTCCACCTTCCCCTCCAGCGTCTTTAGGGTGGACGCCCGCTCGCAGCCGCCGCTGTTCCACACCACGGGCAGGCCCCCGGGGACGGGCCGCTCCAGCACCCGGGCCAGGGCGTGGGTGAAGTGGGTGGGGGTGACCAGCTCGATGCAGGACGCGCCCTGATCCGCCAGCCGCCGGAAAACGGCGTACAGCTCGTCGTCGGTGAGGGCCTTGCCGAAGCCCTCCCGGCTGATGGAGGCGTTCTGGCAGAACACGCATACCAGCGTGCAGCCGGAGAAAAACACCGTCCCCGCCCCGTTCTCCCCGGAAATGCACGGCTCCTCCCAGCGGTGGAGGGCGGCCCGGGCGCACACGGGGACGGAGGGCATCCGGCAGAAGCCCTCCCCGTGGGCTTCGTCCCGGAGGGCGGCGCACTGGCGGGGGCAGAGGGAGCAGACAAAGGCCCCGCCCTCCCCCGGTTTTCCCTGCGGCATATGGGTCAGTCCCCGGCGGGCCTGGGCAGCCCGGGGCCTAAATTGCCCTCCTTCCAGTGGCGGCGGCACAGGCCGATGTAGCAGTCGTTGGCCCCCAGCACCACCTGCTCCCCCTCCTTGAGCACCACGCCGTTTTCGTCAAAGCGGGCGTTGCAGGTGGCCTTGCGGCCGCACCAGCAGATGGTTTTGACCTCCTCGATGATGTCCGCCCAGGCCAGCAGGGCCTCCGAGCCGGGGAACAGCCGCCCGCTGAAGTCCGCCCGCAGGCCGTAGCAGATCACGGGCACGTTGAGCCGGTCCACCAGGTCCGTCAGGTACTCCACCTGCCTCCGGGTGAGGAACTGGGCCTCGTCCACGATGACGCACTGCCATTCGTTGATCTCCCCGGCAGGCATCCGCTCCAGCTCCTCGAACCAGACGCAGGGATGGCGCAGGCCCATCCGGGAGTTCACCACCCGCTCCCCCTCCCGCTGGTCCAGGGCGGGCTTTACCATCAGGGCCCGCTGGCCCCGCTCCTCGTAGTTATACCGCACCATCAGGGCGTTGGCGGACTTGCTGGAGCCCATCACCCCGTAGCGGAAATACAGCTTTGCCATGTCAATCCATTCCTCTCAAATGTTCTCCCGCCAGCTCCACCGCCCGTTGGAACGCGTTGGGGACGGCGTAGGTTTTCTCTAACTCGTCCGCCGCCGCCCACACCCAGCCGGGGGGCAGAACGCCGGACGCCGCCCGGACCAGCCGTATGGCCATGCGCCACTCCATATGGGTGAAAATGTGCTTGGCCTGACCCCCGTATTCCTCGGAGCAGGCTCCGATCCCCCAGTCCGGGGGCAGGGGGCCGTCCCCCAGCTCGTTGGGAAACTCCCACAGCCCCGCCAGCAGGCCCTTGTCCGGGCGGCGGCGGAGGGCCACCCGGTTTTCCCAGAAGATGAGCCAAACCGCCCGCTTCTCCACCCGCCGGGCCTTTTTCGGGGCCTTGACGGGCAGCTCTCCCACCCGGCCCTGGGCCAGGGCGGCGCAGAAGCCCTTTGCGGGACACCGCTGGCACAGCGGCGCGCCGTTGGGCAGGCACACCGTGGCCCCCAGCTCCATGAGGGCCTGGTTAAACGTCCCCGCCGCGTTCAGGGGGATGATCTCGCCCACGGCCCGGGTGACCTTTTGCTTCATCCGGGGGGCGGTGATGTCCCCGCCGTCCCCGCAGATCCGGGCGTATACCCGCAGGACGTTGCCGTCCACGGCGGGCACCGCCTGCCCGAAGGCGATGGAGCAGACGGCCCCGGCGGTGTAGTCCCCCACCCCCGGCAGGGCGCGGACCGCGGCGTAGTCCGCCGGGAACACGCCGCCGTGCTGGTCCACGATCACCCGGGCGGCCCTTTGCAGGTTCCTGGCCCGGTTGTAGTAGCCCAGGCCCTGCCACAGCTTCAGCAGGCGGTCCTCCGGCAGGGCGGCCAGGACGGCGATGTCCGGGGCCTCCTCCAAAAAGCGGCGGTAGTAGCCCAGCACCGCCGCCACCCGGGTCTGCTGGAGCATGATCTCCGACAGCCACACGTGGTAGGGGGTGGGGTCGTCCCGCCAGGGGAGGGGGCGGGCGTTGTCCCGGAACCACTCCAGCAGGGGGAGGGGCAGCTTGTCCAATAGATTCACGGCGGGCCTCCTTGGGGTTGTTTGGGAATAGTGTACCATATCCCGGCGGGGGTTGCAACGGCGGAATGGGGTGGGCGTCGAAAAGAGGCAGCCGCGGGTGTAGGGGCGCGCATTGCGCGCCCTCGGCTCCATAAGGCCGCGATGGTATCACAGGGCCCCGCCATACGCGCCCCCGCGCCGGACCTGGACGGAAGAAAAAAAGAATGACAGGCGGTGGGTTTCGGTGTATAATGGCGGAAAGGGAGGGGCGTCCTCTCATCCGTCAGCCTTCGGCTGCCACCTTCCCCCCTGTAGAAAGAAGGCACGCCAATAAAATCGGCGGTTCCCCCACACGGCCCCCGGACTTTAGCCGCACCACTTAGGCGTCAACCGAGGGAACCACCCGGGCCAGTAACCAAACACAAGCGGCAGCACCAATGGGGGAGAAGCCAGTCCAGATCCCCACAAGCCGATCATTTTCCCGCCACGCCAAATCGACGGCCCTTGACCTAAAAAGGGGGTTCTTAGGGGGAGGCCGCCTGTGAGCGAGGGAGCGACCTTCGCTCCCGAAGTCGAACCGGCGGCCTCCCCCTAAGCGTGTCTTTCGGTTCCTTTCTGCACGAGCAGAAAGGAACGCCCCCGCAGGGGCCCCCGCAAAAAATAACGAAAGCCCTCCCCACCGGGGAGGGCCTTCTCTTATTCCGGCAGCGGCACGTGGGCGAAATAATCCTCCTGAATCATGAGCTTAGAATAATTCACCTTGGCGGACACCAGCCGGTGCACCCGGCTGACATACTCATCGTCCACAGTAACCCCAGGATTCGGGGTAAAGGTGTTGGTGCTGGCCTCATAGGTGCCCGCGGCAGTGATCCAGCTGTTCCCCCTGCCCACGTTGTTGGCGAACACCACCAAAGGCATACAGTTGGAATACTGGTCCGCCTGATAGTTCTCCGCGAAAATATCCCGCCCGGAGTAGAGCCGGGAATCATAGTCCAGCCCGAACAGGTTGCAGAGGGTGGGCACAATATCCGGGGTGTAGCAGGGGGTGTCCACCTGGATGGGGGTCTCAATGGCCCCGCTCCACATGAGCAGGGTGTTCTTATACCGGGAGGTGTCCCCCTCCTTGTCCTCAAAGCCCCGCAGCTCGTTGTAGTAGTCCGCGCCGCCCTCCTCCACCATCAGATAGGGATAGTGGTCGCCGGTCATGACGATCAGCGTATCGTCGGCGATGCCCGCCGCCTCCAGCTTGTCCACCAGGTACTCCAGGGCCAGATCCAGCTCCATGTTGCAGGCCAGGTACGCCTGGGAGGTCTCGGACAGGCTGGGGTACTTGGCCTCCACCGCCTCCCGGTGCTTCCGGGACATGGCGTTCCCGCCCCAGGAGTAATAGCCGTGCCCGCTCACCGTCATATAGTAGGCGTGGAAGGGCTTGCCCTCCTGGACGTAGCCGTTGATATAGCCATCCACCGTGGCCTCCATCATCTCCAGATCGGAGTTGGGCCAGAGGGTGTGGGGCAGCTCCAGGCCGTTGCCGATGCCCTTATAGTCATAGCCGTAATTGCCCAGGTACTTGTCCCGGCCGTAGTAGGTGTAGGTGTGGTTGTGCCACGCGGGGACGGCGTACCCCTGGGCGGCGAACAGCTTGGCCAGGGTGTTGGGCATGGCGATGCCCGCGCTGGCGTTGGCGGCCAGCCCGCCGTTCACCCAGTTGGGGATGATGCCGGTGGTGACGGCGAACTCGCCGCCGCAGGTGGACTGGGTCCAGTCCGGCTGGTAGAAGTTGTTGAACACAAACCCTTCGTGGGTGAGCTTGTACAGGGTGGGGGTCAGCTCCTGGTCGATGGCGTAGGGGGAGAAGCCCTCGGCGGTGAGCAGGATCAGGTTCTTCCCCTTGAACATTCCGGTATACTGGTTCTTCTCCGAGGGAGTGAGGCTGGCCAGATACTGGTGGATGTTCTGGATGGTCTGGTTGGACTCGGATTCCGCCAGGGCGTTGAAGTCGATACCCAGCGTATTGGGCCCGGTGGGGACAGGCTTCTGGACCGGATCGGAGGAGGGATCCCCCGAGGGATCGGCGGAGGGATCCGGGTTCCCCGTTCCCGTGGGGGCGGGGGTCTCCACCGGGTCGATGAATTCGCCCAGGGGCGGGGCGGGTATGCCCGCCACGGCGTACTCCAGCTCCAGCCGCAGGGAGGTCACCACCCCGAAGTGGGGGATGGACACGTTGGCGGTGTACTCATAGGTATAGTATTTGGCCTGCGCCCCAAAGACGGACAGGGCCCAGCCCCCCAGCTGGAAGATCACCAGACCCACGGCCAGGATGATCCGGGTGAGGTTTTCCTGTCCCTCCTCCTGGAACACCATATTCCGCAAAAGGACATAGGCCGCCAGCGGCACGAAGGACAGCAGGATGAAGGGGATCAGCCCCAGCACCACCGACGCCACGGTGGAGCCGAAGTCCCCGGTGACGTCCCCTGCCATGCCGCCCATGAAGCCCAGGCCGTAATAGAGGTTGAAGGTGGCCCGGCAGCCCCGCTCCACGCAGAACAGCACCGCGCCCAGCCCCAGCATCACGCCCCCGGCGATCCGGGCGGCGGGCTTCCAGGGCAGCAGATCCAGGATGAGGAACAGCAGCAGCCCCGCCGCCAGGGAGAACAGCAGGATCCGCAGCAGGGCCAGGTCGAAGAAGGGGGTGCTGCGGTCGAAGGCCCGGAGGAGCAGCTCGTGATACAGGATGGCGGCGGGGAAGAACAGGGCGGACATCAGCGGGGAGCCGCCGGGGCGGGAACGCCGCCCGGTGTGGCGGTAAGGGGCCG
This sequence comes from uncultured Oscillospiraceae bacterium, assembly GCA_910585265.1. Classification (GTDB taxonomy): domain Bacteria; phylum Bacillota; class Clostridia; order Oscillospirales; family Oscillospiraceae; genus Enterenecus. Next base: position 72,723 of record CAJUCA010000006.1, on the reverse strand, counting down.
CCCGCCGGGCCTTGGAGGAATAGCTCATGAAAAACGTCACTTCCTATGGTATCTGGGGCAAAAAAGGGGAGCTTTCCCGGCTTTTGCCTGTGAATTTAGCCCTCATATATTACCATAGGGGATGGAAGATTGCAACGCTCCCGGGAAATTTAATAAAATGATCATAATTTGGGGGGATTATAATTGACGCAGTTAAAAAGAAGTGTACACTTCTTTTTAACTTGTGCGGCACGCCAGTGCCGCACAGGCCGCAAAGCGGCCCTGCGTCAGATTTCATAGTCAGCGCACGGGCTTTGCCTACAGCGGCACAGCCGCTGTTTTGAAAATCGGTAGGATACCGATTTTCAAGTGTGCTGACTATACCAGGCGTCCTGAAGCTCCGCCCCGGTGTAGTAGTGGGCCAGGATCTCCCGCCAGCCTTTGCCCTGCTTGGCCAGGGCGTTGGCCCCGTACTGGCTCATGCCCACCCCGTGGCCGTAGCCGGTGACGGAGAAGGTAAACGCGCCCTCCGCCTCGCTCACCTCGAAGGCGGCGGAGCGCAGGGAGAACAGGGACCGGGCCGCGCCGCCGGACAGCTCCGCGCCCCCCAGCTTCAGGGAGGCCACCCGCCCGGAGTCCGTCCGGACCACGTCCGTCACCCAGCCGGAGGGTTCCCCGGACAGGTCGCAGCCCAGCCCCGCCTCCTTCGCCAGGGCCTTTACCTCCTCCGCCGTCAGGGTGACGGTGGAGCGGTAGTTGGGCACCTCGTCCCCCTCGGGGCTGTCCACCGGAACCAGGTAGGGCAGGGCGCGGCCCCACACCTCCTCCGCCCCGGCGGTGGAACCCGCCGCCGACGAGAAGAACACCGCCTGGATGGGCGCGCCGTTGTAGGTGAGGATCTGGGCGTCGGTGTCCGCCACCGCCCCGGCGATCTTCTGGGAGTAGGCTTCGGCGTTGGCCCCCCACTTCTGGGCGGCGGCATCGGGGGAGATGTACGCCTGACAGCAGGAGGAGTCGGCGCAGATATCCGCCCCCTCCTCCTGGTGGCTTTTGGCGTTGAGCTTCCACAGGGCGTAGGTGCGGGCGCACACCGCCTGTGATCGCAGGGCGTCCGGCTCGAAGGAGGCGGGCATCTCCGCCGCCGCCACCCGCCACAGGTAGTCCGCCATGGTCATGGACTCCACCGTCCCGTCCTTTTGCAGCACCCGCAGGGTCTGGGCGCGGTCCCGCTCCCCCCGGGCCGGGGCGGAGGGGGTGGGAGCCGGGGCCGGGGTGGGGACGGCGGGGAGCGTGGGTAGGTCCGGCTTTGCCGCCGTGCCCTCCCCCAGGGCCGCCAGGGAGAGGAGCACCACGGCAAGGCTCAGGGCCAGCCCGGTGAGGAAGGGGGAGCGCAGGGAACGCCACGCGTCCGGGTTTCGCAAGTTCAACACCTCGTTTATTCATATTCGGGCGGGTCGGGAAATGGGAGAGCTTGAAATTCCAGGGACTTTGTAAATCCGTGCCGGGAAATTTGCATTGACTTGGCAGGAAAATTGCGTTATAATGGAGTTTATAGTTGACGCAGTTGAAAAGAAGCATTTACTTCTTTTCAACTTGTGCGGCGATGGTTCGCCGCACTGGCCGCAAAGCGGCCTCGCGTCAGACTTTATAGTCAGCGCATGGGCTCTGCCCGACAGCGGCCCTGCCGCTGTTTGAAAATCGGTATTTACCGATTTTCAAGTGTGCTGACTATACAACCATTGGAAACCGAATGGGACAATGTAAGGAGGCGGGTCGTTTTGGATCGGAATATTTTTGAGGCATTGGTAGAGGGACAGAGGAAGGCGGTAGAGCAGTACCATTCGTCGGTGGATTTCATTCAAGGGATATGCGGGGAGTTCAAGAAGTATACCCAGATCGTCCCCGATGCCTATGAGAAGTACAACGTAAAGCGGGGCCTGCGCAACCAGGACGGCACCGGGGTTATGGCCGGGGTCACCATGATCGGCAACGTGAAGGGCTACATCATGCAGGACGGGGAGAAGATCCCCGCCCCCGGCCAGCTCTTTTACCGGGGCATCGACGTGGAGGAGCTCATCCGGGGCTTCACCGCCGAGGACCGCTTCGGCTATGAGGAGACGGCGTACTTACTGATGTTCGGCGGCCTGCCCACGGCGGCGGAGCTGGAGCAGTTCCAGGACATCCTGTCCTACTACCGGGAGCTGCCCCCCAACTTCACCGAGGATATGATCCTCAAGGCCCCCAGCGCGGACGTGATGAACAAGCTGGCCCGGTCGGTGCTGGCCCTGTATTCCTACGACCCGGACCCGGACAACAACAGCCTCCCGGTGGAGATGCTCCAGGCCCTGCGGCTCATCGCCCGGTTCCCGGTGATCACCGCCCACGCCTTCGCCGCCAAGCAGCACTACTTTGACCGGCAGTCCCTCTACCTCCACCGGCCCCAGCCGGGGCTGTCGGTGGCGGAGAACTTCCTCTATTCCGTCCGGCACGACACCCAGTTCACCCGGGAGGAGGCCCGCCTGCTGGACCTCTGCCTGGTGCTCCACATGGAGCACGGCGGCGGCAACAACTCCGCCTTCGCCTGCCGGGTGCTGTCCTCCTCGGGGACGGACATCTACTCCGCCATCTCCGCGGCGGTAGGCTCCCTGAAGGGCCCCAAGCACGGCGGGGCCAACGCCCGGGTGATGAAGATGTTCGACGAGCTTGAGGCCAGCGTGAAGGACTGGAAGGACGAGGACGAGGTGGCGGCTTACATTGCCAAAATCCTGAAAAAGGAGGCGGGGGACGGCTCGGGGCTGGTGTACGGCATGGGCCACGCCATCTACACCCTGTCCGACCCCCGGGCGGTGATCCTCAAGCGGTTTGCCAGAAAGCTGGCGGCGGACAAGGGGATGCTGGACGAGTTCGAGCTGTTCGAGACGGTGGAGAAGCTCACCCCCGGCCTGTTCCAGGCCATCACCGGGCAGGGGAAGGCCATGTGCGCCAACGTGGACCTGTACTCCGGCCTGGTGTACAAGATGATGGGCATCCCCCCGGAGCTGTACACGCCGCTGTTCGCGGTGGCCCGGATTGTGGGCTGGTGCGCCCACCGGGTGGAGGAGGTTTACAACCCCTACGGTCGGATCATCCGTCCGGCCTACAAGGCGGTGGCCCCCCGGCGGGAGTTCATCCCCATGGAGGAACGCGGTTAAACAAAGCCCCGCCCAAGCTGTTGGGCGGGGCTTTTTCACGTTTAGGCGGGCCTGTCCGGATCGTCCAGCCGGTAGCCCACCTTCCGCAGGGTGGCGATGGACGCCCGGGAGCCGAGGTAGAAGAACTTTTTGCGCAGGAAGGAGATATACGCCTCCAGGTTGTTGTCCTCCGCGCCGCCCCACAGCCTGTCCAGAATCTCCCCCTTGGGGCACACGGCCCCGGCCCGGCCCATGAGCAGCCGCAGCAGCTCGAACTCCTTGGGGGAGAGCTGCACCGACTTCCCCTCCCGGTGGAGGGAGCGGGCGGAGGGGTCCAGCCGGAGGTCGGCGAAGGCCAGCCCCTGGGGGGCGGGAGGCTCCCCCTGGCCCTGCCGCCGGGTGAGGGCGCGCAGACGGGCCAGCAGCTCCTCCGGGGCGAAGGGCTTGGTCATGTAGTCGTCCGCGCCGCAGTCCAGCCCCTCCACCTTGTCCGGCACCCCCGACCGGGCGGTGAGCATCAGGATGGGCAGGGGGTTCCCCTCCTCCCGGAGGGCGCGGCACACCCCGAAGCCGTCCAGCCCGGGGAGCATCACGTCCAGCACCGCCGCGCCGTAGCCCCCGGCCCGGGCCAGGGCCAGCCCCGCGGGGCCGTCCGCCGCCGTGTCCGCCTCCCAGCCCCCGTCCCGCAGGAGCTGGACCAGGGCCTCCGCCAGCCGGGGCTCGTCCTCCACCACCAGCACCTTCATGGGCGCGCCTCCTCTCAAAGCATGGTCACGGTGCCGGAGTTTACGGTGTGCTCCGAGCCGTCGTCCCCGGACACCAGCAGGGCGAAGGAGCCGTCCACCCCGGAGGCGGTGCCCGTCCGGGTGCCCTCCGGCCCCTGGAAGGACACCCGGCGGCCCAGGGTGACGCAGTGGGCCCGGTAGTCCGCCAGATAGTCCGCCCGCCGGTCCGGGAAGTCCCGGGTCATCTGATCCAGGGCGGACAGCAGGCAGACGGCCAGGTGGTTGCGCTCCACCGGGAAGCCCTCCAGGGCCAGGGAGGTGGCGATGTCCCCCAGGCCCTGGGCCTGGAAGGTCTCGGCGGTCTGGTTCATGTTGATCCCCATGCCCGCCACCACGTAGTCCGGCTCGCCGCTCTCCCCCAAAAAGGACAGCTCGGTGAGGATGCCGCACAGCTTTTTCCCGTTGAGGTACAGGTCGTTGAGCCACTTGATCCGGGCGGGCGCGCCGCAGGCCCGCTCCACGGCCCGGCGGGCCGCCGCCCCCACCCAGCCCGTCAGGGTGAGCAGGTCCTCCAGCCGGACGCCCCGGGGCCGCAGGAGCACCGACAGGTACAGCCCGTCCCCCCTGGGGGACTGGAAGGAGCGTCCGTGGGTGCCCCGGCCCCCGGTCTGCTCCTCGGCGATGAGGGCGGTGCCCTCCGGCGCGCCTGCCGCCGCCATAGCCTTCAGCCGGGTGTTGGTGGAGTCCACCACCGGCTCCACCAGCACCTTGCCGGAAAACAGGCTGTCCGGGGGGAGCTGGGCGGAGATATAGGCCCCCGACAGGGCCGGGGGAGGCCCCGCCAGACGGTAGCCCTTCCGGGGGGAGGACTCGATGGGCCAGCCCTCCCGCCGGAGGGCCTCCATCTCCTTCCACACCGCCGCCCGGGTGACGCCCAGGGCGCGGCTCATCTCCTCGCCGGAGACGTGGCCTCCGGCCCCCGCCAGCAGCGCGGCCACCTGGTTTTTGTCCATGACGACCCCTCCTTGCAAAAGGGCGGCCCCACTGGGTTGGGGCCGCCTCTGGTTTCATTCTTCCAGCTTATCCACCAGGGCGAAGCTGACCGGAACCTCCGCCCCGTCCCGCACCACAACGCAGTGGAACTCCCCGTCCAGCCCCGCCCGGTAGATGGCCCGGCGGAGATCCGTCAGGGTGGGCACCGGCCGGCCGTTGGCGGACACGATGAGATCCCCCTCCCGCAGGCCCGCCTCCCGGGCGGGCACGCCCTTTTCCACCGACTTTACCTGGAGGCCGTTCCGGCCGTCCGCCGTGGCCTCGAAGCAGGTGATGCCGATGGAGGGCCGCCAGCTCCTTCCGGTGGCCAGAATCCGGTTCACAAAGGGAAGGATATCGGTGATGGGCAGGGCCAGCCCGATGTTTTCCAGCACCGCCGCGTCCTCCAGGCTCTCGTCGCGCTCCCGCATCAGCCCGGTGATCTTGGCGGAGGTGATGCCCACCACCTGCCCCTGGCCGTTCACCAGCGCGCCGCCGGAATTCCCCGGGTTCAGGGCGGCGGAGGTCTGGATCATGCCCATGCCGTCGCTGTTCACCTCGCTCTCCCGCTCCAGGGCGGAGACGATGCCCTCCGTCATGGAGCCCGTCAGGTAGCCCAGGGGGTTACCCTCGGCGTACACCGGGTCGCCCACCGCCAGCAGGTCGGAGTCCCCCAGGCGGGCGGGGGTGAGGCCCAGCCCCTCCCCGTCGAACTTGAGCACGGCGATGTCAAAGTCCTCGTCGAAGCCGATGACCTGGGCGGGGTGCATGGTCCGCCCCCGGTCGGACAGGAGCATGACCTCGATGTAGTCCGTCTCCTCGATGATGTGGTAGTTGGTGAGCACGTAGCCGGACCCCGTCACCACCACCCCGGTGCCGGAAAAGGCCCCGGTGTGCCCCTTGGCGGTGGCCTCCACGTAGACGATGCTGGGCAGGACCCGCTGGTGCACGTCCCGCCCGGACAGGGCGGACCCGGCGGCAGGCTCCACCGCCAGGGACACCGAGGGGTCCGGCTCCCCCCAGGGGAGATCCTCCGGCGACCAGTCGGACTGGTCGGGCAGCTGCCAGCTGGTCCGGGGCGGATCCCCGAAGGGGTCCCGGAACTCCACGCTGGACAGCAGGGCCGCCAGCCCGTTCACCGCCCAGAAGCTGATCCCGCCCAGCAGGGCCAGGCACAGGGCGATGCACACCGCGGGCACCAGCCAGCGGCGGGGGGAACGGCTCCGCCTCACGGGGACGGGGCGGCGGAGGGCCGCCGGATGGGGCACCGGGGGCGGCTGCACGCCGGGGCCCTGGGGCCAGCGGTGGGAAAGGTAATTGTCCATAGAAAGTACCTCCGTTCAAGGAGCTGAGAACCTGTGTTCACAGCCGGTGTTTGAGGCTGTGAATACAGGAGCTATGGCTTCCCCCCACAGGGGGGAAGGCTGTTTGCTCACGCCCGGGTGAGGGTAAACACAAATTTCGTCACCCCGTCCCCGCTGGCGCAGGTGATGGTCTCCTTGTGGCTGTTGAGGATGGTTTTGACGATATACAGCCCCAGCCCCACCCCGTCCCGGTCGGCGGAGCGGGAGTGGTCGGTTTTGTGGAAGCGGTCGAACACCAGGGACTGCTCCTCCGCCGGGATGGTGTCCCCCTGGTTGCTGATGGTGATGGTGGCCTTGGGGCCCTTCACCGACACGGACGCCCCCAGGGTGCCCCCCTCCCGGGAGAACTTGATGGCGTTGTCCAGCAGGTTATAGCACACCTGGGTGATGGCGTCCTGATCCCCCCACACGGGCACCGGCTCCTCGGGGAGCTGGAGATCCACCTCCAGGGTCTTGGCGTTCACCTTGTCCTCCAGGGTGACCAGGGTGCGCACCAGGGTCTCGCTGATGTCAAACTGCTGCTGGGCGGCCCGTTCGTCGGACTGGAGCCGGGACAGGTCCAGCATGGACCGCACCAGCCGGGACAGGCGGCGGGTCTCGGAGGAGATGATCTGCAAATAGTGCCGCTCCTGTTCCGGGGGGATGGTGCCGTCCAGAATGCCGTCGGCAAAGCCGGCGATGGTGGTCATGGGGGTTTTCAGCTCGTGGGACACGTTGGCCACGAACTCGGTGCGCCGCTGCTCGCTCTTGGACAGGGAGTCGGCCATGGCGTTGAAGGCCTCCGCCAGCTCCCCCACCTCGTCCCGGCGGGGGCCTACGTCCACCCGCACGTCCAGCTCGCCCAGGCCGAACTGCCGGGCGGCGGCGGCGATCTCCTTGATGGGCTGGGACTGGCGCATACTGGTGACGGAGCTGATGATGGCGGCGATGAGAATCACCGCCAGGGCGGTCACCAGCAGGATGGCGGACAGGTCCTGCCACATCCCGCTGATGTTGGAGGCGGCGCAGGACACCAGCACCAGCCCCTGCAAATGCCCGGCGGCCCCGTCGGTGATGGGCAGGCCCACCAGATACCGGGCCTCCCCGTACAGGCCGCCCAGGTCGCTCATGCCCACGTAGGGGGCGGAGGGCAGCTCCGCCGCCATATCCCGGGGAATCTGCTGGTAGCGCAGGCCGGTGAGCTCCCCGTCCCCGGCGGTGGCGTAGAGGATCTGGCCGTCGGGGGTGGCCACCATCACGTGGGTGTCGGACACCTTGGCCACCGAGGCCAGGTAGCTCTGGAAGGCGTCGGTTTTCCACACTAGCCCCCCGCCCACCGCCGTGGCCTGGATGGACTCGGAGGTGAAGCCGGCGATGACCCGGGCGTTGCGCTCCAGGGTGTCCTTCTTCTCCCGGATGGTGTACTGGTAGCTCAGGGTGGCAAAGGACGCCCCCAGCATCAGGAAGGACAGCAGCACCATGCTCACCATGGTGGCGAACTGCCGCCCGTACATGGTTTTCATCCGGCGGTGACCTCCCCACAAAATGTCCCATTTTGCGGGGACCCCTCAGAATGGAATGTGTCGCGGCGGCACGCTATGCGTGCTGGTGACTTCATGCTGAAGTCATCTCCCCACAAAATGTCCCATTTTGCGGGGACCCCCTCAGAATGGAATGTATCGCGGGCCGGGAGTGAATCCCGTCCCGCTCCGCCGCGCTCGCGGCGGCACGCTGCGCGTGCTGGTGACTTCATGCCGAAGTCACCTCGAACTTATAGCCCACGCCCCAGACGGTTTTTAAGCTCCACTGGCCGGACACGCCCTCCAGCTTCTCCCGCAGGCGTTTGATGTGCACATCCACCGTCCGGCTGTCCCCGAAGTAGTCGAAGCCCCACACCTCGTCCAGCAGCTGGTTCCGGGTGAACACCCGGTTAGGGGCGGCGGCCAGATGGTAGAGCAGCTCCAGCTCCTTGGGGGGTGTGTCCACCCGCCTGCCGTTCACCAGCAGCTCGTAGGAGTCCAGGTTCACCACCAGCCGGTCGAAGGTGAGCCGCTTTTCCGGCTGCTCCTCCTCCCCGAAGCGGCGGAGGACGGCGTGGACCCGGGCCACCACCTCCTTGGCCTCGAAGGGCTTGGTGATGTAGTCGTCCGCCCCCATCTCCAGGCCGTTCACCTTGTCCTCCAGCTCGCCCTTGGCGGTGAGCATGATGATGGGGGCCTTGGAGGTCTCCCGGATCTTCCGGCACACCGACCAGCCGTCCAGCCCGGGGAGCATAATGTCCAGCAGCACCAGGTCGGGCTGGACCTGCTGGAATTTCTCCAGCCCCGCCAGCCCGTCCCCGGCCACGTGGCAGGCCATGTCCTCCTTCTCCAGGTAGAGCCGGAGCAGGTCGGCGATGTTCTTATCGTCCTCCACAATCAAGATCGTGCGGGGCATTTGGACACACCCTTTCTATAGTCTGGAAGCGGGGCCCTATCAGCCCTCCACCCATAGGGGGAGGGTGCCCCCGAAGGGGGCGGGTGAGGGGGCGGAAAAGGGATGCGTCCAGCACCATACCGCCGCACCCTCATCCGTCATTTGCTTCGCGAATGCCACCTGTCTCGCCTTCGGCTCGGTCGTGCGGTGGACGTGTGCCACTGGCACACACCGCCCCCTTCCAGGGGGAAGGCTTTTGCAGATATGGTTCGTATCATTATAAACCGTCCGGCGGGAAATTTCTACAGTTTTTTGTGAATAAGCCGCCGGATCGCGTTACAAAACATGGCTCCGGTCCACCCCGATCACCAGCCCCGCCCCCGGCTCCAGCTCCTCCAGCCGCTTTGCCAGGGCGGCGCGGACCTCCCCGTCGGTGAGGGCCACGTCGTAGGGCACCACCACGTCGAAGGACACCGCCCCCTCCGCCGTGCGGCGCAGGTCGTGGATGGTGGCGGCGGGGTCCAGCTCCCGGGCGGCCTGGGCGGCCAGGGCCAGCAGGCGGCGGGTGAGGGGATCCTCCGGCTCCACCGGGTCCAGGTGGATCACCGCCTCCAGGCCGAACCGCTCCCCCAGCTCCCGCTCAATGTGGTCGATGACGTGGTGGACCTCCACCAGCCCGCTGGCGGCGGGCACCTCGGCGTGGACGGACATCATCCGCCGCCCGGGGCCGTAGTCGTGGATGATCAGATCGTGTATGCCCAGCACCGGGGGGTGGGAGAGGATCAGGGACTCGATGTCCGCCACCATAGCCGGGTCGGGCTGGGCCCCCAGCAGGGGGTCGATGGTGTCCTTGGCGGCGGACCACCCCGCCCGCAGGATGAACGCCGCCACCGCCAGCCCCAGCCAGCCGTCCAGATTGAGGCGGGTGAGCCGGGACACCGCCAGCCCCCCCAGCACCGCCGAAGTGGCCAGCACGTCCGCCCGGGCGTCCAGGGCGGCGGCCCGCAGGGCGGCGGAATCGGCGCGCTTCCCCAGCTCGGCGTTGAACCAGCCCATCCACAGCTTGACCAGGATGGACACGATGAGCACGCCCGCCGCCAGGGGGGTGAGGAGGGGTTCCGATGGCTGGAGGATCTTGCCCGCCGACTCCCGGACCAGCTCCACCCCCACCAGCAGGATCAGCAGGGACACCGCCAGCCCCGCCAGATACTCCGCCCGCCCGTGGCCGAAGGGGTGCTCGGCGTCCGCCCGCCGGCCCGCCATGCGGAAGCCCGCCAGGGTCACCACCGACCCGGCGGCGTCGGACAGGTTGTTGAAGGCGTCGGCGGTGACGGAGATGGCCCCGGTGAGCGCGCCGGCGCACAGCTTCCCCAGAAACAGCGTCAGGTTGAGGGCCACCCCGATCCCCCCGGCGGCAAGGCCGCAGCGGCGGCGGACCTGGGGGTGGCTGGGATTGCTCCCCTCGGGCAGAACCCGGCGCAGGATGAATTGGAACATGGCAGCACTTCCAATCGGTGGTGTGTAGGGGCGGACATTGTCCGCCCCAGCGTGTCGAAAAAGTCTTTTCGCCCCGCTGGGTGCGGCTTTTCTGAACAAAAAACGTTCAGAAAAGCCGATGACTGGACGTGAAAGAACGACCTCCTGGGTTTCTTTCACACTATCTTCCTTCCCGCCATCGGAACAGAAGCGGCTTTTTCGACAGTCCCGCCCTCCCCCACAAGGGGGGAGGGTGTCCGGCCTGATGGCCGGACGGGTGAGGGGGCGGACAGGCGGCGCGCCCTCATCCGTCCCCTTTGCCGCGAAAGGGCGTCGCGGCAAAACAGGCGCGGGCGCACAATGTGCGCCCCTACAGCCGCGCGTCTTATCATTATATACAGGGACGGCCCCCCGGCATACCTGGGGCGGTTCAGCCCTGGGCCATCAGCTCCCGGGCCTGCTTTCCGGTGATCCGCTCCGGGGTCAGCCGCACCATGAGGAAGCGGTCCCAGGAGCCGTCGATCTCCGCCGCCCGCTCCGCCTCAAAGCCGGGGCGGTATTTGGCGCACAGCGCGTCGATGGAGCGGCGTTTTTCCTCCGGATCGTCCACCACCTGGGCGGTTCCGAACAGGATCACCGAGCGGTAATAGGTGGTGTATTCCTCCGGCACGATCTGGTCCTGATCCACCACGCAGAAGGAGGCCCTGCCGTCCGCCCGCACCGCGTCCAGCTTGTGGCCCGCCAGGGCGAAGTGGAAATAGACCCTTCCGTCCAGCCAAACATAGCTCAGGGGGACGGCGTAGGGACAGCCCCCGTCCCCGGTGAGGGCCAGCACCCCGGCGGTGTTCCGCTCCAGGACCGCGGCGCACTCCTGGGGGGTGAGGGCCTGCTTGAATCTGCGCATTTCTCTCATAGTAATTCCTCCCTGGTTGGAAAACTGCCTGGACGGCACGCCCAGGCAGTTTAGAAGCTGTACCAATCGCCGAAGTATTCAGATTCGCGAGTCAGAATTGCCGGTGGCAAGGCGAAAAATCGCGGGAATACTTTGTGTATTTCAAGATTTTTCAACGCGGCCAGCGGCAATTCTGGCCGTTAAGCTGGGTGCTGAGGCGATTGGTACAGGTTCTTATATTTACGAGCTGGGGCGGTTGGCCCGCACAAGGGACAGGGGCGGCACCGCCCGGGGCAGCTTCATGCGGAACTCCATCTGGGGGTGCCGGGGCTCCGCCAGGGGCTGGCCGTCCAGCCCCTCCATCATGGGGGCGGTCATGGGGAAGGCGGGCAGGTCCGGCCCCACCACCTCCAGCGCGTCCCCGGCGGCGAACTTGTTGCGCAGGGACAGCAGGGCGTTCCCGTCCCCGCCGCACTCCTTTACGATGGCCAGCACCTGCCAGTCCCGGATATAGCGGGCGTCCTGGGTGTACTGCCCCGGCTGTCCGAACCAGAAGCCGGTGGAGTAGTGCCGGTGGCTCACCTTGTCCACCTCCGCCCGCCAGAGGGGATCCAGGGGCCTGCCCGCCGCCGCCGCGTCCACGGCGTGGCGGTAGGCGGCGGTGGTCATGGCGGCGTAGTACGCGCTCTTGGCCCGGCCCTCGATCTTCAGGGAGTGGACCCCCGCCTGGATCAGCTCCGGAATGTGGTCGATCATGCACATATCCCGGCTGTTCAGGATAAAGGTTTCGCCCCCCTCCTGGATGATGGGGAAATACTCGCCGGGCCGCTTTTCCTCCACCAGCGAATAGCGGTAGCGGCAGGGCTGGGCGCAGGCCCCCCGGGCGGCGTCCCGCCCCGTCATATAGTTGGACAGCAGACACCGCCCCGAGTAGGACACGCACATGGCCCCGTGGACGAAGCACTCCACCTCCAGCCCCCTGGGGGCCTTGGCGCAGATCTCCGCCACCTCCTCCAGGGACAGCTCCCGGGCCAGGATCACCCGGGACGCCCCCAGCTCCTGCCACACCCGGGCCATCTCGTAGTTGGTGATCCCGGTCTGGGTGGACATATGCACCTGCACATGGGGGGCGTGCCGCTTACAGAGGGACAGCACGTCCACTCCGGCGGCGATCACCGCGTCCGCCCCGATGCCGTCCAAAAACTCCAGGTACTCCGGCAGGGCGGCGATCTCCCCGTTCCGGGCCAGGGTGTTGCAGGTGACGTGGACCCGGACGCCCTGGGCGTGGGCGGCTTTTACCGCCTCCGCCAGCCCCTCCCGGCCGAAGTTCCCGGCGAAGGCCCGCATCCCGTAGGCGTTCCCCGCCAGGTACACCGCGTCCGCGCCGTAGGCCAGGGCCATGTCCAGCCGCTCCCGGTCCCCGGCGGGGGAGAGCAGCTCCGGCTTACCCATTGTTGGCGGCGGCGAACCGGTCCAGCTTGGCCTGGTGCTCCGCCAGGGTGCGGCTGTACTCGTGCTGCTTGGTCTCCGGGTTCAGGGCGTAGTAATAGTAGCTGGTGCTGTCCGGGTCCATGGCCGCCAGCAGGGAGGTCATGCCCGGGTTGGCGATGGGCCCGGGGGGCAGGCCCTGGTACTTGTAGGTGTTATAGGGGGAGTCGATGGCCTTGTCCGCCTCGGTGGGGACCTTCCCGCCGTTGAGGTACACCAGGGTGGCGTCGATCTGGAGCAGGCCCACCGTCTCCGCCTCCGGGTGCTCCAGGCGGTTGTAGATGACGGAGGCGATGCTCTTATAGTCGCTGCGCTCGTCGGTGTTGGTGCCGTCCGTCTCCTTCTCGATGAGGGAGGCGATGGTGACGATGTCGTGGAGGGAGTAGGCGGGGGCGTCCTCCCCCTCCCCGGCGAACTGGTCCAGGTACTGGTCCATCTTGGAATCGAAGTTCACCAGCATCTTGTTGAGCACGTACTTGGGGTTTTCCCCCATCTCGAAGGTGTAGGTGTCCGGGAACAGGTAGCCCTCCAGCCGGTGGTAGTCCCCCAGGGGGAGGCCCTCCAGCCAGTCGAAGGCGTAGTCCCAGTTGGCGGACATATCCCGGAGCCTGTCCACCGAGGCCACCCCCCGCTTGTCCAGCAGGTCAAAGAGCTGGTCGATGGTGTAGCCCTCCGGGATGGTGATGTCCACGGTTTTCCGGGTGGTGGAGGACGAGCCCATGTTGGAGATCAGGGCGCGGTAGTCCATCTCGGTGTCCAGGGTGTAGGTGCCGGGGGCGATCTTCTCCTCCGCGTGGGAGAACCAGGAGAACAGCTTGAACAGGAACTTGTACTCAATGAGGCCCTCCCGCTCCAGCGTGTCCACCACCTCGCTGAACTCGGTGTCCTCGTGGATGGTGATCTCCACCGACACGGACTCCTTGTTCAGCCCCAGCAGGTCGCAGGCCCACACCCAGCCCAGGGTGGCCAGAATCCCGGACAGGCCGATGACCAGCAGCACATACAGCAGTGCCCCCGCCACCCGTGCCCCCGGACTGCGCTTCAGCCGGGAGGAACGCCGGGGGCGGCGTTGATCCGGGGTCTGGTCGCTCCGGCCCCGCTCCGGGCGGTTGTAGTCATAGTAGCCGCCGCCGGAGCCGGAACCGGGGGCGCGGCCGCCGCTCCTTCCGCGGCGGGACCGGCTGGAGCCGCCCCGGGGGGCGGCGCGTCTGCCTTCTGCCATTTGCTTCACTCCTTGACGATAGGATAAGGTAGCCCGGAAAAAACCGGGAGCTGGGAGGGGGAACCCCTTTTCCGCCCCCCGCATAGTATGACCCAGAAACGGGGGAGGGGCCGAAAGGGCCGCCGCTCCCGGGGGCACGGGGCCCCGCCCCGGCGTCGCGGCGGTACGCGGCATCGGGGCCGGTCTCCGTGACCGGACAAAAAACCAAGGTGTACGGGGCTCGCCCCCGGCGCCGCCGGGGGCGGCGGCTTCGGGGCCGGTCTCCGTGACCGGACAAAATCTCAGTGAGGTGACAAAATCATGTGTTGTGGTAACAATGGTGGTTTCGGTGGGGGCTGCTGGTGGATCATCATCCTGATCCTCCTGCTGTGCTGCTGCTGCGGCGGCAACAACAGCTGGGGCGGCAGCAATAACGGCTGTTGCTGCTGCTGCTGTGGCGGCAACAACAACTGCGGCTGCGGCAATAACAACGGCTGCGGCTGCGGCTGCAACGACGGCTGCTGCTGATCAGAAGCGCGGAGTGCCCGGGAGCAGGCGGGTAAGACCCGGAGCGGAGCAAAGCCCAGAGGGGCCGGAGGCCCCGGCGGGATTTGCGCAGCCGGAGGGGCTTAGACGCCGTCGCGGAGGGCGCGGAGCGTGACAGACCAGAAGCGCGGAGCGTCCGGGAGCAGGCGGGTAAGACCCGGAGCGGAGCGAACCCCAGAGGGGCCGGAGGCCCCGGCGGGATTTGCGCAGCCGGAGGGGCTTAGACGCCGTCGCGGAGGGCGCGGAGCGTGACAGACCAGAAGCGCGGAGCGTCCGGGAGCAGGCGGCTAAGACGCCGCACCCTCATCTGTCACGGCTTCGCCGTGCCGCCTCTCCCCTGACAGGGGGAGGGCCTGGCAGGCTGCTTGTACCCAGCGGGCGGAGGGCTTACACCCTCCGCCCGTGCTATTCCTCCATCAGGACGAGCTTCACCGGAACGTCGAATTCCTCCCGGGGCATCCGCTCCAGCAGCCGCCCGGGGCGGCACACGCACACCGTAAAGCCGGGGAAATCCACCAGCCAGCGGTCGTAATACCCCCCGCCCCAGCCCAGGCGGTAGCCCTCCCGGTCCACCATCAGGTGGGGGACCAGGGCCACGGCGATCTCCCCCTTGGGGACGGCGGGGCAGCTCTCGTCCGGCTCCGGAATGCCGAAGCGGTTGGGGACAAGCCGGTCCAGGGCCAGCACCTGCCGGGCCTCCATCCCCCGGTGGGGGAGCACCACCGGAAGGGCCACCCGCTTGCCCCGGTCCAGCAGGGCCTGGATGAGGGGCACAGTGTCCGGCTCCCGCCCGGTGCCGTAGAATACCATCACAGTGTCCGCCCCCTCCACCTCCGGCAGGGCCAGGAACCGCCGGAACAGCGGTTCCGCCTCCACCTGGGGCAGGGCGGCGGCGTGGCGGCGCAGCTCCTCCTTGCGATCCTGAACCGTCATGCGCCGTAGTGCAGGTCGCTGTGGAGGCGGCAGGCGGCGGGAATGCCCGCCAGCAGCTCCGCCAGGGCCAGGGCGAAGTCGAAGGCGGTGCCGGGGGCCTGGCTGGTGACCAGCCTGTTGTGCACCACCACCGCCTTGTCCATCTGAGGCCGGGCCCCGGCCTGCTCCAGCTCCCCCTCCATGCCGGGGTAGCACACGCAGGGGACGCCCTGGGGCAGCAGGCCCGCCCGGGCCAGCAGGGTGGGGGCGGCGCAGATGGCGGCCAGCCAGATCTCCGGGTTTTCCGCCGCCTGACGGATCAGGGCCATGGCGGGACCGCTTCCTTCCATGGAGGCCACGCCCCCCAGGCCGCCGGGGAGCACCACCATGTCCCCGCCGGACAGGGACACCGACTCCACGGTCACGTCCGTTTTCACCGTGATGCCGTGGGAGCCGGCCACAAAGTCCCCGCCGATGCCCGTGAGGGACACGGGCACCTCCGCCCGGCGCAGCACGTCCGCCGTCACCAGGGCCTCGGCCTCCTCAAAGCCTTCGCCCAACAGAATATAGACCATTTCGTTCCACCTCTTGTCTTGATTTGGGGCGGGCTGTCATCCGCCCCGGAGCCGCGCGCCCAGGGCCTTCAGCAGGAAGGGGGCGATCTTGAGGATCCGTCCGGCCCGGGAGGGCTGTGACGCCAGACGGTAAAACCACTCCAGCCCGTGGTTCTGGAACCACGCCGGGGCCCGCTTCACCCGTCCGGCGAACACGTCCAGGGAACCGCCCAGGCCGATGAGCAGCCGTGCCCCCGTCTCCCCGCCGTGGGCGGCGATCCACTTCTCCTGCCGGGGGAAGCCCAGGCACACGAACACCACGTCCGCCCGGGCGTCCCGGATCTGCCGGACCACCGGGCCGTCCTTCTTGAAGTAGCCGTCGTGGGTGCCGCAGATCACCAGGCCGGGGCAGGCTTTTTGCAGGTTGGCGGCGGCCTGCTCCGCCACGCTGGGCTGTCCGTCCTTGGCGGGGGCGGCCCCCAGCAGGAACAGCCGCTTTCCCGTCCGGGCCATTTGCTCCATCAGGGCGGAGGCGAAGTCGATGCCGGGAACCCGGCCCTTCAGGGGCCGTTTGAGGATGCGGGCGGCCCAGACAATCCCGATCCCGTCGGGTATGACCAGCTGGGCGGCGGAGAGGACCTGGGCGAACTCCGGGTCCTTCCCGGCCCGCTGGACCATCTCGGGGTTGGGGGTGGCCGCCAGGTGGGGGCCGTCCTCCTCCAGCAGGGCCATGGCCCGGTCCACCGCCTCTTTTTTTGTCACATTGTCAAAGGCCACGCCCAGCACGTCCACCCGCACGGCGATCTCTCCCTCCGGGGCCTCCCGCCCCGCCATTTTCCAGTACAGTGTAGCACAAACGGGGCAAAAAGTCCAACTAATAATTTGTGAACAGCAGCCCCCCGGCGTCCGGAGGGAGGCCGGGGGGCAGGGCCGCTTACCGGATTCTCCGGGCCTCCAGGTAGAACCGCTTGTCGTGGGGCTCTCCCATGGAGAAGGTCTTGCGGGGCAGGGCCCCGCCGTGGATGACCGTGGGGAACAGGGCCCGCTTGTCCATGGGGGGCAGGAGGAAGGCGATGTCGCCGGGGCGGGCGGCGAACTCCCGGGCCACCTCCTCCCCGTGGATGTAGTCCACCCGGCCCTTGTGGTCCATGAGGTAGCGGTCCAGAAAATCCTGGAGGGCCCCCAAGGGCATATGGGCGGCGGACGGGGGCAGGGTGATCACGCCCTCCCCCCCGGCGTGGACATAGCCCAGGGGCAGGCCGTCCCCCTCCGGCCTCCGGCCCCGGCGGGAGCCGGGGAAGGCCCGGATCAGGGCGTCCAGCAGGGCGTCCGGCTCGGTGTGGAACACCACCCGGTGGATGGGCTCGAACTCCAGGCTGCCGTCGTGGAGGTTCACCAGCTCGCACAGGGCGAACCGGGCGGGGAGGGCGTCCCACTTTTCCGGGGGCACCAGCCGCTTCTGCCGCTCGTAGCACTCCTTGGCGGTGGCCAGGGAGTGGTTGCCGTCCCCCACCGCGAACAGCATGACGGGCTGTCCCTGGGTGCCGTATTTGGCGTTGAAGGCGGCGGGGTCCGCCAGGGCGGACAGGGCCCCGGACACCTGGGCCAGCTGCTCCTCCCCCAGCCGCCAGCCCCGGATGTGCCCGCCCTGCTCCATCAGGTCGAAGTCGTACAGCAGCTCCATGGCGTCCGTCTGGGCGGCCAGCGGCTCGATGACGGTGCGGCCCGGATCGTCGGCCAGGAGCATGGCGTGGGGCAGCTCGATGGGGGCGTTTTTCCGCACCGCCACCCTGGGGGGGATCCGGGGCATGACCACCCCCTCCGTGGCCCGGATGCGGGCGTCGGAGCCTGGCTCGTAGTCGTAGTCCTTGAGATCCGCCATGCCCACCAGGCCCCGGCGGACCTTGCCGCCGTGGAGGACGCGCTCCACGTAGATCATGGCCCCGGGCAGGGTTTTGAACCGCCCCTCCCGGACGTACCGGGCCATGGTGGCGTTGATGTCCATGATGTCCATCTCCACCTGGGGGCCGTCCAGGCTGCTCTCGGGCAGGATGAGCCGCAGGGCGGAGGGGGCGCGGCCCACCCGCTCCTCCACCCGCTGCCAATACTCGGGCTGGGAGGTGTACTGGTCGCAGGCCACCACAGACCACTTGTCGTAGTCGCAGTCCTGGGGCAGGAGGATATCGGCGGGGCGGAAGGGGAGGTTGTCAAAGGAAGTGTCCATATTCATACCTCTTTTTTGCGTGGTGGGAATCCTTGGCCTGATGCAGGGGAGGGGCGGCGTGTGCCGGTGGCACGCGTCTGCCGCACAACCATGTAGGGGAGGGGCTTGCCCCCTCCCGGGGAACAGAGAGCACACCGGTAAGGCGGGAGGGGCAAGCCCCTCCCCTACAGGGCGGCCTTGATGGCGTGGAGCAGATCGGCAAACTCCTCAAAGGCGGGAATGTCCGGGTAGTCCGCCTTGATCTGGTCGGTGGAGCGGAACAGGAAGCCCGCCTTGCCCGCCTGGATCATGGCCAGATCGTTGAAGCTGTCCCCGGCGGCGATGGTGTCGAAGCCGCAGGACTGGAGGGCCTTTACCGTGGTCAGCTTGGACTGGGGGCAGCGCATTTGGTAGCCGGTGATCTCGCCGCTGGGGGCCACCTCCAGGGTGTTGCAGAACAGGGCGGGCCAGCCCAGCTTGGCCATCAGCGGCTTGGCGAACTGCTCGAAGGTGTCGCTCAAAATCACCACCTGGGTGAGGGCGCGCAGCTCGTCCAAAAATTCCTTCGCCCCGGGGAGGGGGTCGATTTTGGCGATGGTGTCCTGGATCTCCTTCAGCCCAAGGCCGTGCTGCCGCAGTACGTCCAGCCGCCAGGCCATGAGCTTGTCGTAATCCGGCTCGTCCCGGGTGGTGCGGCGCAGCTCGGGGATGCCGCTGGCCTGGGCGAAGGCGATCCAGATCTCGGGGACCAGCACGCCCTCCATATCCAAACAGACGATGTTCATGGTGGCTCATCCTTTCGTAATTGTGGTGCAGGGGCGCACATCGTGCGCCCGGCTTTTGAAGGGCACCCGGTTGGGGCGGGCGCACAATGTGCGCCCCTACAGGCGGCCCCTGGTTTGTCCACGTAGGGGCCGGTGTCCCCACCGGCCCTCCGCCATGGGGGGCGGGTGTGTTTACAGGGTTTTCAGGAATTTCTCCAGCCGGTTCAACGCCTCCGCCAGATCGTGCATGGAGGCGGCGTAGCAGGCCCGGACGTAGCCCTCCCCGCCGGGGCCGAAGGCGGGGCCGGGGATGACGGCCACCTTCTGCTCCGCCAGGAAGCGGTCGGCAAACTGCTCGCTGGTCAGCCCGGTGGACTTGATGCAGGGGAAGGTGTAAAACGCGCCCAGCGGCTCGAAGCAGTCCAGGCCCAGCTTGCGGAAGCCGTCCACCAGGAAGCGGCGGCGGCCGTCGTACTCGTCCCGCATGGCCTCGATATCGGCGTCCCCGTGGTCCAGGGCCTCGATGGCGGCGTACTGGCTGGTGGTGGGGGCGGACATGATGCCGTATTGGTGGAGCTTGGTCATGGCGGCGATGAGGGGCTTGGGGCCGCACACGTAGCCCAGCCGCCAGCCCGTCATGGAATAGGCCTTGGAGAAGCCGTTCACCACCACGACGCGCTCCGCCATGTCCGGCAGGTTGGCCATGGACACGTGCCGCCCGCCGTAGGTCAGCTCGGCGTAGATTTCATCGGAGACGACCATAATATCGGTGCCCCGGAGCACGTCCGCCAGGGCTTCCAGATCGGCCCGGGCCATCACGCCGCCGGTGGGGTTGCAGGGGAAGGGGAGCACCAACGCCTTGGTTTTCGGGGTGATGGCGGCCTTCAGCTCCCCGGGGGTGAGGCGGAACTCGTGCTCCGCCTTCGTCTCCACCAGCACGGGGACGGCGTGGGCCATGGACACCAGGGGGCCGTAGCACACGAAGGAGGGGGTGGGGATGATCACCTCGTCCCCCGGCTCCAGCAGGGCGCGGAAGGTGAGGTCCAGCCCCTCGCTGCCCCCCACGGTCACCAGGATCTGGCCCGTTGGGGCATATTCCAGGTCAAAGCGGCGTTTGAGGTACCGGGAGATGGCCCCCCGCAGGTCGCTCAGCCCGGCGTTGGGGGTGTATTTGGTGAAGCCCTTCTCCAGGGAGAAGATGCCCGCGTCCCGGATGTGCCAGGGGGTGGGGAAGTCGGGCTCGCCGATGCCCAGGGAGATGCCCCCCTCCATGCCCTGGAGCAGGTCGAAATATTTCCGGATGCCGGAGGGCTGGATATCCCGCACCCTTTGGCACATAATCTTGCCGTAGTCCATTATTCAAACACGAACCTTTCCTCCTGAACCTCCTGTACGGGGAAGATCAGGTGCTTTTCCTTGTACTTCTTCAAAATGAAGTGGGTGGCGGTGCCCGTCACCCCGTCGATGGGGGCCAGCTTCTCCCCCACGAACTGGGCCACCTCCTTCAGGGTGCGGCCGGAGATGGTGACGGTCATGTCATAGGCCCCGCCGGACATGAGGTAGAGGGACTCCACCTCATCGTACTGGTAGATGCGCTGGGCCACCCGGTCGAAGCCCTCCCCCCGCTGGGGGGTGACGCTCACCTCGATGAGGGCGGTGACGGACTCCTGATGGGTGCGGTCCCAGTCCACGATGGTTTTATAGCCCAGGATTACCCGGTCCTTTTCATACTGTTCCACCGCCTGGGCCACCTCCGCCTCGGTGGAGCCGGTCATGGCGGCCAGCTGGGCGTGGGTCAGGGTGGAATCGTTTTCCAACAGATGAAGCAGGTCTTTCATGGCGTATGCCTCCTAAATGAAACGCTTGAAAAAGTCGCGGTGAAAAAAACTGATTCTTCTATTATATACGTTCCGGGGGAAAATGGCAATCCCCCATTTCGGGGGACGGCCGCGATCAGGGCCCCAGCAAAGGGGGTTGAATTTCATCCGGCCCGGTGGTATACTTTTGCCCATATCAATTCCAGAAACCGGGCTTTGAATCGTGGGGTAACGGGAAAGGAGTGAGGCGGTGAGGCACCTGATCAAATATGCAATAGATTTTGCTGTGCTGGGCTTCCTATATGTTTTCGTGTTTTATAAGAGGTGGAGGGCCCAGGGCAGGGACCGCCTGCTTGTCAATACCCTCATGTACGCATATCTGTCCCTGGTCCTCTATGTTACCATGATGCCGGTGGCCGCATCCATTCCGTTCCTGCTGAACCACCCTTATCATCCCATGAATCTGGTGCCGTTTATTGATGTTTCCTTGGGCAGAGGCGACTTTTTCAGACAGGTGCTCTTGAACGTTATCATGACCATGCCCTTTGGGTTCCTGTTTCCGCTACTCCGGGACAAAGGGGCCAAATTCGGCAGGACGGTGTTGTTCTGCTTCTTGATGAGCCTGGGGATCGAGCTGTTGCAGCCGTTCTTTGGCCGCTCCTCGGATATCACGGATCTGATCACAAATGTGGTCGGCGGAGTGCTGGGCTATGGCCTCTACACGATGTTTAAGCCAGTTACCTTTTGGGTTCTGAAGCGTTTGAAAACCAGGTGACAGGCTGTTTTGCGGCAAAAGGA
This sequence comes from uncultured Oscillospiraceae bacterium, assembly GCA_910585265.1. Taxonomy (GTDB): domain Bacteria; phylum Bacillota; class Clostridia; order Oscillospirales; family Oscillospiraceae; genus Enterenecus. The sequence continues at coordinate 51,408 of CAJUCA010000006.1, read as the reverse complement.
AGGTTCCCGGGGGAGTTCATTTTTGGGCGAAATCCCCTCTGGACAAAGCCGCTCCTGATAAAAAATGGAGAACCTGTCCCCGCGGCGGCACAAAAAACAGCCGGGACGCTCCGCCCCATGGATAAAACCCCGTCCGAAACGCATACTAACCCCGATTACGCGGAAAGGCGGTGGGCGGGTTGTCGAGGCTTCGGATCATGCTGCGGGCGGGGACGCTGGCGGCTCTGGGGTTGGTGCTGGCGTGGCTGTGGCTGCCGGGGCGGGAGCGGGCCGCCATGGGGGAGGTCCAGCTCCCGGCGGGGCCCTTTGTGGCCCTCACCTTTGACGACGGGCCCAAGGCGTCCACCACCCCCGTCCTGCTGGACGGGCTGGCCCGGCGGGGGGTGCACGCCACCTTTTTCGTCATCGGGGAGAACGTGGCGGGGAACGAGGAGCTGCTCATCCGCATGGAGCGGGACGGCCACCAGATCGGCCTGCACACCTTCCACCACAAGTCCCTGGCGGCGGTGAACGGCAAGGACTTTTACGCCGAGGTGGACAAGCTCCGGGAGACGCTGTCCGGCCTGCTGGATCAGGAGGACTTCATGCTCCGCCCGCCCTACGGCATGATCACCCCCTCCAACCGGGCCAGGGCGGGGTCGCCCATCATCCTGTGGTCGGTGGACCCGGAGGACTGGTCGGACCGCAGCAGCGCGCGGCAGCTCTCGGTGATCCTGGACAAGGTGGAGGACGGGAGCATCATTCTGCTCCACGACATCTACGCCGAGAGCGTGGACACCGCCCTGGCGGCGGTGGACGAGCTGATGGCCCAGGGCTACAAGTTCGTGACGGTGGAGGAGCTGTTCGCCCTCCGGGGGGTGACGCCGGAGGACGGGAAGGAGTACCGGAAGCTGCCGCCGTCGTCGGGGTAAAGTCCGCTCCGTGGGAAACGCCCTGCGGGCATTCCCCACTGCGCTCCC
>CAJUCA010000006.1:47919-50349 GCA_910585265.1 uncultured Oscillospiraceae bacterium | reverse complement strand
CTGCGCTCCCTTACCCCTCCTCTCCCCACAAAAGCGGAAACGCGCTTTTGCGGGGGCCCCGTAAGGGCACGTCATAAGAAAGCCCCCCGGCTCACGCCGGGGGGCCGTTGTCTTTATTCGCTGCCGCCGGGGGCTTCCTCGTCCTCGAAGGACAGGGCGAACTTGCCGCCGCAGGCGGGGCAGTCCACCACCCCCGCCGCCAGGGTCTCGTCGTCCACCACCAGGTCCGCCCCGCAGGTGGGGCAGGGGATCTCGAAGAAATCCTCGTCCAGATCGCCGTCGCTGTCGAAGGAGAACTCGTCCTCCTCGTCCTCGTCGTCGAACACCGCGTCCTCCAGGTCGGCCACGGAGTCCCCCAGGGCGTCCAGCTCCTCGTCGAAGCTGTCCAGGATGGTGTCCACGCCGTCCAGCCGCTGGCCCACCTCCTTCATCACGTCCAGCAGCTCGGACAGGATGCGGGCCTCGCCGGATTTTTCGCCGTCCAGCCCCAGGCCGTCATACAGGCCCTGGATATAGGCTACCTTTTCAGAAATGGTCATGTTTGCTTCCCTTTCTTGTCACGCTGCGAAGCCTCCGCGACGGAGCCTAAGTCCTCCGACTCCCGGCTTCTCCGCGCTTATCCCTTGCACCGCTCCAGATACTCGCCGGTGCGGGTGTCGATGCGGATCTTGTCGCCGGGGTTGATGAACAGGGGCACCTTGATCTCCGCGCCGGTCTCCAGGGTGGCGGGCTTGGTGACGTTGGTGGCGGTGTCGCCCTTCACGCCGGGGTCGGACTCGGTGACCACCAGCTCCACGAAGTTGGGGGGCTCCACGCCGAACACGCTGCCCTTGTAGGACATGACCTTGCAGGTCATGTTTTCCAGCACGAACTTGAAGTTGTCACCCAGCACGTCCTTGCCCACGGGCATCATCTCGTAGGTCTCCATGTCCATGAAGTAGTACAGGTCGCCGTCGTTATAGCTGTACTCCATGTCCTTGCGGTCCACGAAGGCCTGCTCGAACTTGGCGGTGGGGTTGAAGGAGGTCTCGGTGACCGCCCCGGTGATGACGTTTTTCATCTTGGTGCGCACGAAGGCCGCGCCCTTGCCGGGCTTGACGTGCTGGAACTCAACGACCTGCATGACCTTGCCCTCCATCTCGAAGGTCACGCCGTTGCGGAAATCGCCTGCTGTGATCATTGCCATTGGTATCGTCCTCCAATATCGAAAGTTTTTTAACGAGAATCAATCAAGCTATTATACCCTAAATTTCCGCTGATTGCAAGGGGGTTTGGAAGAAACCGCCGCAGGCATGGCAAGGGCCGGTGAGGGCCCCGGCCCCTGCCGCCGGGTATGGCCCCGGCTGCCGTAGGGGCCGGGGTCCCCACCGGCCCGGGGGGGCCCCACCGGCCCGCCCCGCGTTACAGGATAATGAGCTGCTTGGGGGAGCGGGTGATGTCCACGCAGCCCTCCTCGGTGAGCATGATCACGTCCTCAATGCGCACGCCGAACCTTCCGGGCAGGTAGATCCCCGGCTCGGCGGACAGCAGGGCCCCGGCGGGGATGGGCTTGTCGTTCCGGTTGTGGAAGCCGGGGTCCTCGTGGATCTCGATGCCCAGGGAGTGGCCGAAGCCGTGGCCGAAGTAGTCCCCGTAGCCCGCGTCGGCAATGACCTTGGCCCCGGCCTGGTGGACCTCCTTGCCGGTGACTCCGGCCCGGGCAACGGCGATGCCCGCCAGCTGGGCCTTGAGCACCGTGTTGTACACCAGCTCCATCTCCTCGGTGGGCTGGCCGATGGCCACGGTGCGGGTCATGTCGGAGCAGTAGCCCCCCACCACGCAGCCGAAGTCCATGGTGACGAACTGGCCCTTCTCAATCACGGCGGGGCCGGGGACGGCGTGGGGCTTGGAGCCGTTGGCCCCGCAGGCCACGATGGGGTCGAAGGAGTTGCGCTCCGCGCCCTTGCGGGCCATGATGTAGGTCAGCCGCGCCGCCACCTCGCTCTCGGTAAGCCCGGGCTTGAGGAAGTTCAGGATCTCCAGCAGGGCCTCGTCGGTGATCCGCTGGGCCTCCCTCATGGCGGCCAGCTCGTCCGCGTCCTTCACCTGCCGCAGCTGGGTGAGCAGCTCGGAGGCGGGGACGAACTCCGCCTCCACCGCCTTGGTCCATTCGGTGTGGCTGGCCACGGACATATACCGCTCCTCGAAGCCCAGCTTGGCCACGCCGTGCTCCTTCACCAGTCCGGCGATGAGCTTGCGGAAGCCGCCGCCGGGGGCCCAGTCCGCCACCTCCGCCCCGGCGATGAGCTGCCGGGCGGCCTCGATGTACCGGGAGTCGGTGTAGTACCAGGTCTTGTCCGGGGTGATGAGGGCCGCGCCCTCCCCGTGGAAGCCCATGGCGTAGAACTCGCCGGGCTCGCTGGTGATGAGCATGGCGTCCAGGCCGCGGTC
>CAJUCA010000006.1:0-47819 GCA_910585265.1 uncultured Oscillospiraceae bacterium | reverse complement strand
GGTGGGGCTCCACCCCCGCGCCGCCACCGCCTGGGCCAGCGGCCCCCAGTCCGGGCCGTACCCCCCGTCGTCGGAAAACGTCCGGTGGCATTTCTCCCCGCCGTTGGGGGTGAACTCGATGTGGGAAAAGTGGCTGTGGAACCGGGAGGCCCGCTCCGCCCCCAGCACCTCCTCCATCCGGCTGAGCATCCGCTCCATGGCCTCCGGCCCGTCCTCCGCCCCCAGGGAGCGGGCGTACAGGTGGCCAAAGTCCACGCAGGGCAGCAGCCGACCATCCAGGGCGCACAGATCCAGCACCTCGTCCAGATCCCCCAGCTGGCCCAGCTTGCCCATGGTCTCCGGGCAGAGGGTGAGGTGCCCGAACCCCGCCCCGTCGCAGGCGGCGATCACCTCCCCCAGGGAACGGCGGGCGGTGTCCAGGGCCTCCCGGCGGGTGCGGCCCATCAGCGCGCCGGAGTGGATCACCACCCGCTCCGCCCCCATCCAGTCCGCCACCCGGCAGGCCCCGGTGATGTACCCGATGGTCTTTTGCAGAGCGTCCCGGTCCGGGTTGGCCAGGTTGATGAAATAGGGCGCGTGGAGGGACAGGGAGATCCCGTGCTCCGCGGCGACCGCGCCCACCTTCCGGGCGGTGGCCTCCCCCACGTGGACGCCCTTGCCGCATTGGTACTCATAGCAGTCCAGGCCCAGCTCCCGCAGCCATTTCGGGGCGTCCGCCGAGGCTTTGTACGGGAAATTCTCCGCGTTCCCGGCGGGGCCGAACCGCGCGCTCACAGCCGCTCCCCCCTTCCGGACAGCAGGCGGAAGGGCCACTCCGCCGCGTACCGCAGATACCGCCCCGGATTGCCCGCCAGACGGATAGGCTCCACCAGGATGGTGGATATGCCCGCCCGGTTGCCGCCCAAAATGTCGGTGAAAACCTGATCGCCCACAATGGCGGTCTGCCCCTTCTCCGCGCCCATCCGCTCCATGGCCTTGTGGAAGGAGGGGGACTTGGGCTTCCCGGCGTGGCCGATGTAGGGCACGTCCAGCCCCTCCGCAAAGATGCGGGGGCGGCTCTCGTGGCGGTTGTTGGACAGGAGGAACAGCGTCACCCCATGGGCGGTCAGATCGTCCCGCCACGCCCGCAGCCGGTCGTCCGGCAGGGGCACGCCGTAGGGCACCAGGGTGTTGTCCAGATCCGCCAGCAGCAGGCGGATGCCCCGGCGTTTCAGGGCCGCGCCGGTGATCTCAAAAATATCGTGACAGGCAAAGCTGGCCCGGAACCACGCCATAACGCACCTTCTATTCCGCCCGGGACGGGCATAGGATCAAATGAGAACGTCCTGACGGTATCGTCAGCACCACAGGTTCAAAAAAAGGGTACACTTCTTTTGAACCGCGTCAATGATATAGTCAGCACACTTGAAAATCGGTAGCATACCGATTTTCAAAACAGCGGCTGTGCCGCTGTAGGCAAAGCCTGTGCGCTGACTATGAAATCTGACGCAAGGCCGCTTTGCGGCCTGTGCGGCACTGACGTGCCGCACAAGTTAAAAAGAAGTGTACGCTTCTTTTTAACTGCGTCAATTATACCACAAAACCGCGCCGCCTACAAGGGGGGACTGCCATGAAAGAATTGCTGCTTGCCCTGCCCGCGGGCCGGGACACCCGGGGGCGGGACTTCGGCCTCACCCCCTGCCACATGGCCTACCGGGTGGGGCCGGGGCCGCGCCTGCTGGGGGCGCGGCTGTCCCCCGGGGCGCGGGGCGGGCTGATGCAGCTGGACTGCGCCGGGTTTGACGGGACGGGGGACCCGGTGCCCTGCTGCCGCCAGATTTTAGGCGAGTGCCGCCGCCGGGGCTACCGGGGGATCGTGTGCGACTTCGAGGGCCCGCCCTGCGGCTGCCTGGGCAGGCTGGTGGAGATTCTGGACCGCAACTGCGCCGCCCAGGGCTGGGGGCTTTACGCGCCGGAGGCCTATCTGCCCCAGGCCCCGGGGGGACGGGCGATGGTGCCCTCCGCCCTCACCCGGGGGACGCTGGAGCAGCGGCTCCGGGAGGCCCTGGAGCGGTACGGCCCCCAGCGTGTGGCCCTGGCGGTGGAGTGGGTGCGGGAGGACTTCCCCCTGCCCGCCTCCGGCCGGGGCGCGCCCCTGGCCCCGGACGCCCTGGAGGGGCTGCTCCACCGGCTGGAGCCGGCGGTGTTCTTCGACCGGGGGCTGTGCGCCCACTACTTCACCTACATGGCGGGACCCCAGGCCCACTTTGTGCTGTTCGACACCCCCCGGTCCATCCGGGAGAAGCTGTCCCTGGCGGACCGGCTGGGGGTGCCCGCCGCCCTGCTGCCCCAGCCGGAGATCGAGGGGCATCTGGAGGAGATTTTCGGCCCCGGCGGAACATAAAAAGGTCCGGCCCCCTGTCAGCGGGGCCGGACCTTTTTCATGCCTGCTCTGTGGGGCGGGTGAACTGCTCCACGTAGATCCGCTTATAGAGATCCAGAAGCTGCTGGTTGGTGGTCTCCCGGCAGCGGACGATGTCTCCCAGGGCCGCCGCCTTGGCCTGGGTGAGCTCCCTGGGCGCGCCCGCCCCCATCCCGGCCAGCTGCTGGATGACCTCGTGGAGATACGCGGTGTCGCCCTGGATGGCGGCGATCTGCCGGAGCAGCCAGCTCAAGTCCACGCTATTGTCGCTCATTTCTGTGTCCTCCAAATCTGTATTTGGCGGGCACGCAAGGCAAATCGTATCCTCCGAGATGAAGCGTGCCCTGCCCTGCTTCACAAGACCTCTGGCCCGCCTGGGCCAGGTCGCTTCGTATACGCCGCCCCGTTCGTCTACCACATGAATGTTTTTTTCGATGGGTGCCATCCCCCTGTTGTGAGATTCGCGGGTGGTTGGACGCCGTTTTTTGTGATGGGTGCCGCCCCCGGTCCGGGTTCAGTGTACCACCCGCCGGGGCGTCTTGTCAAGGGCGGGGCGGGTGTGGTATACTGTCCCCAGAACGATGGGAGGGGGCCTTGCCATGAACGCGGCGGAACGCCGGGGGCGCATTTTGGAGTACCTGAGAAGCTCGGACGGGCCGCTGGCGGCGGCGGCCCTGGCCCAAAAGCTTTCGGTGAGCCGCCAGATCATCGTGGGGGACGTGGCCCTGCTCCGGGCGGGGGGGGAGGAGGTCACCGCCACCCCCCGGGGCTACGTGCTGGACGGGCCCAGGCCGGGGATTGTCCGCACCGTGGCCTGCGCCCACAGCGGGGCGGACATGGAGCGGGAGCTGACGCTGGTGGTGGACCAGGGGTGCACGGTGGAGAACGTCATTGTGGAGCACCCGGTGTACGGCCAGATCACCGGGCCGCTGGAGCTGTCCTCCCGGTACGATGTGTCGGAATTCATCCGCAAGGTGGAGGAGTGCGGAGCCCAGCCCCTGTCCGCCCTGACGGACGGTGTCCATCTGCACACCCTCCGGTGCCCGGACGAGGGGGGCTTCGAGCGGGCGCGGGCGGCCCTGGATCAGGCGGGGTTTTTGGTGAAGTAGGGGCGGAAACCGGGGGATAGGGAGCTTGATCCGGCGGCGCAACCGATAGTTGCCCGATATTTGGTGGACGCAACCGGGGTTTTTCGGTAGAATTGGCCCATCATAAGAAGGAGGTAATGATTATGATGAGTGGTTCAGGACCGGGTGCCCGGGCGGTGACTATGTTTGGGATTGCGCTGGTGATCGGCATCATCGGCGCGGCACTGTCGGTGACGCTGATCGTCCTGCTGATCCGCGCCCTGCTGAAGTACCTGCGCTTCGACGGACGGCGAAGCCCCCCGGAGCAGAGCCGGAATCTGGGGGAGACCATCAAAAACCGCCGCGCCGCCGCGGGCTACACCCAGGAGTACGTGGCGGAGACGCTGGGGGTGAGCCGTCAGGCGGTGTCCAAGTGGGAAAACGGCACGTCCGAGCCAAGCACCGCCAACCTGATGGCTTTAGCCAAGCTGTACCAGGTGACGGTGGACGAGCTGCTGGGCGGGTGACGACCCCGGATTTTGGGCAAAAAGCCGATTGACATTTTTCCCCCGTCCCTGTATGATAGTCCGCACAGGTGTCTTGACACCTGTGCGGACTGCTTAATTTTGGAGAGTCGAGGGATCCCTATGGAAAAGATAAAAACGTTCCTGAAGCGCAAGGACATCGTCCTATCCGCCCGGCGGTACGGCATCGACGCCCTGGGGGCCATGGCCCAGGGCCTGTTCTGCTCCCTGCTCATCGGCACCATCGTGAAAACCCTGGGCGAGCAGCTTGGCCTGCCGTTCCTGGTGGAGGTAGGGGGCTACGCCTCCGCCATGAGCGGCGCGGCCATGGCGGTGGCCATCGGCTGGGCACTGAAGGCCCCGCCCATGGTGCTGTTCTCCCTGGCCACGGTGGGCTGCGCCGCCAACGCCCTGGGCAGCACCACCCTGTCCGGCGAGCCGGGGGCGGGAGGGCCGCTGGCGGTGCTGTTCATCGCCATCATCGCCGCCGAGTGCGGCAAGGCCGTCTCCAAGGAGACGAAGGTGGACATTCTGGCCACCCCCCTGGTGACGATTCTGGCGGGGGTGGGGCTGTCCGCCCTGCTGGCCCCGGCCATCGGCACCGCCGCCACCGCCATCGGCAATGTGACCCGTCTCGCCACCGACGAGCAGCCCCTGCTCATGGGCGTTCTGGTCAGCGTGGTCATCGGCATGGCCCTCACCCTGCCCATCTCCTCCGCCGCCATCTGCGCCGCCTTCTCCCTCACGGGGCTGGCGGGGGGCGCGGCGGTGGCGGGGTGCTGCGCCAACATGGTGGGCTTCGCCGTGCTGTCCTTCCGGGAGAACCGCTGGGGCGGGCTGGTGAGCCAGGGCATCGGCACCTCCATGCTCCAGATGGGGAACATCGTGCGCAACCCCCGGATCTGGCTGCCCGCCATCCTGACCTCCGCCATCACCGGGCCCATCGCCACCTGCGTGTTCCGGCTGGAGATGAACGGCCCCCCGGTGTCGGCGGGCATGGGCACCTGCGGGCTGGTGGGGCAGATCGGCGTGTGGACGGGCTGGATCGCCCCCAGCGAACAGGCCCTTGCCAACGGCGCGGCGGCGATTACCCCGGGGGCCTTTGAGTGGACCGGGCTGATCCTGATCTCCTTTGTCCTGCCCGCCGCGCTGTGCTGGGCCTTCGGGCTGTGGTTCCGGAAAATCGGGTGGATCAAGGAGGGCGACCTCAGGCTGGATTGAGCGCGGCCCGGTTTGGGCGGGCGCGCAATGCGCGCCCCTACAGAACATAAAAAACCCCCGGCCCAAGACAGAGGCCGGGGGTTTTAGAACCTGTATTCACAACCGAGGATGCCGGGTGGGCGAGGGATTTTTTCGCCAGACAAGGCGCGTTTTTGCGGGAATACTTTGTGTATTTCAAGAAAACGCAACGCAGTATGGCGGAAAAAGACCCGTCCACACGGCGTTTGAGGTTGTGAATACAGGTTCTTTATTTACCGCAGCAGGGCGTTTTCCCCGGTGACGGTGTCCAGGGAGGAGCCTGTGGAGAAATACTGGGCCAGGATGCCCGCCGCCAGCTCCGCCAGGGAGCCTCCGGCGTCCCCGCCCTCGGACACCAGGCACAGGGCGATCTGGGGGTCGTCATAGGGGGCGAAGCACACGAACAGGGCGTTGGTGCTCACGGCGTGGGCGGCGGTCTCGGCGGTGCCCGTCTTACAGCCCACCTCCACCGGAAGGGGGTCGAACCACTTGGCCATGGTGGCCGTCTTGGACAGGTCGTACATCCCCTGCTTCACCGCCTGCACGTGGGCGGGGTCCAGGTCGATGGTGTCCTTGGGGGGCTGGCTGTAGGTCTCCGTCACCTGGCTGTAGTCGTTGGACTTGAACTCCTTCAGCAGGTGGCAGGCGTAGTGGTCGCCGCCGTTCACCAGGGTGGCCACGTAGTTGGCCAGCTGGAGGGGGGTGAACAGGTTGTTCCCCTGGCCGATGGAGGCGGACAGGGTGTCGCCGTCATACCACTGCTGGTTGAGCTGCTTGGAGGTCTCCGGCCCCGCCCGCAGGCCCTTTTTCTCCACCAGCTCGATGCCGGTGTACTCGCCCAGGCCGAACTTCCGGGCGTACTCGTTGATATTGGCGATGGTGGTGCGGCGGCCCGCGTCGTAGAAGAAGCAGTTGCAGGAGTCCTTGATGGCCTCGGTGACGTTGTCCCGCCCGTGGCCGTACCCATACCAGCACCGGGGCTGGTAGGGGGGCGGGTAAAAGGTGTAGACGCCGGTGCACTCCAGCCGCTCGGCGGTGGTGATGGTCCCGGTGTCCAGGGCGGCGATGGCGGTGAGCATTTTGAAGGTGGAGCCGGGGGAGTACTGGCCCTGGGTGGCCCGGTTCAGCAGGGGCCTGCTCTCGTCCGCCTGGAGCTGGGTGAAGTTCTCCCGGAAGGCGGCCAGGTCATAGGTGGGGTAGGACGCCAGGGCCAGCACCCCCCCCGTCATGTCCACCACGGCGGCGGCCAGGCCCTTGGCGGGCTCCGGCTCCCCGTCCTCCCCCACCGGCCGCTCCTGGCGGGAGGCGTATTCCGCCAGCAGGTCCTCCACCGTGGCCTGGAGGGCGATATCCAGGGTGAGCACCGCGTTCTCCCCCGGGGCGGGCTCGGTTTTCCACTGCTGGCTGATGATGTTCCCGTCGTTGTCCTTCTCCATGAGCCGCAGGCCGCTGGAGCCGTGAAGCCGCTCCTCGAAGGCCAGCTCCACCCCCTCTATGCCCACCACGGCGTCCATGGGGTAGCCCAGCTCCTTGTATTTGGGCCACTCGTCCTTATCTATCTTGCCGGTGTACCCCAGCACGTGGGCGGCCACCCCGGTGCCGTATTTCCGGGAGGAGGCGGTGACGATCCGCACCCCGGCGAGGCCCTGCTCCTTCACCTTGGCGATGAAGGTGATGTCCACGTCCTGGGCGAACACGTAGGTGTTGTTGGTCACCTCGTACCGCCGCAGGTAGATCTCGTACAGCACCCCGGCCAGCTCCCGCATTTCCCGGGAGATGCCGCCGCCGTCCTCGGTGAGCCCGAAGGACTGCCCCGCCGAGCCAAGCACCCCCGTCAGGCCCCGGTGCTCCTTGGACAGGGTGGGCTTCTCCTCCTCCAGCAGGCCGAAGGTGACGCACATTTTCGCCAGCAGCTCCCCCGCCTCGGGCCGGGCCAGGGCCGCGTCCTTCACCCAGCCGATGGCCCACTTCTCCGCCAGCGCGCCCAGGGAGGTGCTCACGTTGCTCACCTCGCCCTCCTCGTCCGTCACCTGGTAGGACAGGGGGTCGGCGGCGGTGTACCGCCAGGGGGCGGTTTTGGTGATGGGCAGGGTGTCCGCCCACTCCACCCCCTCCTCCCGGCACACCTCCAGCAGGCGGGCGAGAATGTCCAGCCGCTGGTCCGGCTCCATGGCGTTCCAGTCCAGCTCCACGTTGTAGCTCAGCTCGTTGGTCACCAGCACCCGGCCGTAGCGGTCCAGGATCTCCCCCCGGATGCTCTCCACCTGCTGTCTGTCGGTGATGTGGGAGTTGGTGCCGGCCCGGTAGCTGGCCCCCTGCACCACCTGGAGCTGGTACAGCACCAGGCAGAAGCCCCCCAGCACCCCGCAGAACAGGGCGATGAGCAGGTTGGTGCGCAGCTTGAGGCGGCGGGCCTCCCGCTCCGCCTTTTCCTCCTGGATGTGGGTGTGGTCGAAGGGGTTATTCATGGTAAATCCTCCCGTAATGGACGCAGCAGAACCGGCCCAGCCAGTAGACCGGAAGAATGAAGGCCAGCGAGCACAGCAGCTCCGGCCCCGCCACCCGCAGCAGGGTTTTGGCCGGGGCGAGGTGGGCCAGCAGGCGGCTGCCCACCGCCCAGCCCTCCCACACCAGCAGGACGGCCACGGAGCAGATCAGGTGGCCCCAGGCGTCCCGCCGCAGCAGGTACTGGGCGCACAGACCCGCCGCCCAGCCGAACAGGGCCAGGGACGCCACGCAGACCGCCCCCAGGTGCCCCAGCCCGGACAGCACCGCGCCGCAGGCCATGCCGTACAGCGCGCCGAAGGGGGCACCCTCCAGCGTCCCCCCCGCCACCGCCAGCACGGGCAGCAGCAGGGGCAGGGGGATGGGCAGGGGGCCGAGGACATAATAATTCACCACCGCCGTCACAGCCAGGGCGGCGAGGTAGGCGATCCATTTTAAGATGGTGTCACGGCGGGTCATGGGCATGGGTTGGGTTCTCCTTTGAACGGTATCAGGCACCGGGTATGCCTGTAGGGGCGCACAGTGTGCGCCCGCTTCCTTTGACGCGGCCTGTTTTCGCGGGCGGACAATGTCCGCCCCTACAACGGCCTGCAAAAGCAGATCAAACCAGCTCCCCGAACAGGGCCCAGGTGGAGCAGTCCGTGATCTTGATATCGGCATACTGCCCGATGAGGGCGGCGTCGCCGTCCAGGTGGACCAGCCGGCCCCCGGCGGTGCGGGCGGTGAGGCTGTGCCGGGGGTCGTCCCCCGCCCCGTCGATCAGGCACCGCTGGGCCGTGCCGATATAGGCCCGGTGCTTTTCCAGGGAAATGCGGTTTTGAAGCTCCACCAGGCGGTTAAAGCGGGCGGACTTCTCCTCCTTGGGGGTGGGGTCGGGCAGCTCCGCCGCCGGGGTACCCTTCCGGGGGGAGTAGATAAAGGTGAACAGCGCGTCGAAGCGGACGGACTCGATGAGGGACATCGTCTCCTCAAACTCCTCCGCCGTCTCCCCGGGGAAGCCCACGATCACGTCGGAGGTGAGCACCACATGGGGGATGCGCGCCCGCAGGGCGGACACCTTGTCCAGGTACTGCTCCCGGGTGTACCGGCGGTTCATGGCGGACAGCACCCGGCTGCTCCCCGACTGGAAGGGCAGGTGGATCACCGGGGCCGCTTTTTCGCACCGGGCCATCACGTCGAACAGCTTGTCCGTGGCGTCCTTGGGGTGGGAGGTCATGAACCGCAGGAGGAAGTCCCCGGGCAGGCCCGCCGCCGCCTCCAGCAGCCGGGGGAAGTCCCAGCCCCCCTCCAGATCCCTGCCGTAGGAGTTCACGTTCTGGCCCAGGAGGGTGATCTCCTTATACCCCTGCTCCGCCAGCTCTCGGATCTCGGTCAGGATGATCTCCGGCTCCCGGCTGCGCTCCCGGCCCCGGGTGTAGGGCACGATGCAGTAGGAGCAGAAGTTGTTGCAGCCGTACATGATGGACACCCAGGCCTTCAGCTTCCCGGAGCGGTACACCGGAAGGCCCTCGGCGATGGCCCCCTCAACCGGGGCGGTCTCAAACACCCGGCCCCGGCGCAGGCACACCCGGCGGAGAAACTCCGGGAACCGCCAGAGCTGCTGGGGGCCGAACACCAAATCCACGTGGCGGTAGGACTGCCGCAGGCGTTCCGCCACGTGGGGCTCCTGGGCCATGCAGCCGCACAGGGCGATGATCTGGCCGGGGTTGCGGCGTTTGCCGTGGACCAAAGCCCCCACGTTGCCGAATACCCGCTGTTCCGCGTGCTCCCGGATGGCGCAGGTGTTGATGACGATGACATCCGCGCCCTCCTCGGTGCCGGAGATCTGGTAGCCCATGTCCGCCAGCATTCCCCGGAGCAGCTCGGAGTCGGCCTCGTTCTGCTGGCAGCCGTAGGTGTCCACCCAGGCCTTGGGGGGCGCGGGAAGCTGGGCGTTGAGCGAGCGCAGCTCCGCGCAATATTCTTTTTGCCGCTGAATGTCCTCAGCGGGTATGACGGGTGTGGTTCGGTTCAAGGGTTTGCTCCTCCCGGTAAAAGTTTGTGAGATAAGCCGGAAAACTTTTGCTTGACAGGGGTGATGCCGCCTGTTCAAGCTGTGTTGAACTTGTGGAAAACTATGTGGAAGCTGTTGAAAACTGTGGAACTGCGGGGGATCGGCCCGCCGGGGCATGAGGGGTTGGGTCGAAATTTGTAACTTTTCTGTCACGAAAATATGAACAAATGAATTATGTTGCCTCTCCCTGGGCGGCAAACCAGGCGTCACACCACCCGTCCCACTGCTCCTCCTGCTCCTCATGGGAGAGGAGGGCCATGTCCCGGATGTGGAAGATGCCCCGCTTCCGGGCCTCCGCCGCGAAGTCCGCGATCCCCGCCGCCATGTCCTGGTCGGAGGCACGGAACACCATGGCCCGCCGGATGCCCTTGCGCCACGCGGCGTACAGCCGGGTGTGTCCGTCCATGGTACACAGCGTCCCGTCCGCCAGCTCCGTCACGGGAATCACCAGGTCGGCGGCGGTGTGGAGGAAGGTGTCCACCGCCGCACACTTGTCCTCGTCCACCGAGAACTGGGAGGGCTGGAGGGCGTCGATGTCCACCTCCCACCGCTCCACCGGGGGCAGGGACAGCAGCAGCGTCCCGGCTTCGTCATAGAAGTCGGTGATGTGCCCGGCGTAGAAGCGGAAGCCCTCCGCCGCTTCCGCCAGGGCCTCCGGCGTGATGGGCTGGGCGGTTGTCACCACCGCTCCCCGGTCCGACACCACCCGGAAGGCCCAGGGCACGCCGTCCGCCAGGAAGGCCCCGTGCTGGTGGAGCACCTCCTGGGGGAAGCGGGGGTCGCTGTAGCCGTTGACGCGTTCGATCTCCATGGTCAAATATCCTCCGTTCTTACGGTTTTTGCCGATGCGCCGTCCCGCACAGGGCTGCAATTCACCAGCAGTACCTTCATTGTGCCGTCCCTCCATTGAGCCGCGCCGCCACAACCCTTGCCGCCTTGACGCCCGACGCCCCCGCCTGGGCCAGCCCCCGGGTGACCCCCGCCCCGTCCCCCACGGCGAAGAAGCCGGGGAGGGCCGTCTCCAGCTCGTGGGACAGCTTGATCCGGGCGGAGTAGAACTTCACCTCCGCGCCGTAGAGCAGGGTGTCGTAGTTGGCCGCGCCGGGGGCCAGCTTGTCCAGGGCGTAGATCATCTCGATGATATCGTCCAGCTGCCGCTTGGGCAGGGCCAGGGACAGGTCCCCCGGCACCGCCGCCGTCAGGGTGGGCCGGACGAAGGAGTGGCCCAGCCGGTGCTCGTTGGTGCGGATGCCCGCCGCCAGATCCCCGAACCGCTGGACCAGCACGCCCCCCGCCAGCATATTGGACAGGGACGCGATGTGCTTGCCGTAGCGGTAGGGCTCGTTGAAGGGGGAGGTGAATCGGTTGGACACCAGCAGGGCGAAGTTGGTGTTCTCCGAGCGCAGGGCGGGGTCGGAGTAGGAGTGGCCGTTCACCGTGTTGATGCCCTCCACGTTTTCCGCCACCACGTGGCCGTAGGGGTTCATGCAGAAGGTGCGCACCTGGTCGCCGTACTGCTTGGTGCGGTACACCAGCTTGGACTCGTACACCACGTCGGTGATGTGCTCAAACACGGTGGCGGGCAGCTCCACCCGCACGCCGATGTCCACCTGGTTGTTCAGCAGCTCCAGCCCCAGCCCCTTGCACTGGTTGGCGAACCACTCCGCCCCGGAGCGGCCCGGCCCCGCGATGAGGCAGGGGGCGGTGAACCGCTCGCCCCCCTCGGTGACAAGGGTGTATGCCCCGTCCCCGGCCTGGATCTCCGTCACGGCGGTGTCGAACCGGAAGGTGTGCCTGTCCCGGATGGCCTCGTAGATGCTGGTGAGGATCTTCAGGTTGTTTTCCGTGCCCAGGTGCTTGCACCGGGCCTGGAGCAGGTGCAGGTCGTACTTCAACGCCTCCCGCTCCAGGGCGCGGGCCTCCGGGGTGGCGGTGGAGTAGACCTGGGTGGTGGCCCCGTGGCGTACGTTCAGCGCGTCCACGTAGTCAATCAGCTCCATGACCTCCTTCTGGTCCAGGAAGTCGGTGAGCCAGCCGCCGAAGGCGGTGGTGAAGTTGAACTTGCCGTCGGAGAAGGCCCCCGCGCCCCCGAAGCCGCACATGGTGCCGCACACCCTGCACTGGACGCAGGAGCGGGTCCTGCCCGCCACAATGGGGCACTGGCGGCGGTAGATGTCCGCCCCCTGGTCCACCACCAGCACCTTTGCGGCGGGGCATTTCAGGGCCAGCTCGTAGGCGGCGTAGATGCCCGCCTCGCCGGTGCCTAAGATCATCACGTCGAAGTTGGTATTCATGGGGGAGGCTCCTCTCCAAATCGTTGGGCGCACAGCAATACAGCCTACAGTATATCATGAACGCCCCCGCCGCACAAGGGGCAGGTGAAAAGTCTCTGTTCAGATGCATAGGTGAGCAGGATATCACTTCGGCGGTTTCCACAAGGGCGCGTTGACACGGCAGGAACCCTATGCTATGATTGGTTCAACAAAATCGGCAGTTGACGCATGATCATTATATGGTAAAAGCAGATGCTTTTGACAAGGAGCTTCCATGAATTTTAAGGTTATGGCAAAAAACGCCGTAGAATACGCAAAATGCGATGGTATCGTGCTGGATTGGACGAGGGAAAGCGTTCTTTGCGTTGAAAAAATCCTGATAAGATACCGTGCTGAATATTCGGGACAAAAGGACGCAAGGTGGAAATTGTCAAGCTTTTCGGCCTGCTATGCTACCTATGTGGGAGAGCTTATGCTCAAAAATGGGCTGAAAAAACGCGGCTTTATGTGGAAAACGTTCAGCGGGATAAAGAATTTGCCCGTTCTTAAAAGGGAAGAGGAAGAAATACCGCTTTGGACTGCGGCACGAAAAATTGTATTTGAAAAAGCGGACAGCGGGCTTTGTGAGCTTTACGATAAATACCTCCCGCAGTCATGAGAACCTGCATTCACGGCCTGCCGGAAACGGGCAGGTGAAAATTCCACACAGGTGCAAAAAACCGCCCGCCATCCCTGGCGGGTGGTTTGCCGGAACCAGACGCCGTATGTCAAAAAGACGGGCGGAACTGCCGCCGCCCGCCGCTGGACTTTTTCTCCCGCCTGGGATATCATTGACCCATCACAGGAAAGGAGTGGTTTTCATGAATTTGGGAAGCAGCCTGTTTGCCGCCCGGAAGAAGTCCGGCCTGTCCCAGGAGGCGGTGGCGGAGAAGCTGGGGGTGAGCCGCCAGACCGTCTCCAAGTGGGAGACGGACGAGAGCCTGCCCGACATCCGCCAGTCCAAGCGGCTGGCCCTGCTGTACGGCCTGTCCCTGGACGCGCTCATCGACTTTGACCTGGACATGGAGGAGATTCAGTGGGCCATCGACCGCACCCCCGACGCGGCGGCGGAAAAGGTGGACTGGAACCGTGCCTGGGGGAAGAAATACCCCATCCTCCTGGCCTGCCGGGAGCAGGTGGACGCCGCCCCCTACGCCCAGGGGCTTGCCCAGCTGCTGGACAAGCTCAAACGGGAGCAGGGCTACAGCGAGCTGGACGCCATGCTGGTGCTCAAGGACATCCTGGCCCGGGTGTGGCAGGAGCGGAAGAAGGGCTGACCCCCGCCGTCACAGCAAACGCTCCAGCTGCACGTCGCAGGGCTCCGCCGCCGCGTGGCGGGGGTCGATCTCCTCCGCCTCCACGCAGCCCAGGGCCCAATAGGCCGCCATCACCTCGGCGGCGGAGTGGGCGGAAATGTACAGCTTCTCCGCCCCGGTCTTTTTCGCGTGGGCGCAGGCCATGCGGAACAGCGTTCCCCCCACGCCCCGGCCCCGGAAGGGGGCCGACACGTAGAACAGGGTCAGATCCGCGTACTGCCCCCGGCTGCCCAGCCGCTTGCCGGACAGGGCGGCGAAGCCCGCCACCTCCCCGCTGCGGAACGCCCCGAAGCCCGCGCCCCCGGTGCGCATGGCCGCCAGCACCTCCGCGGCGACGCCCCGGCGTTCCGCCGCCGTCCACGTCTCGATATACTCCACCGGGCGCAGCACCAGCGCGCCGCCCTCCCGCCGCCAGCACTGCTTTACGTGCTGGCGGCGGGTAAATTTGTCCAGCGAGCGGGGGCCGAAGTTTTCCCCGGTGAGGGGGGCGTAAGTAAATTGGTCCATGGCTCCTCCTAAGAGCCTGTTTTAAATCTGTCATTCCGCCAGATTTGAAACAGGCTTTATGCCCGCTTAAACTGCTTTTCCAGCTGCTTTTTGGTCAGCTCAATGGCCACCGGACGGCCGTGGGGGCAGTATTTCACCTGCCCGCTCATCACCAGCCGGGCGGCCTCCTCCAGCTCCTCCGCGCCGCTGCGCCAGCCGCCCTTGATGGCCGCCTTGCAGGCCATGGTGTGGAGCAGCTCGTCCCGGGCGGCGGCGGGGTCCGCCGTCCCCGCCACCCGCAGGCGGCGGGCCAGCTGGGACAGGGCACCCTCAATGTCCCCGGCCTCCAGGTAGTCCGGCGCGGCCCGCACCGCCAGGGCGTTGGAGCCGAACTCCTCCACCTCGAAGCCGAACCGGGCCAGCAGTCCGGCCTGATCCAGCAGCAGCTGCCGCTCCTCCGGCGGCAGGGAGAGGACGGCGGGTGTCAGAAGCTCCTGCACCATGGGCTGGTAGTCCGCCGCCTTCAGCCGGTCGAAGTTGGCCCGCTCGTGGGCGGCGTGCTTGTCGATGAGCAGGGCCTTGTCCCCCTGCTCCACCACCACGTAGGTGTGGAACAGCTCCCCCCGGACCATCCATGGCTCCTGGGGCGGCTCCGGTTCCGGCTGGGGGGGCTGGACGGGCGTTGCCTCCGGCTCCGTTTTTGGGGCGGGCGGCTCCGGTGTGGCCGCTGCCGGGGCGGGGCTGGACGCCGCCTGTTTCTTTCGAGTGGGGGCAGGCTCCGCCCGTTCCGCCGGGGTGGGCGTTGGCGTGTGCTGTTCCTTTGCCGGGACGGGCTTGGGCGTCTGATCGGTTTTCGCCGGGGCCGTACCCTCCGTCCGGGCCGGGGCGGGTTCCTCCGCCTTGGCGGGGGCGGGCGGCGGGCCCTCCGGCTCCCCTCCCCTGTCCGGCAGAGGCTCCACCCAGCGGAAGGGGGACGGCTTCTCCCTGGGGGGCGGGGCCTCCTTCCGCTTTGGGGCGGCGGGCGTGAGGGAAGGCTCCGGCTGCGCCCCCGGGGCCATGGCCCCGCCCAGGGGCCTGAACCGGGATGACGGCATAAACTGGGTGCCGTTCAGCCGCCCCGCCCCGTCGTGGAGGGGCAGGCTGGTCTGGTTGGGGGTGACGGTGTCCGCGGGCCGCGCCCCCGGCAGGGACGCCTGGGGCCGGGTGTGGTCCCGGTCCAGGGCGGAGAGCACCGCGCCGTACACGGCGGTAAACACCGCCTGCTCCCGCTGGAACTTCACCTCGGTCTTGGTGGGGTGGACGTTCACATCCACCTCGCCGGGCTTCACGGTGAGGTGGATCACACAGCCGGGGAACCTGCCCACCAGCTTCTGGTTCTTGTAGGCCTCCTCCACCGCCGCCGTCATGATCCGGCTTTTGATATACCGCCCGTTGACGAAAAAGTGCTGATAGCCCCGGGTGCCCCGGCAGCAGGAGGGCAGGGAGGCGAAGCCCTCCGCGCTCATGCCGTCCCCGCTCCCCTTCACGGGCAGGAAGCCCAGGGCGATGTCCCGGCCCATGACGGCGTAGATCGCGCTTTTGAGCTGCCCGTCCCCCGGCGTCAGCAGCTCCTGCTTCCCGTCCCGCAGGAATTTCACCGACAGCTCCGGGTGGGACAGGGCGGCCCGCTGGACCACGGCGAACACCGCCGCCCCCTCCGCCGCGTCCTTCTTCAGGAACTTCAGCCGGGCGGGGGTGTTGAAGAACAGCTCCCGCACCGTCATGACGGTGCCCCGGGGACAGCCCGCCGCCTCCTGGGAGATTACCTCCCCCGCCGCCGCCGTCAGCCTGGTGCCCAGATCCGCCTCCTCCGTCCGGGTGAGCAGCTCCACCCGGGCCACGGCGCAGATGGCGGCCAGGGCCTCCCCCCGGAAGCCCAGGGTGCCGATGGCCTCCAGGTCCCGCTCCGCGGCGATTTTGGACGTGGCGTGGCGGAGGAAGGCGGTGGGGGCCTGCTCCGCCGGGATGCCGCAGCCGTCGTCCGTCACCCGGATCAGCGACATCCCCCCGTGGGCGATCTCCACCGTCACGGCGGACGCCCCCGCGTCGATGGCGTTTTCCAGCAGCTCCTTCACCACGCTGGCGGGCCGCTCCACCACCTCCCCGGCGGCGATCAGATCCGCCACATGGGAGGGCAAAACATGAATATCAGGCATATCGTTCCTCCTTGTGGGGGAGCGGCCCGCCACGCCGGGAATCCGGCGTAAATTCGCAGCCGCAGGCGGAGAATTTCCGTAGGCGGAATTCACTTCCGCCGAGGATTAAAATCAAAAGGGTCCCCCGGCGAACGGCACGTTCGCTGGGGAAACGCTCCACCACCTCCCCGGCGGCGATCAGATCCGCCACATGGGGGTCTAATACTTGAATGTTCGGCATAACGTCTCACTTTCTTTGCCGCTTGACAGGGGACGGCGGCGGGAGTATACTGGAATCAGAACCTGTATTCACAGCCGAGGATGCCGGCCGGCCGAGGGATTTTTCCGTCAGGCAAGGCGAATTTTCGCCGGAATACTTTGTGTATTGCAAGAAAATTCAACGCGGCTTGGCGGGAAAAAACCCGGCCAGACGGCGTTTGAGGTTGTGAATACAGGTTCTCAGCCTGAAAAAGGGGGAATACCTATGGTATCCGGACTTGGAGCCGGGGCGGGCGCGTATCCGGCGGCCCTGGGCGGCAGGAGCCCCGCTCAGGACGGCGGGACAAAGGAGCTCACCACCGTCACCACCCACTGCGACAAAGACCACTGGCACACCCCGGCCTGCCCCCACACCGTCTACACCAGAACGGTGGACGAGGCACAGCGGCGGGGCGAGTACATCGACCTGTACGCGTAACGGGCCGCCCGGCGGGGACGCTTTGCGTCCCCGTTTTTTTGCGCCCCGGGGGGCCGTCACACCTCCAGCAGGATGGTGATGGGCCCGTCGTTCTGGGAGAATACCTGCATCTCCGCCCCGAACTCGCCGTGCTCCACCTGGAAGCCCCGCTCCCGGCACTGGGCCATGAACCGCTCATACAGCGGGACGGCCAGGTCGGGCTTGGCGGCGTGGGAGAACCCCGGACGGCGGGAGGAGGTGTCGGCGTACAAAGTGAACTGGCTCACCACCAGCAGGGCCCCGCCCACCGCCGCCAGGTTCCGGTTCATCTTGCCGTTCTCATCGTCAAACACCCGCAGGCCGCACACCTTGTCCGCCAGCTTGTCCGCCGTCCCCTCGGTGTCCTCCGGGCCCACGCCCAGCAGCACCAGGAAGCCCCGGTCAATGGCCCCGTTGACCTTGTCCTCAATCTCCACCCGGGCGTTCTTCACCCGGGTCACAACCGCTCTCATGGCTGATCCTCCTTATACAATCTGCGACCGTTCTCGTCAAAATTTTTCTTCAGCGCCCGCTCCACCAGCAGACGGGCAGCTAAGAGGGCGGCTGCATCCAGCACGGCGGGGAGCAGCCACCAGCCGGCACAAATGGGCTCCCGCTCCTCGGCCCACCAGGCCAGCAGAAGAAAAAACAACCCTGTAAAGATTGTCAGCGCCAAGCCTATTCGATGGCATATCACACCCGAGGTATGCTGGGCAAAGGCCCACGTATCCTGGTTCCGCATGGCCTTGGCCATGGGGAACCACTGTTTCCCATCCATGGCCCCACCTGGGTGGAGAAGCATTTCCCGGCCCAAACGCGTCAGGATGGCCGGGAACAGCGCACTGACTATCACGATGGCCATAAGCAAATATTTCATCTTGGGCCCTCCTCCCCCCGCCTTTCCCCCATTATACACCCAACCCCCCGGCCCTGTCATTCTTTTTTTCGACCGCCCATTCCGCCGTCACCGCCAGCGCGAGCCGCCCCACCGCCTCCGGGTAAGCCGCCGCCAGATGCTGGGCGATCATGCCCCCCTGGGACACCCCCAGCACGTCCGCCCGGCGAAGGCCCAGGGCGTCCATGGCCCCCTTCAGATCGTCCGCCATGTCCCGGATGGTAAAGCCCTCCGGCAGGGCGTTTCTCCGGCTGAATACGTACACCCGGTACGCCTTGGCGTACTCCCGGTACAGCCAGGAGAGGGACAGGGCCATCCCCTTCACCGTGCGCAGGCCGTCCCCCAGGCCGGGGATGAGCAAAAGCGCGTCCTCCCCCCTGCCGAAGGACACGAAGTCCGTCCCGTTGACCGTCCCGTTTTTCGCGCCATAGGGCATGGAAGCTCCCTCCTACCGTCTGCGGCCGTATTCGTCAAAATTCTCCTTCAGTGCCCGCTCCACCGGGATCATGGACAGCAGCAGCAAGACCACCTCCGCCGCCGTGATGGGCAGGCTCCACAGGCACATCCCGTCCACCGTGGGACACAGCAGGGTCAGCCCCTGGCACACCAGTACCGGCGGCACCATGGCGTACCCCCACCGGCCCCACACCTCCCCCATCTTCCGCTGGGCGAAGTTCCAGGCGTCCCGGCTTTTCATGGAGCGGGCGGTGCGGTAGCCGAACCAGGCGTTAGGCTCTCTGGGCGGGCTTGCCCGGAACCGCCGCCCGTACCAGACCGCCGCCGCCGGGATGAGCAGATTGCAGATCAGCATGAATATCCACATTCCCAGTTTCATGGCGCGACCCTCCCTTTCCGCCAGTTTAGTGCGCCTGGGTTTCTCGGGTTGTTGGTTGGTGCTGCTATTCCGTGCTGCCTGCGCCGCAGGCGATGGTGAGGGCACGGGGGAGGTTTTTTACGGTGGTGATCTGCTGCTCCCCGCCGAATTCGCCGTCTACCGTCCAGGCCACCGGGGCGTCGCAGGCGAAGGTCACCTCTCCGGCGGAGAAGCCCACCACCGCGCCCTCCCCGTCCTTGGACAGCTCCAGGGTGGTGAGGGCGGTGAGGATGGACTGCCAGTCCTTTGCCGTTTTGGGCTGGCGGATGAGGATCACCTCGAAGCGGCCGTCGTCCAGCAGCACCTTGTCCCGTGGCAGGTTCACCAGCCCGCCCACCGACACCGTGTTGCCCACCATGCCGTAGATGAAATCCCCCTCCACCTCCTTTCCCTCTGGGGTGGAGACCTTCATATGGTAGCTGGGGATGCTGGCCAGCCGGCCCATGCCCTCCAGCAGGTAGGCAAAATGGCCCAGCAGGTTCTTGTTGGCCTGGGGGGTGGAGTAGGACACGTCGGTGAACAGCCCGAAGGCCGCCACGTAGGTAAAGGGCCGTCCCGCCGCCTCCCCCACGTCGATGGGCCGGGGCGCGCCCGCCCCCGCCGCCTCCGCCAGCTCGGACAGGGTGCGGGGCAGCTCCAGGGTGCGGGAGAAGTCGTTGGTGGTGCCCGCCGGGATGTAGCCCAGCACCGGACGCTTGTCCGCGGGCAGGGCCAGCAGGCCCTGAACCGTCTCGTTCAGGGTGCCGTCCCCGCCGCAGCACACCACCCGGTCGAACCCGCCGCCGTCCTCCAGGACGGTGCGGGTGGCGTCCCCCCGCTCCTGGGTGGGGTGGACGGTGATCTCATAGCCCTGCCGGGAAAAGACCTCCACCACGTCGGACAGGCTGGCCTTGGCCGTCCTGCGCCCGGCGGTGGGGTTATAGATGTACAGTAATTTTTTCATGGCTCCGGTTCACTCCGTCAATCCTTCTTGGTGTGGACTTGTATTATACCCAAATCCCGGCTGGAATACAATGAACATTCTGTAAAACCCTGCCCTTGCCAGGGGACGCCGTTGGACGGTATAATATTTGTGACAAAATTCCGCTTTGGTGTTGTCACGCTGCGCCTGTTCGCCACGCGCTTCTTGTAAGGAAGTGAACCCCATGAACCGGAAAACCTTCGCCGCCGCCTTCCCCCATACCGTCCCGGTGCTGATGGGCTACCTGTCCATCGGTGTGGTGTTCGGCTGGATGCTGTCGGCGGCGGGCTTCGCCCCCACCTGGGCCGCCCTCATGTCCGCCACCATCTACGCGGGCAGCGGGCAGTACCTGGGGGTGGACCTGCTGGCCAACGCCTCCCCGCTGGGGGACGCGGCCTTTCTCACCCTGATGATCAACTTCCGCCATCTGGTGTACGGCCTGTCCATGCTGGAAAAGTTCCAGGGGATGGGCTGGCGGAAGCTGTACATGATCTTTTCCCTCACCGACGAGACCTACGCCCTGCTGGCCGGGGTGGAGGCCCCGGCGGGGGTGGACGAGAAGGGCTTCTATTTCGCCATCGCCCTGCTGGACCACCTGTACTGGATTGCCGGGTCCATTTTGGGGGCGGCGGCGGGCGCGCTGATCACCATCAACACGGAGGGCATTGACTTCGCCATGACCGCCCTGTTCCTGGTGATCGCCGTGGAGCAGTGGCAGTCGGCGGAGAAGCACGCCCCGGTGTTTCTGGGCGGGCTGGGGACGCTGGCCTGCCTGATCGCCCTTGGCCCGGACAGCGGGCGGTTTCTGATCCCGGCCCTGGGCATTCTGGTGGCGGGGCTGATGCTGCTCCGGCCCAGGCTGGAGGACGGGAGCAGGCGGAAGGGAGGGGAGTATTCGTGAGCACCGGACAAATCGCGGCTTTGGTGGCGGTGATGGCTGTGGTGACCTTTCTGACCCGGGCCCTGCCCTTCCTGCTGTTCGGCCGGGGCGGGAAGCCGCCGGAGGTGGTGCTGTACCTGGGGCGATTCCTGCCCCCGGCGGTGATCGCCATGCTCATCGTGTACTGCTACCGGGGCACCAGCTTTGCCGGGGCCGCCGGGTGGGCACCGGGCCTCCTTGCGGGGGCGGCGGTTGTTTTTCTTCATGTGTGGAAAAAAAACAATATGTTGTCGATTGTGGGGGGAACTGTCCTCTATATGGTGTTGGTTCAGGTGGTGTTCTGACCAACACGCCCCTGCGGGGGGCGTTCCTTTCTGCTCGTGCAGAAAGGAACCGAAAGACACGCTTAAGGGGGAGACCGCCGGACGCGCTTCGCGCTTAGGCGGTCTCCCCCTTAAGAATCCCCCGTTTACGGGGGCTGTCAGATCGGTGGGTGGGCGGGTTTCCTTTCGGCGCGGAGCGGATACGGACGCGGGGGCCCCTGTCGCCGCTGCCGCTGAGTGTGTGGGTACTGAAAGGTGGGTGGGGTCCATATTTGGTGCGCCTGGGCGGCGGGTGGTGCTGGCGGGGCGGTTGTCGGGTGCGGACGTTAGGCACATCCCCTGGAGGCCCCTTTATCCGTCATGGCCTGCGGCGATGCCACCTTATTATAATACGGCAGAAAGCCGGCACAAGCCTTCCCCCTGGAAGGGGGAAGGTGCCCCAGCGCGCACGCTGGGGCGGATGAGGGTGCGGATGTCAGGTGCGTTCCCTGGAAGCCCCCTCATCCGTCAGCCTGCGGCTGCCACCTTCCCCCCTGTGGGGGGAAGGTATGGCAATATGGGCACCGCACCGCAAAATCGGCGGTTTCCATCATGGCCCCCGAACTTTAGCCGCACCACGCAGGCGTCAACCGTGGGAACCACTTGGGACAGTAACTGCACACAAGCGGCAGCACCAATGGGGGAGAAGCCAGTCCAGTTCCCCACGAGCCGGTCACTCCCCCGCTCCGCCAAATCGATGGCCCTTGACCTTAAAAAGGGGGTTCTTAGGGGGAGGCCGCCTGTGAGCGAGGGAGCGGCCTTCGCTCCCGAAGTCGAACCGGCGGCCTCCCCCTAAGCGTTCTCTTTGGTTACTTTCTCTCACGCGAGAGAAAGTAACGCCCCCGGCAGGGCTACGCCCTCATGAACCCCTTCCCAAAGATCTCGCTGGAATTCGTCACCAGAATAAACGCGTGGGGGTCCACTGACTTCACATACACCCGCAGGGCCACCGCCTGGGAGCGGGACAGGGCCGTGAGCACAATCCACTTTGGCTCGTGGGAGTAGGCCCCCGACCCCTGCCAGCAGGTGGCGGAGCGGTTCAGCTTCCCCGTGATGAAGCCGCACACCTCCTCCGGACAGGAGGTCACCGCCATGAAGCTCTTGCGGCGGTTCAGCGACTCGATCACCGAGTCCACCACCACCGACTTCAGCACCAGGCCCAGGATGGAGTACAGCCCCGCCTCCATGCCCACAAAATAGAGAGTGGACCCGGCGATCAGCACGTCCACATACAGCAGGGCCATGCCGATGTCCAGGCTGCTGAACCGCTTGAGGATCATGGCCAGGATATCGGTGCCCCCGGTGGAGCTCTGCATATTGAACAGGATGGCCGCCCCCAGGGAGGGCAGGATCACCGCGAAAAACAGCTCCAGGGTTTTCTGATCCGTCAGCGGGGCGGGCAGGGGGAACAGCCACTCCAGCACGGACAGCATGGCGGAAAACAGCACGGTGCAGTACACCGTCCGCACCCCGAAGCTCTTGTCCAGGGCCACAAAGCCCAGGATCAGGAAGGCGATGTTGATGACGGAGGCGAAGGTGGACGCGCTCACCGCCGGGACCACCGCGTTGAGGATCACCGCCAGCCCGGTGACGCCTCCGGTGTTGAAGGAGTTGGGGAACTTGAAGAAGTAGACGCCGGCGGCCACCAGGAAGGTGCCCAGGGTGAGCATGGCATATTCCCGTACCGCCGCGAATTTCTGCCGCATGGTACACAGCCCTCTTTCTAAGAATTGGTACAGCTTCTAAAAAATGCGCCCCGGCCTCATCGCCGGGGCGGTGCCTATTCTACCAGAGTTTTCCCCAAACGGCAAGGGGTTAGCCGGGAAAATTTCCGCCCTCCCCGCCCTCCCGCAGGGCGCGGAAAAAGTCCTCCAGCAGGCCGCGGCACTCCGCCTCCAGCACCCCGCCGTACACACGGGGGTGGTGGTTGAACGGCTCGCAGAACAGGTTCAGAATGGAGCCGCAGCAGCCCGACTTGCCCTCCCTGGCCCCGAAATAGATCTGGGCGATCCGGGCGTTGATCACGGCCCCGGCGCACATGGGGCAGGGCTCCAGGGTGACGTACAGCCTGCACCCCTCCAGCCGCCAGGTGCCCAGGGCGGCGCAGGCCTCCCCGATGGCCTCCACCTCGGCGTGGGCGGTGGCCCGGCCCAGCTCCTCCCGGCGGTTGCGGCCCCGGCCGATGATCCCGCCGGAGGGCGAAACCACCACACAGCCCACGGGGACGTCCCGGTGGGGGAGGCACTCCCCCGCCAGCTTGAGGGCTTCGCGCATATAGTCTTGATCCGTCATCGGATTACCTTCCTTCCTCTGTGGCCCCCCTGGGGGGCGCGCCTCCGGCGGGGGTTACTTTCTCTCACGCGAGAGAAAGTAACCAAAGAAGCGCGCTCGTCGTCGCAAAGTCCGCTTACTCCGTTTCCGCCTGCGGCGAAAACTGCGTTCGCTCCCTTGCTCCTCCTCTCCCCACAAAGCCTGAAGGACGGCTTTGCGGGGACCCCTTCCCCCCTATGTACCCCCCTTTCGGACTTGGAAACCGTGTCCGAATGTTTCCGGCGCATGGGGATCGGGACTGGCTCCCCCATTTGTGCTGCCGCTTGTGTGCGGGTACTGGCCCCTGTGTGGTTCCCTCGGTTCGCGCCTGAGTGGTGCGGCACCATTGCGGGGGGCACGCACCCATTGCCGATCCAAGATGTTTCACGTGAAACATAGAAAAATGGACTCCCCCAGACCGGGGGAGTCCATTGTATCATAGGCCAAAAGAAAAGTCATCTATTGCGGGCAAAAACTTGAGCTTCTTGTTCGCCCTTTTCGCACCAAGGCTGCCAAACAATCTTGACGTCCTCCCAGTCATTTTCTTTGGAGAGAAGGGATTCATCGAGATTGTCACCGTACGGCACCTCATACGCCACACCATCGTAGACGAAATGAGTTGCGCGGTAGTTATACCCATACGCGCTGTATCCGCCTTGGTTGGGGAGCTCCTGCCAGAGACACCAGCCGAAATCCTCCGAGGTGCCGCCGAGAATGAGTGAACTACTCAAGCCGGTCTCCGGGTCAGTGTGTTCGACGATATAGGGTGTTTCCATGTCGATTCGGTCAGTGATATCGGTGCGCTCCCCGTTGAGCACCAGCCAAAGGCGGCCATCCTCCAGCACAAGGGGGTCCTCCGGAAAAGCATTCCTCAAATCGGAATAGATATGTCGGTTCGGCCCGCTCATCTCCACATCGGCCACCATGGTCCCGCCAGTGAAGAGTTGATAGGTCGTCATGGGCAGGCCCGCCGCAACGCACAGCACCCCCACCGCCGCCAGTGCCGCCGCAATAAGCACCGTTTTCAGCGTGGGCCTCCGCCGCTTTTTCCCCGAGACGGCCCGCGCCAGCACCCGCGCCTTCACCGCCTCCGGATTGGCCGTCTCCCCGCCGCCGGGGAAAAACTCCTCATCCGTGTACCCGTCCATCAGTTTGGAAATCTCCAACCGCTTCATGTCCATAACCCTCCTGTTCTAAAATTGCCTTCAGCGTCTCCCGCCCCCGGCGCAGCCAGGTCTTGGCGGTGGACTGGTTCAGTCCCATGGCCTGGGCCGCCTCCTGGACGGTCTGGCCATAGTAGTAATGCCGCACGAACAGCTCCCGCTGGGGGCGGTCCAGCTGGGACAGCGCGCGGTTCACCGTCCGGGCCGCCTCCCTCCTGTCCAGCTCCCGGTCGGGGCCGTCCGCCGCCAGCAGGAGCACATCGTCCTCCAGGGGCAGGCTGGCCCGGTCCGCCCGGAGGAGGTTAAAGGCCCGGTTCCGGGCGATGGCCCCCAGGTAGCCCTTCACCTGCCCCGGCCGCAGCTTGGCCCGGTTGTCCCAGGCCGCCAGGAACACGTCCGCCGCCAGCTCCTCCACGTCCGCCGGACGGCCCCGGAGAATCCGGGCGATCACCGCGGAGACGTAGGGGGTGTAGCGGTCCATCAGCGTCTCCAGGGCGGACAGGTCCCCCCGGCGCAGGTCTTGAATCAGTTGTTCCTCCGTCAAATGGTTCACCACCTTGGAAATTTTTTCACGTGAAACGCGTCGTCGCAAAGTCCGCTTACTCCGTTTCCGCCTGCGGCGAAAACTGCGTTCGCTCCCTTGCTCCTCCTCTCCCCACAAAGCCAAAGGACGGCTTTGCGGGGGCCCCTTGTATAGCAAAGTCCGCTCTGCTCCGCTTCCGGCTTTGCCGAAAGCTCCGCGCGCTCCCTTGCTCCTCCTCTCCCCACAAAGCCGAAGGGCGGCTTTGCGGGGGCCCCCTTGTATAGCAAAGTCCGCTCTGCTCCGCTTCCCCCTTCGGGGAAAGCTCCGCACGCTCCCTTGCTCCTCCTCTCCCCACAAAGCCGAAGGGCGGCTTTGCTGGGGCCCCCTTTTGGAGAGAACAGTAAACTGTGGGCCTGAAAAAGCTCTTTCACCTATCATAACACGGAAACGGGCGAAATGGTTTCAGAAATTTTTCCAGGGCAGGTGTGAAACAGTTGCAATCAACTGCCAAACAGGATATAATGAATTCTACCGCCAGCGGCGGGCAAGCGGGACGCCTGGGGCCTCCCCAAAAGCGTCTCGCTTTTGGAAGGAGCGGCGGGCAAGGGAGCGTGTAGAGCTTTCCCCCAGAGGGAAGCGGAGCAACGCGGACTTTGCGACAACGAGGGCCCCCGCAAAGCCGACCTCCAGGCTTTGTGGGGAGAGGAGGAGCAAGGGAGCGTGTAGAGCTTTCCCCGAAGGGGGAAGCGGAGCAACGCGGACTTTGCGACAACGAGGGGCCCCCGCAAAGCCGACCTCCGGCTTTGTGGGGAAAGGAGGAGCAAGGGAGCGGGCAGAGCTTTCGGCGAAGCCGGAAGCGGAGCTTAGCGGACTTTGCGACGACGCGTTTCACGTGAAACAATCCCGCCCGGCCCGTCCGGCACCGAGAGAAAAAAGGGGGACCCACCTATGGGCAAAAGCATTGCCGTTGTCAATCAAAAGGGCGGCGTGGGCAAAACCACATCCTGCGTCAATCTGGCCGCCGCCCTCACCGCCCAGGGGGCGCGGGTGCTGGTGTGCGACTTCGACCCCCAGGGCAACGCCACCTCCGGCTTTGGCCTGGACAAGACCCGTTCCCCCAGCGTCTATGACGTGATTCTGGGGGGCGCGCCCCTGTCCAAGGCCATCGTGGCCACCAAATGGGCGGACGTGGCCCCCGCCAACAAGGCCCTGTCCGGGGCCACGGTGGAGCTCATCGGCCTGGACCGCCGGGAGTTCCGGCTGAAGGACGCCATCGGCGAGGTGAAGGAGAGCTATGACTTCATCTTCATCGACTGCCCCCCCTCCCTGGAGCTGCTGACCCTGGATGGGCTGTGCGCCGCCGACACCCTGCTGGTTCCCGTCCAGTGCGAGTATTACGCCCTGGAGGGGCTGAGCGATCTGCTGTATACCGTCCGGCTGGCCAAGCAGCGGCTCAACCCCGCCCTGGAGCTGGAGGGCGTGGTGCTGACGATGTACGACGGGCGGACCAACCTGTCCCTCCAGGTGGCGGAGGAGGTCAAGCGGCACTTCCCCGGCAAGGTGTACGCCTCGGTGATCCCCCGGAACGTGCGGCTGTCCGAGGCCCCCAGCCACGGGGTTCCGGTGACGGTGTACGACCCCCTCTCCCGGGGGACGGACGCCTATGTGGCGTTGGCAAAGGAGTTTTTGACGAAAAACCCGCTTACCGTAGAGAAATAAAAGGGCCCCCGCGCGAGCCCAGCCAAGCGGGTCGCGTGGGGAGAGGGGGAGCAAGGGAGCGGAACAGAGCGGACTTTGCTATGCAAGGGGTCCCCGCAAAGCCGTCCTTCAGGCTTTGTGGGGAGAGGAGGAGCAAGGGAGCGTGTGGAGCTTTCCCCGCAGGGGGAAGCGGAACAGAGCGGACTTTGCGACGACGAGTTTCACGTGAAACATCAGCGTCCCGTCCATAGGCGCGCACTCAAGCACCCCGGCCCGTTTGCCGCACCACCCAGGCGCACCAACCGTGGACCCCGCCACGTCCAGTGCCCACACACGGGCGGCAGCAGAAATAGGGGAGAAGCCAGTCCCGACCCGAGCGCGCCGGAAACCTGCAAACACGCCTCCGAAGAAGAAGGGGGGTACATAGGGGGGAACCCCCTATGCGTGTCTTTGGTTACTTTCTGCACGAGCAGAAAGTAACCCCCGCCGGAGGCGCGCCCCCCCTCGCAGGAGACACATAAATAGAAAGGAATGGAACCAATGGGAAAGACCAAGGGTCTGGGCCGGGGGCTGGACGCCCTCATGGGCGACGCCGCCACCCTGCAAAGCCAGGAGGCTGGCTCCGTCCTGCTGCCCATCTCCCAGGTGGAGCCGGGGCTGAACCAGCCCCGGAAGCGGTTTGACGAGGAGGCGTTGGCGGATCTGGCGTCCTCCATTGAGGAACACGGCATCATCCAGCCCCTCACCGTGCGGCGGCTGTCCACCGGGTATTACCAGATCATCGCCGGGGAGCGGCGGTGGCGGGCCGCCAAGCTGGCGGGCCGGAAGGAGGTCCCGGTGGTCATCATCGAGGCGGACGACCGCAAGGTGATGGAGCTGGGCCTCATCGAAAACCTCCAGCGGGAGGATCTGAACCCGGTGGAGGAGGCGGAGGGCTATCTGGCCCTGCTCACCGACTTCGGGCTGACCCAGGAGGAGCTGGCCCGGCGGATGGGCAAGTCCCGGCCCGCCATCGCCAACGCCCTGCGGCTCACCGCCCTGCCCCCCGCCGTGCGGGAGTTGCTGGGGTCGGGTGCCATCTCCGCGGGCCACGGCAGGGCCGTCCTCATGGTGGAGGGGGAGCAGGCGCAGACCGCCTTCGCCAAGAAGATTGTGGACGAGGGCATGAGCGTCCGGCAGGCGGAGAGCGCGGCCAAGCACTTCACCCTGGAGCCGCCCCGGGAGAAGAAGCCCAAGCCCGTGGACGAAAACCGGATCTATATCGAGAGCGCGCAGAAGGAGCTGTCCCTGCGGCTGGGCCGGAGGGTGACCATCTCCAACGGGCGGAAGAAGGGCAAGCTGGAGCTGGAATATTATAATGTGGACGACCTCAACGACCTGCTGGAGCTGCTGGGCACCCTGCCCCAGGCGGAGCGTTCCGGGGAAGGGGGCGGCGAGGGATGAGCGAGAAGCCCCAGGAGGATCTGCTGGAATCCATTATCAGCAAGTCCGTTGCCCAACAGGAGGAGGCCAGAAGGGCCGCCCCGGAGGACGCCCCCGCTTCACCGCCGGAGGACCAAGCCCCTCCCCCGCCCCCGGAGGACGGAAAAGAGGCCCCCTCCCCCAACAAGCGCACCGCCGTCTACCGCTATCTGCTGGTGCTGTTCGGGGCGGCGTTCATCCTGCTTCTGCTGGCCTACTTCATCCAGCAGCGCAGCAGCGAAACCGCCATCAGCGACCTGCGGGACAGCATGAACCTGTCCCGGGCGGAGCTGATGGAGGAGATTGACGGGCTGCGGGAGGAGAACGAACAGCACAAGGCCACCATTCAGGAGCTGGAGGAGGCCAAAGCCCAGGCGGAGGAGGAACGGGACACGCTGGAGGAGGAAAACCAGACCTACAGCCAGATGGTGGAATCCGTCCTTCGCGACCGGGAAAAGGGCCAGATGCTGGCTTGGCTGGAGCGGTTTGTCCGGGAGAAGGACTACCTTATGGCAGCGGTGGGAATTGAATCGTTCAACGGCTGGTATGATTGGAATTGGAAAGTGCCCACCATCGGAGGTCAGGCCCCCCTCCCCGGACAGCAGGCCCGCTACCGGGAACTGCGGCAGGAGGTGCTGGATCACTCGGATTACCTGCTGGCGGAGCGCAACCCCCGGGCTACCGAGGAAAACCCCATGCTCTGGATCACCCTGGCGGAGGATGAGTTCGGACCGGGGGAGCTGGCCGCCGCCAAAAAACTTTGGAACATTCTCTACTACCCCACAGATCGATTAAACTACGCCGCCCACCACGTGAAAGACTTTTACCAGAATGAGGAGATGATGAACACCCTAAAAAACGGGGCCTTCCGTCCCTCCACCCTGGAGCTGCTGGAGCAGATTAAGAAGGACTTGATCCTCCGGGGTTCTCTGGAGGAGGACGAGGACGGAAAAGTGACGGCAACAGTCGATTCTGACTCCACCGGCACAGGCATGGACACCCTCCATGGCGAAAGCGGCGGAGAGCAGGCGGACACCCTGTCCCTCCTGACGGACGAGCTGGCGGCACTCCAGGAGGAGTATGCCAAACTGGAGGAAGCACTCCAATCCTCTGAATCCACTGGCGAGGAATTGAAAAGCCGCCACGATATCCTTACAGCCTTCGCCATTTTGGAGCAGGCCCTCCGGGATAAGAATTACGAGACAGCCGTCAAATACGTCCAGATCCTGGCCCAGGAAAATCCGGATCTGGGCATCATGAACCAGGATGGCACGGCGTATTTTGACAACCATGCGCGGCTGGCGGAGATCATCACCCTGCTGGAAAAACAGGGAGTGCTGGAGCCGGGGGAAATTACCATCTCCCGGTAGGAATCACACAGCTGAACGCGCCCTCCACGAAGCCGCCCTCCGGCTTTGTGGGGAGAGGAGGAGCAAGGGAGCGGGCGGAGCTTTCGGCAAAGCCGGAAGCGGAGCTTAGCGGACTTTGCTGAACAGGGGCCCCCGCAAAGCCGCCCTCCGGCTTTGTGGGGAAAGGAGGAGCAAGGGAGCGAACGCAGTTTTCGCCGCAGGCGGAAACGGAGTAAGCGGACTTTGCGACGACGCGTTTCACGTGAAACACCAGGGAAGGAGGCTGTCATGGATCAGGAAAAAAACCCGGTGGACCTTCTGGACGAGATCCTGAACCGGGGCCAGGAGGAGCCGCGGCCCTCCTCCTACCCGCCTAAGTTCGACCCGCCGCTTCCGGAGAACGAACCGCCGCCCCCGGAACAAAAGACCCCCCTGCGGGAACGGGCCGTCCCCTGGCTGTGCGGCCTGCTGGGCGGGGCGGCGGTGACGGGCCTGCTGTGCGCCGTCCTGCTGACCAGCCTCAACCAGCGGCTGGACCAGCTGGGGGCCGCGGTGGACGAGATCCGGGCGGTGGACGAGCTGCGGGAGGAAAACGAGAGGCTTCTCCAGGAAAACGCCGACCTGCAAGCGGAGGTTGACGAGCAGAGCAGCCAGCTCAGCCAGCACTCCTTCGAGCAGGCCTACCGATACCAACGAATGGTGTACCGAATGCGGCAGAGCGAGTACCTTTATTATATGGAGCAATTCGTGGAACAGGACGACCTGTCCATGGCCGCGCTGGTGATGGTGCTGGAGGACGGCATACTCCGGCCGCCGGGGGAGGACGAGCCGGAACGCATTGTCTTTGGCGGTGCCATGCCCTCCCCGCTGGGTTCCATCCAGCAAGAGCGGTATGACGAGGTGCGGCAGCTGTTGGAGGAAAAGGGCGTGCTTTCCAGCAGCGGCATGACCAAGAAAAACGGCACCACCCCCCTGTGGCCTCCCGGCACGGGGCCAAGCGAGGACCCGGCGATGGCGGTGCTGGGCATCCTGTGGTGCGCCATGGATCAATACTACGTCCGGGAAAATCTGAACGCTGCCACCCAGTTCCTGGTGGACACTCCCTTGAACACCCCTGACGGACGGGGGCTGCTGTACCGCTCCGGGCGCACCGTCACCCTGTACCACCAGCTGGTTGCCTCCCTGTCTGTAGAGGGGTGCCTGCGGGAAGAGGCGGACACTTCGCTGGCGTGGAACCCGGTCTATGGCCACACCGACGAGGGTTACAATCTGCCCTTTGAGCTTCCCCCGCTCCCCTGGGGCCCCAATTAAACGGAACAAAGCATAAGAGAAAGGTGATACTATGTTAGACATCAAGTTCCTCCGGGACAACCCGGAGCTCGTCAAGGAAAACATCAAAAAGAAGTTCCAGGAGGGCAAGCTCCCCCTGGTGGACCAGGTCATCGAGCTGGACCGCCGGAACCGGGACGCCATGACTGAGGCCAACAACCTGCGCTCCGAGCGGAACAAGCTGTCCAAGCAGGTGGGTATGCTGATGGGGCAGGCGAAAAAGGACCCCTCCAAGCTGGCGGAGGCGGAGGAGGCCAAGGCCCAGGTGAAGGCCAACGCCGACCGTCTGGCGGAGCTGGAAAAGCTGGAGGACGAGCTGGCGGCGGAGATCCGGAAGATCATGCTCCAGATCCCCAACCTCATCGACCCCTCCGTGCCCATCGGCAGGGACGACAGCGAGAACGTGGAGGTGGAGCGGTTTGGGGAGCCTGTGGTGCCCGACTTCGACATCCCCTACCACACCGAGATCATGGAGTCCTTTGACGGGGTGGACATGGACGCGGCGGGCCGTGTGTCCGGGGCCGGGTTCTACTACCTCATGGGGGACATCGCCCGCCTCCACGAGGCGGTGCTGGCCTACGCCCGGGACTTCATGATCGGCAAGGGCTTCACCTTCTGCATCCCCCCCTTCATGATCCACGGCAACGTGGTGGAGGGCGTCATGAGCCAGACGGATATGGACGCCATGATGTATAAGATCGAGGGGGAGGACCTCTACCTCATCGGCACCTCGGAGCACTCCATGATCGGCAAGTTCATCGACCAGATCATCCCGGAGGACAGCCTGCCCCAGACCCTGACCTCCTACTCCCCCTGCTTCCGGAAGGAGAAGGGCTCCCACGGCATTGAGGAGCGGGGGGTGTACCGCATCCACCAGTTCGAGAAGCAGGAGATGATCGTGGTGTGCAGGCCCGAGGACTCCATGGACTGGTACGAGAAGATGTGGCGGTACAGCGTGGAGCTGTTCCGGTCCCTGGACATCCCGGTCCGGCAGCTGGAGTGCTGCTCCGGGGATCTGGCGGATCTGAAGGTGAAGTCCTGCGACATTGAGGCCTGGTCCCCCCGGCAGAAGAAGTATTTCGAGGTGTGCTCCTGCTCCAACCTGGGCGACGCCCAGGCCCGGCGGCTGAAAATGCGGGTGAAGGGGGAGAGCGGCGGCTACCTGCCCCACACGCTGAACAACACCGTGGCCGCGCCCCCCCGTATGCTCATCGCCCTGCTGGAGAACAACCTCCAGGCGGACGGGTCGGTGAAGATTCCCGCCGCCCTCCAGCCCTATATGGGCGGCACCCAGGTTTTGACGCCGAAGCATTGACAGCGGCTGGAACCCCCGCCGGGGCCGAACCAGGTCCCCGGGGGCCGCGGCTTGGCAATATAAGAACCTGTATTCACAACCTCAAACGCCGTCTTGACGGGTCTTTTTCCGCCATCCTGCGTTAAATTTTCTTGCAATACACAACGTATTCCTGCGAAAATTTGCCTTGTCTGGCGAAAAAATCCCTTGCCCAGCCGGCATCTTCGGCTGTGAATACAGGTTCTAAAACAGCTCCACATATTTGATTGAAGGAGAGATTCCCATGAAAGCATTTTGGAAAGCCCTCGGCATCGCCGCCCTGGCCGCCCTCGTCCCCGTCCGCTACCGCAAGGACGAGGAGAGCGGCAAACAGACCTTCCAGTCCCTGCTGATCTCGGTGGACGTAGGCCCCGGCAAGGACGAGATCCACACCGACATCGGCATCAGCCTGGGGGAGGGCGTGCTCACCGACCTGGGCCGGAAGCTGATGGAGGCCAAGGAGGCGGGGATGTTCACCGACGACCCCGACGAGGCCGCCGTGGACGCGGATCTGGCCCAGGCCCTTGCCGACGAGGCCCAGGCCGCGGCGGATGAGGCCCAGTCCATCGCCGACAACCTCCAGGCCGCGGCGGACGAGGCCCAGGCGGCGGCAGACGAGGCCGCCCTGGCGGAGCTGGACGCGGACGCCTCCGACTTCGACCCGGAGTTTTAAGGGAGACCCCCATGAAACAATTCTTTCACGAGTTCAAGCAGTTTATCGCCCGGGGAAACGTGATGGATCTGGCGGTGGGCGTGATCATCGGCGGGGCCTTCTCCGCCATCACCACCTCCCTGATCAACGACATCATCATGCCCCTGCTGGGCATTTTCACCGGGAGCATCTCCTTTGCCGCCCTGTCCTTTGAGATCAACGGCGCGGTCATCGCCTACGGAAACTTCCTCCAGGCCGCCCTGAACTTCCTGGTGATGGCCTTCGTGGTGTTCTGTCTGGTGAAGGGGATCAACCGCCTCCACAGGAAGAAGGAGGAGGCCCCCCCTCCCCCGCCCCAGCCTTCCGCGGAGGAGCAGCTGCTGACGGAGATCCGGGATCTGCTGAAGGAGCGCGGCAATGGCTGAGCAGTCCAACCAGAAGCCCAAACAGCAGCCCAATGGGGATTGTCCCGCCGAAGGCTACACGCCCGCGTCCTTTGAGAAGCGGGCCGCCGCCTGGATGGGCATCGCCTACGTTCTCATGATCCTGTTCGTGATCAACTTCGCCATCTATACCGGGGGCCGGGAGCTGCCCGGCACCTTCCCCCTGTTTCTGGTGCCCGTGTCCGTCACCCTGGCCGTGGTGCTCCTGCGGCGGATGAAGCTGGGCACCTGCCCCGGCGGGATTCCCGGAGGCGTGCTGGGAATTGGGCTGTGCGCCGCCGGGGTGGGGCTGGGACTGGCACTGGGCGTCCCCGCCCTGCTGTCCGCCCTGGGGGTGCAATGATGCAAACGCTGATTCAAACCGGCCTGGCCCAGCTGGGTCAGGCCGGACGCGTCCCGGAGAACGCCGCCGCCCTGCTGGCCCGGTACGGGGAGCTGCTGGTGGAGAAAAACCGGGTGATGAACCTCACCGCCATCACCCAGCCCCGGGACGTAGCCACCCTGCATATGCTGGACTGCGCCGCCCTGCTGGACTGCGCCGGATTTGAGGGCAGAACCCTCATCGACGTGGGCACCGGGGCGGGGTTCCCGGGGGTGCCGCTGGCGGCCCTCGTGCCGTCGCTGAAAGTCACCCTGCTGGACGCGCTGAACAAGCGGGTGGACTGGCTGGGGGAGACCTGTAAAGCCCTGGGCCTTGACAACGCCCGGGCCATCCACGGTCGGGCGGAGGAGGCGGGCCGGGAGCCGAACCTGCGGGAGGCTTTCGACTTCGCCGCCGCCCGGGCGGTGGCGGACCTGCGGGTGCTGGCGGAGCTGTGCCTGCCCTTCGTGAAGGTGGGGGGCTGGTTCCTGGCCATGAAGGGGACGGACTGCGGGGCGGAGCTGGAGCAGGCCCTGCCCACCATTCAGGCCCTGGGGGGGCGGGCGGCGGAGCCCTTTGATTACACCATCCCCCACACCGAGGTGGCCCACCGGGTGGTGCGCATCGAAAAAATTGGGCCTACCCCGTCTCAATACCCCCGGCGGTGGGCTAAAATACAGAAGGAGGGGCAGAAAAAAGCCCCCTGACTGCGCAGAGCGGAGGCCCTTCCTATAAAAACCAGATTTCCCAAATACAGATAGTAAATTTTCTGAATATCTGTCCCTTTTGAAAATCTTCTTCATTTTTTTGTTGTTATTTTTGATCAGTTGTGTTATGATTTTCGTAGCGCACTTTGGAAGGAGGACGCCCCATGGGATGCGCCGTCATGATCACATCGGGAAAGGGCGGCACGGGGAAAACCTCCCTCACCGCGGGGGTGGCCTCCTGCCTGGCCGCCCTGGGACAGCGGGTGCTGTGCATTGATATGGATATCGGCCTGCGGAACCTGGATCTGGTGCTGGGCCTGTCCGACCGGGCGGTGATGGACTTCTCCGACGTGATGGCCTACCGCTGCCCCCTGCTGTCCGCCGCGGTGGAGCAGCCCGAGATCAAGGGGCTGTTCCTGCTCACCGCCCCTCTGGACGGGGACGGGCTGGAGGGCCAGCGGTTCCGGGAGGTTGTGGAGGAGGCCAAGGACACCTTCGACTATGTGTTCATGGACTCCCCGGCGGGCCTGGGCGTGGGCTTCCAGCTGGCCCGGGAGGCCGCCGACCGGGGCATTGTGGTGTCCGCCGTGGACCCCGCCGCCCTGCGGGACGCCCAGCGGGCGGTGGCGGAGCTGCACGACCAGCCCCAGCTCCATCTGGTGATGAACCGGGTGCAGCCCCGGCTGATCCGCCGCCTGCGCACCTCCATCGACAACGCCATGGACGCGGCGGGCCTGCCCCTGCTGGGGGTGGTGCCGGAGGACCCCGCCGTCACCCTGTCCGCCGCCGCCGGAGTGCCGCTGGTGCTGGCCTCCCACAAGCGGGCGGCCCACGCCTATTTGAACATCTCCAAACGAATTTTGGGCCAGCGCGTGCCCCTGCTGCGCATTCGCTGACTTGAAAGATCCACCCCGCGACTGTACGCCAACGCAACACAACCGGACGCCGCAGCAGGACGTCCGGTTACTCCCCGGAAAGGAAGGAAGGGTTTCATGAACATCGCGCTGATGAGCCACGACAACAAGAAGGAATTGATGGTCCAGTTCTGCATTGCCTACTGCGGCATTCTGTCCAAGCATACGGTGTGCGCCACCAGCAACACCGGCCGTCAGGTGGCGGAGGCCACCGGGCTGCCCGTGCAGCTGTTCCTGGCCCACGCCCAGGGGGGGAGCCAGCAGATCGGCGCGCGGATCGCCTACGATGAGATCGATATGGTGCTGTTCTTCAACGACCCGACCTCCGACGAGCTGGACAAGGACATCCACTACATCAACAACCTGTGCGACCAGCACAACGTCCCCATGGCCACCAACGCCGCCACGGCGGAGATGCTCATACACGGGCTGGCCCGGGGGGACCTGGACTGGCGGGAGATCATCAAGCCCACCAAGCCCCTGAAGGTTTAGAACCTGTATTCACAGCCTCAAACGCCGTCTGGACGGGCCTTTTTCCGTCATACCGCGTTGCGTTTTCTTGAAATACACAAAGTATTCCCGCGAAAACGCGCCTTGTCTGACGGAAAAATTCCTCGCCCCGACGGCATCCTCGGCTGTGAATACAGGTTCTTAATCCGCGGGGAGGGGCCTGCCCCTCCCCCGCATTGGCGTGAGCATCCCAAAAAATAATTTATTTGCTCTAAAAGGAGAACCACCCATGGCAAAACAGAAGCCCCGGACGCTGTCCGGTTTTATGGAGCTGCTCCCCCGCCGCCAGCAGCAGTTTGAGCGGATGGCGGAGCTGCTCCGGCAGTCTTATGCCCTTTACGGCTTCGCGCCGCTGGACACCCCCAT
This sequence comes from uncultured Oscillospiraceae bacterium, assembly GCA_910585265.1. Taxonomy (GTDB): domain Bacteria; phylum Bacillota; class Clostridia; order Oscillospirales; family Oscillospiraceae; genus Enterenecus. The sequence goes on along the minus strand of CAJUCA010000006.1, from coordinate 11,936 downwards.
CATCGAGGCCAGCGAGGTGCTGCTGGCCAAGGCCGGGGGGGAGACGGAAAAACAGATTTACCGGTTTACCAAGGGGGACAGCGACCTGTCCCTCCGCTTCGATCTCACCGTGCCCCTGGCGAAGTACGTGGCCCTGCACTACGCCGAGCTGTCCTTCCCCTTCCGGCGGTTCCAGATCGGCAAGGTGTACCGGGGGGAGCGGGCCCAGCGGGGCCGCTTCCGGGAGTTCTACCAGGCGGACATCGACGTCATCGGGGACGGGAAGCTGGACATCGTCAACGAGGCGGAGATCCCCGCCATCATCTGCCGCACCTTCACCGCCCTGGGGCTGGAGCGGTTCCAGATCCGGGTGAACAACCGGAAGCTGCTCAGCGGGTTTTACGCCATGCTGGGCCTGACGGACCGGGCCGGGGACATTATGCGGGTGGTGGACAAGCTGCCCAAGATCGGGCCGGACAAGGTGCGGGACCTGCTGACCGGGGAGGATACCGCCCTCACCGGGGCGCAGGCAGACGAGATTTTGCGGTTTATCTCCATTACGGGCAGTAATACCCAGGTGCTTTCCGCCTTGGAGGAATACAAGGGCCGGGACGGGCTGTTCGACACCGGGCTGGACGAGCTGAACACGGTGGTGAAGTACCTGGGCTCCTTCGGGGTGCCGGAGGACAAGTTCGCGGTGGACCTCACCATCGCCCGGGGGCTGGACTACTACACGGGCACCGTGTATGAGACGTTCATGACCGACCACCCGGAGATCGGCTCCGTCTGTTCCGGGGGGCGGTATGACAACCTTGCGGAATATTACACGGATAAACAACTTCCCGGCGTTGGAATTTCCATTGGGCTCACCCGGCTGTTCTACGTGCTGGAGGAGCAGGGCTATCTCAACGACGCCATGAACACCGCCCCGGCGGACGCGCTCATCCTGCCCATGACGGAGGACCTCTCCCCCGCCATCGCCCTGGCCACCCGGCTGCGGGAGGGGGGGGTGCGCACCCAGCTCTACACCGAGCAGAAAAAGTTCAAGCAGAAGATGAGCTACGCGGACAAGCTGGGGGTTCCCTACATTCTGTTATTGGGCGAGGATGAGATTACCCAGGGTAAAGTGTCGCTGAAGGACATGGCCACCGGGGAGCAGACGCTGACGGACGCGGATCAGGCGGCGGCGCGGATTCTGGCGGGGCTGGCGGCGGCGCGGGAGGCCGCGCCCATCAGGGAACCCAAGGAGGGCTGAAAAAAACATCGTTCCATGGCAAAAAAATCTGTAACAAAACCGCCTCTCATGCGTTAGTAAGGTGAAGGGGGTGGACGGCGTGGAGTTTGAGGAGATCTACCGGCGGTATTTCCGGGACGTGTACCGGTTCTGCCTGGGGCTGACACAGGACGGGCCTTTGGCCGAGGAGATCGCCCAGGATACCTTTTTCAAGGCCCTGAAGGCCGTGGATGGGTTCGACGGCTCCAAGGATGTCCGGGCGTGGCTGTTCACCATCGCCCGCAACGCCTTTTACTCCCACTGCCGGAGGCACCGCCGGACCGTCCCCCTGGAGGAGCTGGCCCAGGAGCCGCCCGGCATCGTGCGCATTGAGGAGAAAGTGGAGGACGGGGAGACCGCCTTTGCCATCCACCAGTTTCTCCACGGCATGGCGGAGCCTTATAAGGAGGTGTTCACCCTGCGGGTGTTCGGGGAGCTGCCCTATGAGAAGATCGGGCGGCTGTTCGGCAAGAGCGCGGGGTGGGCGCGGGTGACCTTCTACCGGGCCAAGGTACAGATTTCGGAGCATATGGAGGCGATGGAGCATGAAGGAGATTAGCTGTCAGATCATCCGGGATCTGCTGCCCCTCTACGAGGACGGGGCGGTGAGCACGGAGAGCCAGGAGCTGGTGCGGGAGCACCTGAAGGACTGCCCCGCCTGCCGGGAGGAGCTTCGGCGGATGCGGATCCCCGTTTCCCTGCCCCCGGAGGACGAGGGGGAGCTTTGGGCACGGTTCCAGGCCCGCCGGGACAGGCAGCGGAAAAAACGGCGGATTGCCATGGGCTGCGCCCTTTCCCTGCTGGCGGCGTTGGCGGCGTTCTGCCTGTGGTACACCCGGCCCAGAGCCTGGGCGGAGATCACCGGAGAGGACGCGGAGGTGCTGTTCGCCAGCCTCACCATGGCCGACCCGGATTGGGACGCGGACACCGCCCAGGAAAAGCTGGGCTACCTGCACTGGCAGATCAAACAGAACGGCCCCAGGCGGGAGGAGGCGGGCGAGCAGCTCCTCCAGGTGCTGGAACGGTACACCTTCCGGGCCAGCCTGAACAGCCTGATTCCCCGGGACGGGATCTCCATGGGGTGGCGGGACGACATCACCGCCGCCGTCACCTGGGGAGAGGACGGCACCCGGTTCTTCTATTTCGGCGAAACCGGAAAGATGATCTCCCACAACGGCTGGGGCTACGATATCTATCACTGCGACCCGGCTCTGTTCGATGAGCTGGTGGAAATTGTACGGACGTATGGTGTCCCTGAGGAAGCCATTGGTTGACTTAGGGTTATCAAATATCAAGACTATACAAATTGGAGATGATTCCAATGGTTCAATCGCGCACCCATACCTGCAACGACCTGCGCCTGGAGCACGCGGGAGAGCAGGTCAAATTAGTGGGCTGGATGGAAAACGTCCGGGAGGTGGGCCAGAATCTGGCCTTCGTGGTGCTCCGGGACTTCTACGGCACCACCCAGATTGTCCTGGAGACCGAGGAGATGATGGCGGCTGTCAAGGGGCTGAACAAGGAATCCACCATCTCGGTGGAGGGCGTGGTCCGGGAGCGGGACAGCAAGAACCCCAAACTGCCCACCGGCGACATTGAGGTGGTGCCCTCCAAGATCGAGGTGCTGGGCCGCTGCCGCCACAACGAGCTGCCCTTCCAGATCAACCGCTCCCGGGAGGCGGACGAGACGGCCCGGCTCAAGTACCGCTATCTCGACCTGCGCAACCCCGAGGTGAAAAACAATATCATCCTCCGGTGCCAGGTGGTGGCCGCCCTCCGGGCCGCCATGCTCGGCGAGGGCTTCCTGGAGATCACCACCCCCATCCTCACCGCCTCCTCCCCGGAGGGGGCCCGGGACTATCTGGTGCCCTCCCGGAAGCATCCGGGGAAGTTCTACGCCCTGCCCCAGGCCCCCCAGCAGTTCAAGCAGCTGCTCATGGCGTCGGGCTTCGACAGGTATTTCCAGATCGCCCCCTGCTTCCGGGACGAGGACGCCCGGGGCGACCGCTCCCCCGGCGAGTTCTACCAGCTGGACATGGAGATGGCCTTCGCCACCCAGGAGGACGTGTTCGCCGTGCTGGAGCGGGTGCTCCCCCCCATTTTCGCCAAGTACGGCAAGTATAATGTGGCCTCCCAGGCCCCCTTTACCCGCATCCCCTATCTGGAGGCCATGGACAGGTACGGCACCGATAAGCCCGACCTGCGGATTGATTTGACCCTCACCGACGCCACCGGCCTGCTGGCGGGGTGCGGCTTCCCGCCCTTTGAGCACCAGACGGTGAAGGCCATTGTGGTCACCGGCTTCCAGGGCACCCGGAAGCAGATCGACAAGCTGTGCGCCGATGTGGAGGTACAGTCCGGCGAGAAAGCCTACTGGTTCCGCTATGACGAGAACCGGGAGCTGGTGGGCGGCATCGCCAAGTTTGTCCAGCCCATCAAGGATCAGGTGGTGGAGGCCCTGGGCCTCACCCCCGGCTGCTTCGTGGGGCTGACGGCGGGGCCGCTGCTGGCGGCGCAAAAGACGGCGGGCGTGCTCCGGAACAAGTTAGGCTCCTTCTGCCCCGGCCACATGGACGCGGAGCGGTACGAGTTCTGCTGGATTGTGGACTTCCCCATGTACGAGATCGGGGAGGAGTCCGGAGAGCTGGAGTTCTGCCACAACCCCTTCTCCATGCCCTCCGGCGGACTGAGCACCATCGAGAAGGCCATCGCGGGCGAGATCGACCCGCTGAGCATCACCGCCGACCAGTACGACCTGGTGTGCAACGGGGTGGAGCTGTCCTCCGGGGCGGTGCGGAACCACGACCCGGAGATCATGGTCAAGGCGTTCTGGATGGTGGGCCTGGGCGAGGAGGATGTGAAGGCCAAGTTCCCCGCCATGTATCACGCCTTCACCTACGGCGCGCCCCCCCACGCGGGCATCGCCCCGGGGGTGGACCGGATGGTGATGCTGCTGGCCGGGGAGGACTCCATCCGGGAGATCATCCCCTTCCCCATGAACAAAAACGCCCAGGACGTGATGATGGGCGCACCCTCCTTCGTGGAGCCGCGGCAGCTGGAAGAACTAAACATCATCTGTACGGAACGAGAGGCGGATTAAACGGGGCCCCCGCGAAGCCCACCCAGGCAACCCGGGGAGCGGCAGTCGGTGAACTGACGCCGCCGACGCCGCAAGGAAGAAGAATAACCCAGGATACAGGAAAAGCCCCCCGCCAGATGGCAGGGGGCTTTTTTGAGCCGTTTTTCAGACGTTCCTCATTTTTACCCGTCCTCGTCCATCAGCTCCTTCAGATCGGAGCCCATCGCCGCCCGCCAGCCCGCGGCGAAGGCGGAGCGCACCAGACCGAACAACGCCTCGCTGACGGCCTCGCACTGGGTATCGTCTAAAAAATTGGAAAGGGCCTTGTCAAACTCCATCTCATTCATGATATCACCTTATCATATTCTATATGAATCAATATGAATTGTCAATATCAGATTGGCAAAAATGCTATGATGAGGCAGGTGATAGCATGAAACCACTGAAAACCCGAATCAGCATTACCATCGATGACCCCATCTACCAGCGGATCAAGGGGCTGGCGGAGTACGATGACCGCTCCGTTTCCAGCTATATCAACCTGGCCCTGCGGGAGCACCTGGAACGGCTGGATCGGAAGGAAGAAGAATAAGAGCCTGTGCTCACAGCGGGAGAGGCCGTCCGGCGGCTGCTCCGCTGTGAGCACAGGCGCAGAGAAAACGCCGGGGAAACCCGGCGTTTTTTCCTGTCCGGCCTGCTCCTCCTCCACACCGGCCTCCGGCCTTTGCGGACAGGGATGCTATCCCTTCAGCTTCTGCCACTCGGACACCGCCAGCTCGTCGCAGCGGTTGTTGAAGGGGTTGTCGGCGTGGCCCTTTACCCAGTGGAGGTTGACGGTGTGGATCCGGCACAGCTCCAGCAGCCGCTCCCACAGGTCGGAGTTCAGGGCGGGCTTCTTGTCCGACTTGATCCAGCCCCGGGCCTGCCAGCCCTTGGCCCAGCCCTTTTCCAGGGCGTCGATGACGTACTTGGAATCGGAGTACAGCTCCACCACACAGGGCTGGTTCAGGGCCTCCAGCCCCCGGATGACGGCGGTCAGCTCCATGCGGTTGTTGGTGGTGGCGGGTTCGCCGCCGCTGAGCTCCTTTTTATACTCGCCCAGCATGAGGATGGCCCCCCAGCCGCCGGGGCCAGGGTTGCCGGAGCAGGCTCCGTCGGTGTATAAGGTTACGGTTTTCATAGCTGAATTCCTTTCCGGGGTTCCGCCCAGCCTTCCCCCCACAGGGGGGAAGGTGCCCCCGCAGGGGGCGGATGAGGGGACGCCCGTATACTGCCTGACGGCGGCATCAATCGCGGTACAAACGCCCGCAAACTCAAAATTGATCTCCCTATTTGTAAAGCGCAGAATGTGCAGTCCAAATCCCTGAGTCAAATAGACAGATCGCTCCGCGTCATACTCCGGGCCGTTCCCCTCAAAATGCTGTGAGCCATCCAACTCCAGAACCAAGTTCGCGCTTGCGCAGTAAAAATCAACTACAAAATGGCCAAAGGGAACCTGACGGCGGAATTGAACGGGATAAGTGCGCAGAAATTCATACCAGAGGTAATTTTCCTCTTTCGTGGCGTTCTTTCTGAGCTGTTGGGATACCTGCCGCATATACAGCGACACCATACCACCCCCTCATCCGTCACGGCTTCGCCGTGCCACCTTCCCCCCTGTGGGGGGAAGGCTTATTGCTCCCCAGCCAAAGGTTACGGTTTTCATCCATTAAGCGTTCCTTTTCTTCCAGATAAGCCGGATCAGGGACAATCCGAAGGGAATAACGGTGATGGCACACAGGCCGGCACAGCCCCAGCCGCCCACGCTCTCCAGCAGGGAGGGCAGTTCCATCAGGACAAAGCACGGGGCCAGGGGGAGAAATCCCACCCGCGCGGTAACCTTCCAGGCAAAGCGGGTTTCCTCCGGCCACTGGCCGTAGGCCAGAGCCAGCGTACCTGCCCCGCCCGCCGCCATTCCCGCCCCGGTGAAGAAGCCCCCCAGCCGTTCCCGGAGGCCCTCGAAATAGACGCCGCCCAAAGCGAGCACCATGAGCACAGCCCCGCTCAAAACCAAGCCGGTAAAAAGCCTATTGCCGGCCCGCTCCCTCCAGGGGGGAGACAAATAACGTTTCCAGTCCATGCCCATGACCGTCCGTCATTCCTCCGCGGGCGCGTCCTCCCCCGCCTTCTCCTCCGGCAGCCCCAGCAGCTCCGCAAGCTCCTCATCGGAGGCCGCCGTGCCCTCCCCCGGCTCCTTCTCCGCCAGGGACAGGGCGATCACCCGGTCGCCGTCCTCCTTGAACCGCATGACGATAACCCCCTGGGTGGAACGGCTCATCAGCCGGATCTCGTCCACATCCATCCGGATGATGGTGCCCGACTGGGTGACCAGCAGCAGATCCTCGCTGCCGTCCACCACCTTCACCCCCGCCACCGGGCCGGTCTTTTCGCTCAGCGCGTAGTTCTTGATGCCGTAGGCCCCCCGGTCGGTGATCCGGTAGTCCTCCACCGGGGAACGCTTGCCGTAGCCGTTCTCCGTGATGGTGAGCACCGCCTTGCCCGGCTTGGCCCGGGCGGCGGCCACCACGTAGTCCCCCTCCCGCAGCTTGATGCCCCGGACGCCCATGGAGTTTCGCCCGGTGGTGCGGATCTTGTCCTCCGGGAAGCAGGCGGCCATGCCGTTGTGGGTGGCGATGAGCAGGTTTTGCGCTCCGTCCGTCTCCCGCACCTCGATGAGCTCGTCGCCCTCCTCCAGGATGATCACCCGCAGGCCGTTATTGCGCAGGTTCTTCAGCGCGGCGGCGTTCAGCCGCTTCACTGTGCCCCGGCGGGTGAACATGGTCAGATAGCGGGGGTTCTCCCCCTCGCTGATGTCCCGGGTGTGGATCATCACCGCCACCTTCTCCCCCGGCTCCACCTGGAGCACGTTGACGATGTTGGTGCCCTTGGCGGTGCGGCCCGCCTCCGGGATCTGGTAGCCCTTCTTCCGGAACACCCGGCCCTTGTCGGTGAAGAACAGGATATAGTCGTGGGTGGAGGCGGTGAACACCGTGTTCACGTAGTCCTCCTCCCGGGCGGTCATGCCCTTGCGGCCCACTCCCCCCTTGCCCTGGGCGGCGTATTCGCTGGCGGAGGTGCGCTTGATGTAGCCGTTGGCCGTCATGGTAAAGACGGACTGCTCCTCCTCGATGAGATCCTCAATGTCGATATCGTTCTCCATGAAGCCGATCTCGGTTTTCCGGTCGTCGCCGTACTTGTCCCGGATCTGGATCAGCTCCTCCTTGAGCACGCCCCGGAGCTTGCCCTCGTCCGCCAGCAGGGAGTTGAAGTAGGCAATGCGCTCCTCCAGCTCCTTGTACTCCGCCTCCAGCTTCTCCCGGTCCAGGCCCTGCAAACGGCGCAGCTGCATCTCCATGATGGCCTGGGCCTGGACGTCGTCCAGCCCGAACCGCTCCATCAGCCGCTCCTTGGCGTTGTCGTAGCTGGAGCGGATGATCCGGATCACCTCGTCGATATTGTCCTGGGCGATGAGCAGGCCCTCCAGCAGGTGGGCCCGCTCCTGGGCCTTTCTCAAATCATAGCGGGTCCGGCGGGTGAGCACCTCCTCCTGGAAGGCGATATACTCATCCAGGATCTGCCGCAGGGTGAGGATTTTCGGCTGCATCTGGTTGTCCACCAGGGCCAGCAGGATCACGCCGAAGGTGGTCTGCATCTGGGTCTGGCTGAACAGGCGGTTCAAGGTGACCTGGGGGTTGGCGTCCTTTTTCAGCTCAATGACGATCCGCATCCCCTTCTTGCCGTCGGACTCGTCCCGCAGGCCGGACACGCCCTCCAGCCGCTTGTCCTTCACCTGGTCGGCGATGTTCTCCACCAAGCGGGACTTGTTCACCTGGTAGGGCAGCTCGGTGACGATGATCCGGGTGCGGCCCTGGCCGAACTCCTCCATCTCGGTGCGGGCTCGGACCTGGATCCGGCCCCGCCCGGTGGCGTAGGCCGCCCGGATGCCGGACCGGCCCAGCACGATGCCCCGGGTGGGGAAGTCAGGGCCTTTGATGTGCTCCATGAGATCGTCCAGAGTGGCGTGCTCATTGTCCAGCACGCAGATCACCGCGTCGATCACCTCCCGCAGGTTGTGGGGGGGGATGTTGGTGGTCATGCCCACGGCGATGCCGGAGGAGCCGTTCACCAGCAGGTTGGGGAAGCGGCTGGGCAGCACCCGGGGCTCCTTCTGGGACTCGTCGAAGTTGGGGTCCCAGTCCACCGTCTCCTTGTCGATGTCCCGGAGCATTTCGTTGGCGATCTTAGACATACGGGCCTCGGTATAACGGTAGGCCGCCGGGGGATCGCCGTCCACCGAGCCGAAGTTTCCGTGGCCGTCCACCAGCATATAGCGCATGGAGAAATCCTGGGCCAGGCGGACCAGGGCGTCGTACACCGACTGGTCGCCGTGGGGGTGGTACTTGCCCAGCACCTCGCCCACGCAGGTGGCGGACTTCTTGAAGGGCTTGTCCGAGGTAAGCCCGGTGTCGTACATAGAGTACAGAATACGGCGGTGGACGGGCTTCAGGCCGTCCCGCACGTCGGGCAGGGCGCGGCCCTTGATCACCGACATGGCGTACTCGATGTACGCGTTCTCCATCTCGTGCTCCAGGTTGATATTGACAATCTTTTGGTTGGGAAAGCTGATATCCCTGGTCATATACTCGTCGTTTTTTGCCATTTAGTTAGGTCCTCCTGTCACGCTGCGCCTGCTCGCGGCGGCTCCGCGCTTCTCAATAGTCCAGGTTGACGGCCTTGAAGGCGTTGCGCTCAATATACTCCCGCCGGGGCTCCACCTTCTCGCCCATGAGCAGGTTGAAGATGGCGTCCGCCTTCACCGCGTCCTCCATGGTGATCCGCTTGAGGGTGCGCCGCTCCGGGTCCATGGTGGTCTCCCACAGCTCCTCGTAGTCCATCTCGCCCAGGCCCTTGAACCGGCTGATATCCACCTTCGCGTTGGGATTGCCCTCCCGCAGCTCGGCGGAGATCCTGTCCCGCTCCTCCTCGGAGAAGGCCACCCGCACCGTCTTGCCCCTCACCAGCTTGAACAGGGGGGGCACGGCGGCGTAGACGTAGCCCCGTTCGATCAGCGGCCGCATGAACCGGAAAAAGAAGGTGAGCAGCAGGGTGCGGATATGGGAGCCGTCCACATCGGCATCCGCCATGATCACCACTTTATGGTAGCGCAGCTTGCTCTCGTCGAAGTCCTCGCCCAGGCCCGCGCCCAGGGCGGTAATGACGGGCTGGAGCTTGTCGTTGCCGTAGATCTTGTCCGCCCGGGCCTTCTCTACGTTGAGCATCTTGCCCCACAGGGGCAGGATGGCCTGGAACCGGGAGTCCCGGCCCTGCTTGGCGGAGCCGCCTGCGGAATCGCCCTCCACGATGTAGATCTCGGTGAGGGCCGGGTCCCGCTCATTGCAGTCGGACAGCTTGCCGGGGAGGGTGGAGCCCTCCAGGGCGTTTTTGCGGCGGATGTTCTCCCGGGCCTTCCGGGCGGCCTCCCTGGCCCGGTTGGCCATGAGGGCCTTTTCCAGGATGGCCTTGCCCACGGCGGGGTTTTCCTCCAGGAACTGCTCCAGCTTGTCGGACACCACGTTGTTTACCAGGGTGCGCATCTCGCTGTTGCCCAGCTTGGCCTTGGTCTGGCCCTCGAACTGGGCCTCGGTGAGCTTCACGGAGATCACGCAGGTCAGGCCCTCCCGGCAGTCGTCGCCGGACACCTTTTCCTCCCCCTTGAAGATGTTGGCCTTTTTGCCGTAGGCGTTGAGCACGGTGGTGAGGGCGCGCTTCAGCCCCTCCTCGTGCATACCGCCCTCCGGGGTGTGGACGTTGTTGGCGAAGGAGACGATGATCTCGCTGAAGCTGTCCTCGCTGTACTGCATGGCGATCTCGGCCATGGAATCCTCTTTGGCTCCGGACATATAGATCACGCTGTCATGGAGGGGGGTTTTGTTCTCATTGATGAAGGCGACGAACTCCCGGATGCCGCCCTGATAGCACATATCCTCCTCCTGCTCCCGGCCTGGGCGGCGGTCGGCAATGAAAATTCGCACCCCGGCATTCAAAAACGCCTGCTCCCGCATACGGCGGTGGAGGGTTTCGTAGTCGTACACCGTGTCGTCAAACATCTCGGGGTCGGGCTTGAACACCACCTCGGTGCCCGTCCTGTCGGTGGTGCCGATGACGGTCATCTCCTGGGTCATACTGCCCCGGGAGAACTTCACCTCGTAGATCCGCCCGTTCTTGTGGACCCGGACCTCCATCCATTCACTGAGGGCGTTCACCACGCTGCCGCCCACCCCGTGGAGGCCGCCGGACACCTTATACCCGCCGCCGCCGAACTTGCCCCCGGCGTGGAGCACGGTGTACACCACCTCCAGGGCGGGACGCCCGGTCTGGGCCTGTATATCCACCGGGACGCCGCGGCCGTTGTCGGTGACCTTGATCACGTCGCCCTCCAAAATCTCCACGGTGATGTGGTCGCAGTACCCCGCCAGGGCCTCGTCGATGGCGTTGTCCACGATCTCGTACACCAGATGGTGCAGGCCGGAGCTGGACGTGGAGCCGATATACATACCCGGACGCTTCCGGACGGCCTCCAGCCCCTCCAGCACCTGGATCTCCGACGCGCCGTACTCGTGGTCGGTCTGGGTGGTGTTCAGTTCGTTTAACTCGTTGCGTTCTTCAGCCATGATCTTCCTCCGCTAATCTGTGCTTCTGTCCGGGGCCGCCGGGTCAATCGGCGTCGCACCCGTCCCCGTCAAAGTCAAAATTCTCCCCGTCCAGGTGGGACGGGCCGTCCTCCTGGCCCAGCAGCTCGGTGGCCCGCATACGGCGGCGGTTTTTGGCCTCCTCCACGTTCTTGTGGATCAGCTCCTTCACCTGCCGGGGGTTTTTCACGTTCTTCAAATCCAGGTGGGGTATACTCTTGTCCGACGAGTGGACGCACACCGTCCCCACCCCGAACATCCGCTGGCCCAGCCGCATGGTCAGCTCCAGATCCTGCACCCGGTAGAGCAGCACCTCATCGGATTTCAGGTTCAAAAACCCGGTTTCGCAGAACAGCCTGTCCTCGCTGAGGGCGTACCGGGTGAAGGACAGGGGAAGCCCCAGGCGGCGTTTACGGTCCTTCCAAAGGTAGTCGATGGATTCCATCTTAAAAGCCTCCTTTTTGTTTCACCTATATGGGCAGATCCCGCTCCGCCCGGGCGGACAACGCCGCCGGGGACAGGGGGATCAGGTAGATCACGGGCTTTCCCTCCCCCCCGTCCGCCAGGACGAAGGAGCGGGGCAGATCGTCCCCCAGGGGGATCACCCTTCCCTCCCCCTCCGCCCGCTCCAGGAAACGGCGGGTGCGGAAGGACCAGGTGGTGTTGTCCAGGTCGAATATGCCGATTACGTCCTGGTTTCTTACCATGACGTTCTGGCCTAAATGGAGGTACATTGTTTATGACTCCTTTCCCCTCCTCGGGGGACTCCCCTGCGGGGGGCGTTACTTTCTCTCCCGCGAGAGAAAGTAACCAAAGAGCGCACTCGTCGTCGCAAAGTCCGCTTACTCCGTTTCCGCCTGCGGCGAAAACTGCGTTC